>JAAYQF010000093.1 GCA_012519425.1 Bacteroidales bacterium | reverse complement strand
TGGAACATGCCGTAGTAGCAGTTAGGTGCCAGCGTTGTAGCGGGAAGCTCAGGAGCCACTGTTAGACTCGTACAGCCACTGAACATGCCGTCATAACAGCTTTCAGACAGAGTTGTCGCTGGAAGAGCAGGTGCATTAGTCAGACCTGTGCAACCGTGGAACATGATACGGTAGCAGTCCGCAGCTAAAGTTGTGGCAGGCAGAGCAGGTGCTTCTGTCAAATCCGAGCAGCCGGTGAACATAAACTCGTAGCAGTTTTCAGTCAGGGTTGTGGCAGGAAGTTGAGCAGGAGCCTTAGTCAAACCTGTACAGCCGTTGAACATGGAGTAGTAGCAGTATGGTGCTAAAGTCGTGGCAGGCAGCTCAGGCGCCGCCTCCAGGCTCGTGCATTCCGAAAACATTCCGGCGTAGCAGTTTTCAGCCAGCGTTGTAGCAGGCAGCTCAGGCGCCGCCGTCAACTTCGTACAGTATTGGAACATGCCGGCGTAGCAGCCCGGTGTCAGGGTCGTAGCGGGAAGCTCAGGAGCCGCCGTCAGACTCGCGCAGCCGGAGAACATGCCCCGGTAGCAATTGTCAGTTAAAGTCGTGGCAGGCAGAGCAGGCGCCTCAGTCAAATCCGGGCAGCCATAGAACATGAACTCATAACAGTAATTAACCAAAGTCGTGGCGGATAATTCCGGTGCCGTTTTTAAAGCGGAGCATCCACCAAACATGGCGTAATAGCAACGTTCAGCCAGGGTCGTGGCAGGAAGAGCGGGTGCATTGATCAACCCCGTGCCGTAGAACATAAACTCGTAGCATCTTGAAGCCAGCGTCGTAGCAGGCAGCTCGGAAGCCGCTGTTAGACCTGTGCAACCATAGAACATACCGTAGTAGCAGAGTGCAGACAGTGTTGTGGCAGGTAACTCCGGCGCCGTCGTCAGACTCGTGCACCCATTGAACATGTAAATGTAGCAGTAGTCAGCCAAAGTCTTAGCAGGCAGCTCAGGTGCCACCGTCAGACCCGTACAGCCGGTGAACATGTTGCGGTAGCAGCTTGGTGCCAGCGTTGTGGCAGGCAGTTCAGGAGCCGCCGTCAAGCTCGTGCAATTATTGAATAGCCTGAAGAAACAAAAGTCTTTACCTTCCAAAGAAGTGCCCGGATCATCACCGTTGGTAAGTGTCATCACATTGCCGGAGGCACTTATCTTACCCGACATTACAAACGAAGCGTAATTGTCGCGTCCCGTTCCTTGGTAATCGCCCTTGAAATAGACTTTTTCGCCTATTCCGGCGAGTTCAATGTTCGTATCAAACGCATAGTCATTCCAGGTAGTACCGTCCGTACTGGTTTGGATATTGGCAGTGATACTTCCGGTCACACTTAGCTTCACGGAAGAATTTGCTTCTTCGGCAGTAAAGCAGAGATAATCAACATCGGGACCCGGATCTGTATAATTAACAGTCCATCCCGCCGGTACGTGCGATTCGTCTCTGATGGAGGTATCCAAGCCTTCGGGACATACAAATGTGCCGGTGTTAGACACACTTCCCAACCATTCTTGTGTAGCATGGATATCGTCTGCCCATGAAGTAAAGTTTACTTTAAGATAATTCAGTTTGATGCAGCCTCGGAACATTGCTTTGTAGCAGTTTGTTGCCAGTGTCGTGGCAGGCAGTTCAGGTGCATCCGTCAAATTGGCGCATTGGTCGAACATATCGGAGTAGCAGTCATTAACCAATGTCGTGGCAGGCAGAGCAGGTGCTTTAGTCAAATTTTCACAATCGTAGAACATGCCGTGGTAGCAACCGGCAGCCAGATTCTCGGCAGGTAGCTCCGGTGCACTTGTCAAGTTGGTATTGCCAAACATGTGGTTGTAGCAGTCATTTGCCAGCGTGGCGGCAGGCAATTGGGCAGGAGCCGTAGTCAAACTTGTGCAGCCGTAGAACATAAATTCGTAGCAGTGTTCAGCCACAGTCGTAGCAGGCAAAGCAGGTGCCTCTGTCAAGCCCGAGCAGAAAGCGAACATACCGTTGTAGCAGTAATCAGACAGGGTCATGGCAGGTAGTACGGGTGCCTCTGTCAAACCTGCGCAGCCAACAAACATAGTGCTGTAGCAATAGTCAGCTAAAGTCGTGGCAGGCAATTCGGGTGCGGTAGTCAGAATATCATTGCCCCCGTATTGATCATAGTAGGATAGATCTTCGTAGCCGAGTAGTTCGAATAGTTTGTAGAAACAATAGTTTTTGCCGGCTAACGAAGTACCCGGATTATCGCCGTCTGTTAGTGTCATAATATTACCGGATGCACTTATTTTACCTGTCATTCTAAACGAAGCATAATCATCGGGTCCCGTTCCTACGTAATTCCCCCTAAAATAAACTTTCTCGCCTACCGCGAGAGGAATGTTTGTATCAAAAGTGTAGTTTGTCCAGTTAGTACCGTCCGTACTGGTTTGGATAGTGGCGGTGACATTTCCGTTTTTCTTTAGCTGTACGGAAGAATTTGCTTCACCGGCGGTAAAGCAGAGGTAATCGACTGCATACAAGCTGCCGGCTCCTAACATCATCAGGAGCGATAGGCATAAAAGTTTGAGATTGTGGTTTTTTGGTTTCATGATGTGATTGTTGTGTGGCCCCCAACCCCCTAAATCCCCCAAAGAAAGCCCCCAACCCCCCGAAGGGGGCTTGGAGCCTCATTAGAGAGAGGATCAGGGCTGTGGGTTGATTAGTAATTATAGCCCCCCAACCCCCCGAAGGGGGACTTTGGGACTATGGGATTAATGATTATTTATTTGTTTAATCGTTTAATTGTTTAATCGTTGAACTGTTTAACTGAGAACAAAGAGCAAAGAGCAAAGACAAAAGAATAAAGACAAATTGTTTAATGTGTAATGTGTAGTGTTGAATTGTTGAATCGTTTAATTGTTGAACGGAGAACGATGAACAAATCAGACCCCGCACCCCGGAACGCATTAACTTCCCTAACTTCCTTAACTTCAATAACTTCCAAAATCTACTAACTACTAACTACCAGCTACTATCTACTAAAACTAACTTCCCTAACTTCCCTAACTTCCTTAACTTCAATAACTTCCAAAATCTACTAACTACTAACTACCAGCTACTATCTACTAAAACTAACTTCCTTAACTTCCTTAACTTCTCTAACTTCCAAAACTATCTACTATCCACCCTTGTCTTTTGTCTTTACTCTTTTGTCTTTGTTCTTTGTTCTTTTTGTCTCCCTTAGTGCCTCCTAAGATACTTTTTCCCATTTTGAATAAGGATACCCTTGTAGTTCTCATCTACCCGCTGTCCTGAAATGTTGTGAATAACACCATTGGGGTCGAAGCGGCTATCCAACACAGGGTTAGTTCCCGAAATAATATCGACGGTCCAGCCTTCCGGTACGTACCAAGCACCCCTGATAGATGTATCCAGGTCCGTGGGACATACAAATGTGCCGGTAGCCGATACATTCCATACCCAGTGTGAGGTGGCGCCGATGGCATCTGCCCATGAGGTAAAGTGTACCTTAAGGTAATTCAGGCTGGTACATTCATGGAACATAGCGTAATAGCAGGAGTCAACCAAAGTCGTGGCAGGTAACTCCGGTGCAGTCGTTAAATCGGTGCAACCTTGGAACATGCCAAAATAGCAGTATTTAGTCAAAGTCGTGGCGGGAAGTTCAGGAGCTGCCGTCAACTTGGTGCAGCCACCGAACATGTTTTCATAACAGCTTTCAGCCAGCGTTGTGGCAGGAAGTTGAGCAGGAGCCGTAGTCAAACTCGTGCAGCCGAGGAACATGCCGGTGTAGCAGTAGTTAGCCAGATTTGTGGCAGGAAGTTGAGCAGGAGCCGTAGTCAAACTCGTGCAGCCATAGAACATGTAAATGTAGCAGTAGTCAGCCAGATTTGTGGCAGATAGAGCAGGCGCCGCCTTTAGACTCGTACAGCCGAAGAACATCTGCCGGCAGCAGTTCGGTGCCATAGTTGTGGCAGGTAGAGTAGGCGCCGTCGTCAAGCCCGTACAGTTATTGAACATATTTGTGTAGCAGAACTCAAACAGAGTGGTGGCGGGCAGCACAGGCGCCGCCGTTAGACCTGTACAGCCGAGGAACATCTGCCGGTAGCAGCTCGGCGCCAGATTTGTGGCAGGTAGTGTAGGTGCCGTCGTCAAGCCCGTACAGTCACGGAACATATTCATGTAGCAGTAGTCAGCCAGATTTATGGCAGGTAGAGCAGGCGCCGCCGTTAGACCCGTACAACCGGTGAACACGTTGCGGTAGCAGCTTGGTGCCAGTGTCGTAGCAGGCAGTTGAGGTGCCGCCGTTAAGCTTGTGCAGCCGTCGAATAGTTTGTAAAAACTATAGTTTTTGCCTGTCAAAGAAGTGGTCGGGGCGGCACCGTCGGTAAGTGACATGATATTGCCCGAGGCAGCTATCTTACCCGTCATTACAAACGAAGCGTAATCGTCGGGTCCCATCCCCTGATAAAGACCCCTAAAATAGACCTTATCGCCTATTTCGGCGAGTGGTATATTCATATCAAAAAAGTAGTGAGTCCATTTGATACCGTCCATACTGATCTGGATACCGGCCGGAATATTCCCATGTTTATTTAGCTGCACGGAAGAATTCGCTTCTCCGGCGGTAAAGCAGAGATAATCAACGATGGCTCCAGTGTCCACAATCCAGTCCTGCGGTACGTGCGAATCGTCCCTGATAGAGGTATCCAAGTCCTCAGGACATACAAATGAGCCGGTAAGCCATAGACCTCCCATCCAGTTCAAGGTAGCATCGATATCATCTGCCCATGAGGTAAAGTGTACCTTAAGGTAATCCAGTTGGGTGCAGCCCCAAAACATCTCGTTGCAGCACTCTTTAGCAAAAGTT
The DNA here is from genome assembly GCA_012519425.1 of Bacteroidales bacterium. Classification (GTDB taxonomy): domain Bacteria; phylum Bacteroidota; class Bacteroidia; order Bacteroidales; family Paludibacteraceae; genus Paludibacter. The sequence continues at coordinate 102,274 of JAAYQF010000093.1, read as the reverse complement.
GTGGCATGTAGCTCAGGCGCTTCTGTTAGACTTTGGCAGTCAAAAAACATCTGCTGGTAGCAGGAATCAACCAGTGTGGTGGCGGGTAGTTGGGCAGGAACCTCCGTTAAACTTGTGCAGCCCCGGAACATCTGGCGGTAACACACTTTGGCCAGCGTCGTGGCAGGCAGAGCAGGAGCCTCTGTCAAATTAGTACAGTCGTTGAACATGGCTTCGTAGCAGTTCGGTGCCAGGGTCAAGGCAGGAAGCTGAGCAGGCACTGCAGTCAAATTTTTGCAATCGTAAAACATGCCGTAGTAGCAGCGTTCAGCCAGCGTCGTGGCGGGTAAAGCGGGCGCACTTGCTAACTTGGTACTGCCAAACATGTGGTTGTAGCAGTCACTTGCCAGCGTGGCGGCAGGCAATTGGGCAGGAGCCATAGTTAAACAGGTGCAGCCGTAGAACATAAATTCGTAGCAGTGTTCAGCCACAGTCGTAGCAGGTAGCGCAGGTGTTTCTGTCAAGCCCGTGCAAAAAGCGAACATAGCGTTGTAGCAGTAATCATACATGGTCATGGCAGGTAGTTCGGGTGCCTCTGTTAAACCCGTGGAGCCAAAGAACATGGAAGCGTAGCAATAGTTAGCCAAAGTCGTCGCAGGCAGATCGGGTGCGGTAGTCAAGACGTCACTACCCTCCCATAGATCGTAGTCGAATTGATCGAATAGTTTGTAGAAACAATAGTTTTTGTCTGCCAACGAAGTACCCGGATTATCGCCGTCTGTTAGTGTCATAATATTACCGGATGCACTTATTTTACCTGTCATTCTAAACGAAGCATAATCATCGGGTCCCGTTCCTACGTAATTACCCCTAAAATAAACTTTCTCGTCTACCGCGAGAGGAATGTTTGTATCAAAGGTGTAGTTTGTCCAGTTAGTACCGTCCGTACTGGTTTGGATGGTGGCAGTGATATTTCCTTTTTTAGTTAGTTTTACAGAGCCTGCTTCCACGGCGGTGAAGCAGAGGTAATCGACGTTGACTGTCCAGGCTGATGGCACGCGCGAAGCATTCCTGGTAGAGGTGTCCAATTCCGTAGGACATACAAATGTACCGGTAGCCGACACATTCGCCAGCCAATCTAAAGTGGCATCGGTGGCACCGGTCCATGAGGTGAACTTTACCCTAAGGTAATTCAGCCCGGTACAACCGTAGAACATCTGCCGGTAGCAGTAGTCAGCCAGTGTCACGGCAGGCAAATCAGGAGCCTCCGTTAAACCTGTGCAGCCGTGGAACATGTCTCGATAGCATCCTTCGGACAGCGTCTTGGCAGGCAGAGCGGGTGCCTGAGTCAAACCCGTGCAGCCGTAGAACATGCTGTAATAGCAGTAATTTGACAAAGTCTTGGCAGGAAGCTCAGGCGCTGCCGTCAAGCTTGTGCAGCCGTCAAATAGCTTGTAGAAACAATAGTTTTTGCCCGCTAAGGTAGTGGTTGGGCTGTCGCCGTTAGTAAGTGTCATCAGATTGCCCGAGGCACTTATTTTACCCGTCATTACAAACGAAGCATAATCATCGGTTCCCGTTCCTTTGTAATTACCCTTAAAATAAACTTTCTCATTTACCGCGAGAGGAATATTTGTATTAAACGTGTAGTTTGTCCAGGTAGTACCGTCCGTACTGGTTTGGATAGTGGCGGTGACATTTCCGTTTTTATTTAGCTTTACGGAAGAATTCGCTTCTCCGGCGGTAAAGCAGAGGTAATCGACTGCATGCAAGTTGCCGGCTCCTAACATCATCAGGAGCGATAGGCATAAAAGTTTGAGATTGTGGTTTTTTGGTTTCATGATATGATTGTTGTATGGCCCCCTAAATCCCCCAAGGGGGACTTTGGGAAAGTGGGGTTGATTAGTTAATTATTTAGTTATTTGTTGTTTGTTCATGCTTATATCATTAAAGGACATTAATGAGCTAATGCATATCGCAATGAGTACGGTATGATGTTTTTTGTTTATTATTTAGTTTTAGGATTTGTGTGATTTTAGGTGAGTAGAATAGTTTAGTATTTCTCGCTTTTTTTTCTGAAGTGCCATAAAAAACCGGAATGTCAACCGCCCCTGTCTTACAGACGTTCTCTCAAGGAACCGATAATTCATCCGGCACTTTGTTTTTGGTATTTTATTCAAGTTAAACAACTTGCATACTACAAAAGTAGTAACAGTTTTTACTTGACAAACAATTTTAAGTTTTTTTAATGAAAAAATTTTACGTAATTTTGGTGAAAATTTTTAAAAAATGGAGGGTTTTTTGGCTTACCGGACGAGATTGAGCTTACGTCTTTCTTCATTTTTTTGTCTTGACCGAAACAAAAAAAACAAAACTATGCCTGCTTAGTTCGAAAAATTAGCGCTCAAACAGCTAAATCGATCAAACAACTCACAACTTCTTCGGCTCAATGGCAACGCCTTGGGAGATATATTATTCGATGAAAATTTTCTGTATCCGGATTGTTGAGCCTTTCGCATCAGTTATTTTCGCGATATACAAACCTAAATTTAACTTATCCGTAATATTGACATTGGTCCTCTTCGTATGCAGCGGAATCCGGAGTTTGGGTTGACCAATTTGATTGAATACCCGGAGTTCAGATTTATGAATCAGATTGGCAGGCATTTCAATTTCCAGGATGCCTTTTGCAGGTTGGTAGATTTTGGCCTGTTGATCCTCTTCTGTTGGAACCTCTATTCCGGTTTGATTGGCAGGGCGTTTCAATCTCCACAACTGGCAGTCATGGCCGTTGTACTCCCATTGACGGATGGGAGCCCCATCAGCTGTCAGGGCGTTGATCACTTCCAAAACGTGGTGACTGTTCTTGTTCACTATTTTATAATAGAGGCCTCCTGCCTGAACCAAGTACCACTCCTGGCAATCAGTGCCGATATCAGTCCATACTTGAGCCAATTCTCCTGTTGATTTGCTGCAATTTCTGATTTCCAATGTCATGGTGGTGTCAACATCCAAGGCTATTCTATAGTACCTGTTGTCTAAATAATTAACGCGCCATCTCTCGCTGTCTTCACCTTTCTCAGTGCCAAGGACTGCACTCGAACCATTGTTTGTTATGTTGTTTCTGAGCTTTAAAATTTTGTTGCTGTTTTTGTTTACTATAACATAAGTTCCATCAGCATATCCACCTACACGAGAGTATTCAGCGCTTGGCCATCCATCTTTCCACCTGATTTTTGCTACTTTTAATTTAGCATTTCCGTTGTCCATACCATCATAGAAATGATAAGACAGTAGTGAGTCACGCATTCCAAAATGTCCGGGACCGATAAATCTGCCGTCTGAGTGCAGAAATGAACTTCCGCCACCTTTGTTACAATCTACTCCGGCTTTGTCATAGTACGGACCAGTGGGCTTATTTGATCTGCCTACATACATATGATAAGTGCTGTTCATACCATCGCAGCATTTACCCCTATTGAAAAACAGATAATAATAGCCGTCATGATACACCAAAGATGATGCTTCCGGATTGTTGTTGGCAATTGCTATTCTGTTGTTGGCATTTTTGGGTTTTCCGCTGACGGAATCAAGTTCAGTCATTACAATACCGTTCCAGAACGAACCATAGCTGAGCCAGATTTTCCCATCTTTGTCACGCATGATTGAGGCATCAATGGCATTAACTCCTTGCGTGCCATCTGTGTAAGTTACCAATCCTAAGTCAGTCCAGCTTTCACCGGACAAAGAATTTGTTGTTGCTACTCCGATAGCAGATTTGTTTGATCCGAAGGTGGAACAGGAGTAGTACAAATACCACTTACCATTCATAAAAATGATGTCAGGTGCCCAAAAATGTCCATTGAATTCTTTTACGTACGTGTTGATCCACGATGGCCAGGTGCCTATGGGGAACACAGGCTTTTGACCTCTCCAATTTGTAAAGTCAGGTTTGTCCGAAGACATAGCCCAAACGCCATTGCCCGTGCAAAAAACCCAATATTTCCCGTTTTCATACACGATGGTTGAGGGATCGTGTGCCGGTTGCGCCCATGCTATTTGTAGGGCAAATGTCAACAAAAAGGATGTGCTCAATAAACTTTTTAGATATCTGCACATAGCAACAGTTTTATTTAATTTATTCAATGCTCCATTCGAAAATGCCAGCTGAATGTCTCTCAGGCAAGTCAATTTCAATTTTTACCGCATCTGTTGTAACAGCCTTAAAAGGTACGAAGTTATTTACACCTTTTTCAGTGCCATACGGTTCTGTGTTTTCTACAGGTGTCCATTCACCCCGGCTGTCTTTGTAGTACAAACGCCAGCTTTGCGGAGTTCGGCAACCGCCCCAGGGACCATCATCGAACCAGAAAACACTACTGCCACTGATGCTCTTTTTTTCAGAAAACTCGTACGCAATCCATTCTGTAGTACCTTCTTTGGGCCACCAATGGTAATAGGGAACTGATCTGTCTTCTTTGTTTTTAGGCAACAGGCGGTCGTTGATGGCTGATATTGACCTTGTCATTAATGAAGCTGATATTTTGCTTTCAGAAGCAATGCTCGGGGGCATTACCGGGCGGGTAGCGTTGAGTTCGTTTGGCAGCCATACTGACATTTCACCGCTTCCTCTGTGCGCCCATGCATAATACGGGATCATGATAAGTTGTACATCTTCTACTTCTATCCTGCCTTCTTCATTAAAGCTCAGGATTTGAGCACCGGTTTTTAATTGTACAATGCCTTCGAGTAAATCCGGTCTTTCGATCAATTCAAATTGAGGTCTTTGATTCATGATGATGCTCAGTACACTGAAATCATTATCGGGCCATTCAGCACAATATACTAAAGGACCTCTTTCGATGGCGATCCTTCCCCTGTCTGCTTCTACTTCCGGATGTGCTTTTACCGTGCGTGGTTCCATGTCGAAATGCACATTTACAATATCTCCTTTTTTCCATCTTCTGGAAATAACAAAATACCCGTCTTCTAACTTGGATTCAACTGGTTCACCATTTACCTGAACGCTGTAAGACAGATTTTTTCTATCAGCATATTTATATAAATCTGAGGGTGCAACTTTGCCTGTTACCCAACCGGGGATTCTGATTCTGATGTTGAATTCTTGTCTCGAAGAGGGATTAACCTGAATTTCGATATCTCCGTTCCAGGGATAGCCGGTCTGTTGAACCAAATTTAATTTTTTACCATTTACTGTCAGGTTAGCATTGTTTGCCATGAACAGATTGACAAATACGTCGGCATCTTTAACTGCGTACACATAACCCGGCAAAGAGGGGATAAAACGACTCACATTAGATGGACAACAAGCGCATCCGAACCAGGGTTGACGTTGGTGCTGACCAATTGACTCCAGGGGATTGGGATAGAAAAACCTTCCTCCGTCTAAGGATACACCCGATATCAATCCATTGTATAGCGTCCGCTCTAACACATCGTAATATTTAGATTCTCCATGGAGCAGGAATAAACGATGGTTCATATACACATGTGCAATGGCAGCACAAGTTTCACAATAAGCGGACATGTTCGGAAGTTCATAATTGTCTCCAAAAGCTTCTCCGTTGTTGGTTGAACCGATACCACCGGTTATGTACATCTTTTTACTCACTATGTTGTCCCAAATTGCATCGATGGCTTTGATATAACTTGGATCTCCTGTCAGCGCAGCCACATCGGCCATGCCACTGTACATATAAGCCGCACGAACAGCATGTCCAACTGCCTCATCTTGTTCAAGAACGGGTTTGTGTGCCTGACTGTATTCTCCTTTGCGTTCTGTGTAACCGCGTTTGTCCAGTAAGAATTTGGCAAAATCCAAATACTTCTTTTCACCGGTTAGAACATACAGTCGTGCCATGGCCATTTCTGCAATCTGGTGACCGGGAACTACACATGCCTGTCCGGGTTGATCTCCAACCTCTCTGATTGCACATTCGGCAAATTTGATGGCAATGTCCAAAAAGTTACGTTTGCCCGTTGCCTGGTGATGCGCAATAGCTCCCTCAATCAGATGTCCCAAATTATACAACTCATGACTTAAATCTTCCACTTTTTCCCAGCGTTTTGAACCCGCCCATTCATGTGGACGTCCGGGGTTCATGGTACGTGCGGTAAACAAGTATCCGTCTGGTTCTTGTGCCTTGGCAACAATTTCAATGACGCTGTCGATGTATTGTTCCAATTTTTTATCGGGATAGGTTTGCATGGAGTAGCTTGCCCCTTCAATGGTCTTGTACACGTCGGTGTCGTCAAAAGACAAACCGCCTACCACATAAGAATCGCTGGGGTTGGCTGCTTTTACAAAGTTTTCATACCTTCCTGTTTCTTCGCACTTGCTGAATGCCAGAGGAATGGTTACTTCTCTGTTTGCCTGTAAGCGCTGTCCCCAAAATTGATCCGTAACTTTTACATCCGTAAACGGCACCGGTGTGATGGGGTAGGGTGATGTCGGTGTTTTTGCATTGACAAGCAAAATTAAAGTTAATGAGATAAAGCTGATAATAAGTCGTTTCATAGGTCAATAATTTATTAGAATTTTGTATGAAGTCTGTTTGCAAATGCATGTACGATCTGTTTCAGAATGAATTGCATGCTTTCTTCATATTGTTATTATTAAAATTTAAATTTGAATACAATGATACAATAAGTTTTAGAGTTACGGAAATTTAACGTGGATCGGTTTTCTGCATCAGTTGCTGAATTTCCGATTCAGTCATGTGCTTGTTGAAGACTTGTACACGAGCCAAGTATCCACCGAAATTTTCGATGGGAACGCCGGTTGATCCAATTAATATTTCACCCCTCTCTATAAATAATGAAATGGGCAGACAGGAATCCTTTTTTCCGTTTACATAAACATGCTCCAACGCACCGTCGAAGCTGACTGCAATATGCTGCCACTTTCCGGCCTCGGGAATATGTTTGAAGGGTACATCCACTGCCCCATCTCCATGGGCTACAGCTCCATAATTACCCTTTCCATACATCAGGGCTACGTAAGATGATTGCAGCATTTGTTCACGCGAAGCCCATGTAACCAGGCATTCACCATGACCAATTTCAGGGTTATACACCCAGGCAGATGCCGTAAATGGAGCGTTCCAATTCATGGTTTCGGGAGCCGGTTTATTCAATCGTAAAAAACTTTTTCCATCAAAACACAGAGCCTTGACACCATCTACCACACACACCTTCAACGGAGCAGTAGCCTGAAATATCCCTTTGAGGGTACCTTTGTTTTTGAATTGCGAGAAATATTTCCCTGCTTTTAAATTCTTTACTTGGAAGTCAACTATCTTGTCTCCGTTGGGTTTTGGTCCCGGTGGAGTTTCTGAAGGTTTGTTTTGAAAATCAGGCAAGTCAAAGATTTGATCATAAACTTTTACGTTCCATATTGCAGGAATGACCCCGGTTTTTTCTGTGCCGGTAATAGTCAGTTTAACGTATCTTCCCTGCATTTCATTGTCGTCTATCATCGGCATGCCGCAAACCATGTTTTGGGTGCGATCGGCAAAAATCTGCCATTTTTTGTTGTTTTCAGAAAGTTCTATTTTGTATTGATAATAATAGGTTGCATACTCAAAATCGGTTGCAATTCTTTTGATTTTTACACTTTTACCCAAATCTATGGTTACAGATTGAGGCAATTGGCAGCTTGCAGCCTTCCATAGGTTACCATTATTTTCATCTGTAACATGCGCCGGTTTGTAGACATGGTCGTATCCACCGGGGCTATAGCGCGTAGGATCAGCTGTCAGGTGATATGCTGAGCTGGAAGTTACCGGACAATTTTTTGCCAGATTTGTAAGCTTAATGTCTGGTTCAAATTCAACTCCGTGATGTGAGGGATTGATTTTTTCAATGGTCACGCTATCCGAAAAGAACATCGGGTCAATGCACATTTGTCTGAATTCACCTCCCGTGCTATGGGGATTATCATGACGATGGTACAAGATATAATAGTTACCATCTTTTTCTAATACTGAATTATGTCCCGGACTATCTACTGTTCCGTCTTCATTGGATTTCAAGATAGGATTGTTTTTGCCGTAAGTAAAAGGTCCTTCGGGACTATCTCCGATTGAATAGTGTACCTGGTATGTGCTTAAACGACAATCTCCGGATGAATACATCAAAAAATACTTATCGCCATATTTGATGGGGTATGCAGCTTCAAAGGCGTGTGGTATTTGTGACATGGGGATAAAGCCTGTTTTTTCTATGGTTACCATGTCATCCGGATTGATCCTGGCATAGCCCATACCTCCGAAAGAGCTGCACCAGGTACCGAAATAGGCATGTACAGAGCCGTCGTCATCTATCAGGTATTGTGCATCAAGTGCCGGCAAATGTTCGCCGGATGTTCCCACAGGAATAGCAGGTTTGCCGTCATTTACAGGACGGAAAGGTCCCAATGGAGATTCGGAAACGTAGGCGTAGATATTACAGCCTCTTTCGCAGTTGCCCATAAAGTAATAGTACAGTCCGTTGGCAGCCCGGTGTACATCAGGTGCCCAGCAATTATTTAAGTTGGCGGGCAAGGCTAATTCCAATTTATGATTATACCATGCAATCAAATCTTTACTGACCCAAACTGTAGGTTCTCCTGAAGCCAATTTGACTCCGTCTGTGGTGCCATAAAGATAATAAGTGTCCCCAAACTTTCGAATGGTAGGGTCTGCGAAATAGCCGGGTACCAAAGGGTTACCTGTCCATTGTTTTTGCGCATAAAGTCCCGATAACAATCCGATTAGCATACAGCTTAAACTTATTTTCCAAACGCTTCTTCTCTTCTTCATATAATTATGATTTAATAAATTTGTCCGGCGGGATAATTCGCAATGATTCCGGAGAGATACTCTACCCTGTCGCGCAGCCACACACCCATAGCCCTGATTTCTGTGTCGTAGTGTCTGTCAATAGGCCAACGTTCAAAATCACGAAACATGGCATCTTTATTCTCTTCAGCATATCTCAAGGTTTCTTCCCAATAAACATCCATGATGTCATTCTTGATTTCCAACCATCTATCTTTATAGTCCCGTACAAATTGCCTGAATTTAAACAAGTCCGTAAAAAAATAAGGAATTCGGTGCCCTCCAATTTGACGGTAGGGGTCTCTTCCTAAGACTAATTTTCTGAAGTTGTTGAAATAATTATGTCCGGTGTACATGGTGCTCCAATCGAAATCAAATCCGGCATCAAAATCCCAAAGTGGCCCCATCACCCATTTTTGGTTTTTATTACGATGGATATAGATGCTGCGGGGTGCAGCCACTTCAACATTAAATACTAATTCCTGAATGATGAGATAATCGATAAAAGCCGGAATGTCCAAGATATCACTGACCGCGTAATAATTGTCCCTTTGAATGGCGGTTTCCAATACTTTAAGTTCCGATTTAATACTGTCGAGCTGCTCGGTTGGAATATCTTTAGGGTGTTTTACACATACAGGCATGCCATACACGCTTGACCAAAAATTATCCTGAGCAGCAGGACTGAGGGAGGGACCATCATCCAAATCCAGAGAAAGCAATAAACCTTCTTTATAATCTACGTTCACACGATTTCTACCTTGTTCCACCTGTTCGGTAATTTGGTATAAACCGATGTAATCATTGTTTAAATAAACCTCAGCGTACCTGACGCTGTTGGTAAACGGCAAACCCAGTCCCCGACCCATAATAAAAACAAAGGTGTTCATCAGATGAGTCGGGTCTCTGTAGTTTGCTAAAAACACCCAATCCTTGTCACTTTTCAATCCCAGGATACTTTTTGCTTCTGTCAATTTCAGCCTGTAGGGTTTTTTGTCATACCACAGCCAGGTTGAATTGCCCCTGCCACGGATTTTTCCACTTCCGCTGAAATTCCATGGTTTGTTGACAGACTGAATCTTGACGTCACAAGGTACATAATCAGCCTTGTCTTTAGAGGTGATTTTTTCTTCGTTTAATGTATTTATCCATATGGTTGAGACCGCCAATGAGTCTTTTACTTTGGAACGAGGATCCAACACCGACTCAGGATCACAACTTGTGAATATTACAACTGTGATAAGAAAAAAATAACCTAAACAAGACCGCTTCATGTATCCACGATATTACCGGATTGTGATGTTAAAAATAAATGTCACTACGTATTCTTGTCCGTTTTTTTTGTAAATCAATGCTTCCTTGACCGTAAATTTATCGCCTGAAGCACATTTCCCGGGATATTGTCCGACACTGAATTCCATTCTGTTGACATCGAATTCAACAAACACTTTGCTGTCATTGGATGCTCCCCAACCTATGACTGCTCCTGTTGAACTGAACCAGAATCCGTGACCGTTGGCGGTAGTATTGTAGTTGAATTCACCGGAAGGTTCTACCGCAGCAAATGCAATTTTCCCTTCTTGTGGAGTAGCTTTTGGACTCAAGAGCAAGCCTGAAATAGCTGAAGGTTGCAAGACAAATGCTTGTGCAACTTGTTCGATGTCTCCTGTCACATTCAGATCTACCAATGTGCCGCTGTAATTTGCTGCATCTGCCGGGAATGAAACATCGAAAGTGATCGTCCGGCTTTCAGGATCGGCACCGGGATCAATGGTGATATTTCCTAAAATATCCGTATTGGTGAATTGAACAGTATAGGGCCATTGGTCATCATTAGATTCATTTTCATCCCAGGGATGTGAAGTATAGGTGGTGGGTGCGCCGGTAACGACGAACCATAACCTGAAACAGTTTTCCGGGATTGTAAATTCAACATTGGCCGCAGTTAATCTGTTCATGTCAGAATAAATACGTTCACCGTTATTCAGCAAAGCTACATATCCATAACGCCAGCCTGCCCTGGTAAGGTCACCTTTGTTGTAGGTTCTGGTAGTCTTCACCCTGCCGTTATCATCGTAACTACCCGGATCATCTGCCGCTAAAGCAGAGCCGGGTTGCAGGGCTTCAAATCGTGTGGTAACCGTGGTACCGGCTGCCGGAACGTTTAACGGTATCACATTGTAACCACCTGTTCCCGGACATTTTTTATAGGAAACCTGATATTTGCCATCTTCATTCGCATAGAATTTATAGGCGTGACGTCCGATGAAATTCTTACCAATATCTCTGATGTCATCCAAATCCCAGGTCACAAAACGAGTAGCAGCCTCATAGAATTCAGCATTTAGTTCATCCATGCTGAGTTGATTGATGCGTTGATATGCCTCTATGGGATCTTCCGGACTGACAGCCTCTCTCCATATTTTGGCAATGATATCTTTTCCATGTTTATGTACCCAATAATAATGGATGAAATAGCTTGCATAACGTTGCCATTCATGACAGATATGCCGGTTGTGGTTGTCCATGTAAACATTGAAGTTGTGGGACACGAAGGCTTCCATAGGATAGGATTCGTAAGCTTGCCATTGTGCGGTTTGTTCCCAGAATCCATTGCCACCGTTTCCACCGAATCCGTATCTGAAACCCCGGGTGAAATCATGTGGAGCTTCTTTGGAAGCTATTAAATCGGCATACACCTGATATTGGAAACTGTGTCCGATTTCGTGGGCAATGGTAGAGCCTACAGGTTTGCAAGTAGAAGGATTAATCCACAAGCCACCGATCACATCGTCTATACCCCCTCCATAGGCAGCCCACTCTCTTTGGAACAAGAGATAAATTTGCATTTTGTATTTGCTGAGGTTAGATTTTTCCAAATCGGCAAATTTTAGAACGTCTATATTCACGCGGAAAAAAGATTCCGCCTTGTTCAATAAGTCGTCTATATCGACCCTCAGGTCAGCCGGAACGGAAGATGCATTGGGATCTAGCCCAAATCCCGGTTCCCAAAAAACGATAAAATGTTCAGATTGACGACTTCTGACAAATGACCATCTGCTGTCGTCTCGCAACATGTCCATCCTGCTAAATTCATTAGGCTTGTAGAATTTATCATAATCAATGATGTCTTCCGGACTCAAAACGATTACATCTTCCTCCTTGGGAATGGAATCGTTATTTTCCGGATTCGGGTCATCTTCGATGGCATTGTTGTCACAACTTGTCAACGCAAAAGCATTGACAATAAAAAAAAGAAATACGATTAGTGAGTAAACACATAAGCCGGACTTGCCCGGCTTATGTGTTTGGATGTTTTTAAACATTATTATTCTTCAGGATTGTTAATTGTAAATGTTATGTTAAACGTTACAGAACCGCCGTTATAAGTAGCGATGTATTTCGTAGTAACAACATTTCCGGCTTCTGCATTTTCGTGATGGTTACCACCATACAGGGTTAAAGTGGTTTCAGAATGACCTATGCTGCACCATACAATACCATCGCTCCAACCGCAGGCTTTACCTTCAGTATTGAGCCAATATCCGGGAGCGTCAGCAGTATATGCAGGAGCTTCTTCAGTTATCTCATCCACATACAACTTTAACTCTCCACTAAGAATGGCCTGATGGATCTGATAGGTGGTTTTGCGGAACGCTTCTCTAAACTTGTCTTTGATATCTACGGCTACAGAAGCATAGTCTTGAGAAACCGGTTTGCTGAGTTGAATGTCGTAGGTAAGATTTTGTGCTTCTCCTTCTAATTCTGTTTCCGGATCCTGGTAGCCTACGACTGTGATTTTGATCTCCAACACCACAATTTTACTTCCGGCTATCAACCCGTACTTAACAGTCAACACATCACCTTCTTTCAGATGTCCCGGGAATTGTCCGACACCGATCTGGTTTTCTTCAAAACTACCATAAGTAGTGTATACCATAGCGTCATCACCCCAGCCGCAGACTTCACCATTGGTGTCATACCAATAACTCTTAAGAGCCGCTTCACCGGTGTATTCATCAGTTATCTTGTCTCCTGCACCTACAGCCACAAATTCAACCCCTTCCATTGAGCTGACACCTAGTTCAGTTAAGGCGGCAGTCAGGTCGAATGTAACAGGATCCAGGTCATAAGAGCTTTTTGGGGTTGTTTCAAGAGTTAAGTTTTGTGTAGCCACTATGCTGGCTTGAACCTCCTCTTTAGCCACTGCTGTAGCTTTAATCTGAACGGCTACCCTGATACTATTGTACCGAAGTGCTTCAATGACGGTGATTTTTTGTCCGTCTTCCAAACGTCCGGGGAATTGACCAACATGGAAAATTCCGGTTTCAGGATTAAATTCGGCATAGATCATAGCTCCTTCACCCCAATTGATCACATCTCCATTAGCATCCCACCAGTGGCCCCAGGGAGCGTTAGTGTTGGATGCTGAGCCTACATCGGCACCGGTAGTTCCCGCAATGGCAAAAGGTGTAATATCCGGTGCACCGTCTGCTCCTGCTATTCCATTTAGAACTTGTTCTTCGGTCAGTTCAAAAGCCTGAGCGATTTTATTCAATTCAATTTCTAAATCGGTGCCACCGTAAGATGATGCGCTGATAGGAATATTGACTTCATACGTGAGTACCAGATCAGCATTGATGGTGTTTTTTTGAGCTTCCTTGAGAGAGTCTTGTCTTCTTAACTCTTCAAGTTCCTCGGGTGTGAGTTCTTTTTCCTTGTCTTTAAGATTTTCCTCACAAGCGATAAATCCGCCGAATAGTACGGAAAATACAACTAAATAATAAAATACTTTTTTCATTGCTTTAAATAAATTTTAATTGTTTGTTAAAACTGTTTCTTGAATTTTTATATAAAAGAGATATATAACTAATTTTTTAATGGGCTCTTCCTTCATACCCTTCGTTCTGTTCTAAAGTAATATTTGCATCCAGTGCCGATTTAGGTATGGGGAAATAATCCCAATGGGTCTCATCTGTAGCATCTTTACAGAACCAGGATTTACCGTTGAACACATTGCGACCGTCGGTCATTTTAAATCTGACCAAATCCTGCCGTCTGTGGTGTTCGCCAACGAACTCCCAGGCTAAGTCATCCAACAAACCGCCCAGTATGATATCGTCGCCACCCTCATGGGTTTTTATTAAAGTTGCAGGGTCCCAGTTGGCATATCCTTCCCCGGTGTACTCTTCATGCCCATAGGCATATTTGCTACCACCTTTCAATTCTGCAACGGTTCGTTTAGCTTTCGCTGCATCATCAAAAGAGCGTTTGCGCACTTCAGTGATCAAATCGGCAGCTACCTGCTCATCACGTCCCAGGCGTAGCAAACACTCAGCTTTTATAAACATGGCGTCAGCCAATCTGAAGAACGCAACATCATTTCCGTAAGTACCCGCATCGCCTGCTACAATTTCACTTTTTACAAAGCGATACCCTTCTTGCTGGTAAGCACCCGGATTGTCGATGGAATGAACCCTCAGTGAGTAGTTCAAAACACCTTGTCCTGCCCAGTCGTCCGCTCCAAAAGGTATATCCGCTCCGGATTGTGGTATGGTGTTGCCTTGCGCGTCCTTGGTAGCATAACGTTGAACACCGCCGGTCCAGGTGTACTTCAGACGATTATCATCAGGATGATAACTTTCTATAAATTGTGGCACTGCACAACTACCATTCCACGGGCCTCCCGTATAACCATATGCCTGAGCGCCTGCTCCAACCAGGCATTTGTTCACCAAATAATTATGTGCGGCATTTGTTTTATCCAGGGGTAATGCGAAGATTACTTCAGGAGAAGTTGAAATGTCCGCTTTGAAGTTATCCAAATAATTTGGAGCCAGGGTATACCCACCTTCGTCAATTACCTCATTTACTTCTGCTAAAGCCTTTTCATAATATGAGTCATCATTTTTGTTGAAATAAGCATTGTAGTTGAGGTACAGTTTTGCCAATGCCATATTGGCCGCGTATCTGTTGGGATATCCGTGATATTTTTCTGTTCCGAGATCATCTTTGACAGCTTCAAGTTCGCTGACACAGAATCTGAAAATTGAATCAGCGGAAACTTGTTTTGGTAAATATCCCTCTTCAACTAATTGAGTTGTTTCTAAAGGTACATTGCGGAAAGCATCCAGCAGGACGTAATAGTTCAACGCCCTTAAAAAACGCATTTCAGCCTGGTTTCGTCCCGTTTCAGGTAAAACATCCAGGCACTTGTTGGTATATCCGATGCCCACGTAGGCATAATGCCACAGGGACTGTATGTGTCCTTGGGTAGAATTCCAGCTGTGTTTGTGCATGTTGATGTATAAGTCACCCCAACCGATACCGATCCTTTTGGGTGTCATATAAGTGTCACTGCATTCTTCCATCAAATCAAAATAACCATTCCATCCCCAGTACATGAAGCGGAATTGTGCATAAGCTTCTCCCATCATGTAGCCGATAATTTCAGGGTCATTTACGTCAATGGTAGCATCTGTTAATGTATCATAAACATTTTCTGTCAAATCAGTGCAAGCTCCTAACAACAAAAAGGAACTTATCAGAAATATAGCTGTTTTTTTAAGTAGTTTCATAATTTGTTGTATTTAGAAGTTAATAGAAAGTCCCATCGTAAATGAACGGATGGTTGGATATTTGTCGCGGTCGTCTATACCGGGTGCCATGAAGTAGTTGGATACCTCGGGATCAAGTCCGGTGTATTTGGTAATACAGAATAAGTTCTGTCCTGAAACATATATCCTTAAATTATTGATGTATTTAAGTGTCTCACCCTTTAGGTTTACATTGTATCCTAAAGTGGCATGGGTTAATTTAAGAAAATCACCATCTTCAATTTGATTACTCCATATACCTTGGGACATGGCAGCAGAAAGTTTCACCATCTTTTGAGTTCCGGTTGCCGGATCAATTACAGGTTTACCATCTGTATCAATTGCTCCGTATTCCTTATCTGCTGTTTTCAGTCTGTTATATGCAATAGAATTGTTTTCGTAGAATGATCTCTGAACGTTCAGGATTTTGTATCCGAATTGACCGGTAAACTGCAGGTTAAGATCAAAGTTCTTGTAACTGAGTTGGTTGTTCCAGCCGGCATATAATTGCGGCAAACCATTACCCAGGCGTTGACGGTTTTTCTCCTCGTTGTATTTGGTGTCAAATTCTTTTAAAACCCATCCGCCGGCGTTGTCGGAAACTTCAACCAAAACAAAACCGTTTTCGCTTACACCTGCTGATTTTAATCCCCAGAAATCACCGAGACGGTGACCGACTTCCATACAGTGTGTCGGTACTGAAATAGGATCACTTACTCCACCGGTTTCGTTGAAGTTTCTGGTTTCGTATAATTCATTGGATAAGCTAAGCAGCTTGTTGCTGTTATGCGACAAGGTCAAGGTTGTTTTCCAGGTAAAGTCACGGGTTTGTACAGGGATAGCGTTCAATAAGAATTCTATACCGTTATTACGCATTTGACCAACGTTTGCTAAAGTTTGTCCGTACATATTGGGTGGAACGGGAACGTTGTAGTAATACAATAAGTCCACCGTTGTTTTTGAATACACATCCACAGCACCGCCTAAACGTGAGTTTAGAATTGACCAGTCAATACCTACGTTCCATTCACTGGTCTTCTCCCATTTCAGGTTAGGGTTAGGATTTTGGGCTACTCTGAGCGAGGGACTCCAAACGCCGTCTTTGCTCAGGTGCTTGCCCCATACATCGTAATCGTAGGTTACCAACGATGCGTATGATGCATTAGGGATGATACCTGTTACTCCGTAGCCTGCGCGTAGTTTCAAATTGTTGATCCATAGCAAATCCCTCATAAATTCTTCATTGCTGATGGTCCAGCCGGCAGAAGCTGACGGGAAAGAACCCCATTTGTTGTTCTCACCGAATTTTGAAGAACCTTCACGACGGAAACTTAACATCAGGTTGTATCTGTTGTCAAACCCATAGCTCACACGCCCGAAAAATCCGATCAAGGTGTTGTCGTTTTTGTATGAACCCATACTGGCAACATGATCATCGTCCGTCAAATAAGTTCCCTGATAAAGATTATTATATAAATAAGATTCAGAAGGAAAGTTGGAGTTACCGGCATTAAAACCGTCATACACATTGTATAAATAGCTGTATCCCGCTAAAGCTGTGAAATGATTTCTATCTATATCAAATTTGTATTGTGAGGTGATTTCCAAATTATCACTTCTGTTGTTTCCTGCTGATTGAGATGCACTACCCCGGATCTTTCCAACGGCTTGAGAATAAAATTTACTGGTGTAATAATTTTGAGAAGTTGATTCCCCTTTTCTCATGGACATCATTAGGTTGGTTTGCCAACCCCTGATGGGTTCTAAAGTAATGTTACCGGTTAAACGTGTATAACTTGAACGGGTGTTGCCGATCAACTCGTTTTGTATAGCCAAAGGATTGTAGTACTGAAAGCGACTGAACTCCTCGTAATAGCTTCCGTCAGGATTAAAAAGAGGAGAAGAAGGGTTGTGGATCAAAGCCTGGCGATACACATATGCGTTTTGGTTGTTGGTATTGCCGTGTGTGCCATATAACAGGTTGATGTTAAATTTCAATATGTCATTTAAGGCATATTGATTCAAGTCGATATGAGCTTTTAAATCACGCCTGTCGCTCTTACGCATAATGCCTGCTTCGTCACTGTAAGTGATGTTGGCAGAATAGGTTGCTGATTTTGTGCCCCCGTCTATACTGATAGAATGATTTTGTGCATGTCCCATCTTACGGGTAACGGCATCCAACCAATCTGTGTTATATCCGTCATATGGGAAATTTGTGCGTGCAAAGATCACATCTCTTGTATCCATGAATTCGGCTTTTTTGTACCAATTGGTCAAAGAACCGTAAGCGTGATAGGTGACATTGGCTCTGCTTTCCCTTTGTCCACTTTTCGTTGTGATGATAATCACCCCGTTAGCACCGCGTGTACCGTAAATTGCTGCTGCGGAAGCATCCTTTAATACATCGATAGCTGCGATGTTTTCAGGTGCAACCGTTGTGAGTGATCCTTCCACTCCGTCAACCAAAACCAATGGGGAAACACTACCGATAATGGTAGTAATACCGCGTAACATAATACTTGACGTGGCGTTGGGGTCTCCGGAAGATTTGGTGATGCTCAGGCCTGCAATTTTTCCTTTCACCAATTCGGCTGCATCTCCGATTTTACCTACGGAGAAATCTTCAGCTTTGACACTGGCAACGGCACTGGTAATATCACCTTTGCGCTGTGTACCATAGCCGATAACCACAACTTCGTCCACTTCTTTTGCTTCTACAGCCAGTACAACTTTCAAGTCACGAACATTGCCAACCGTAATTTCTTGTTTTGCATAACCGATATATGAAAACACCAAGACAGAGTTGGCGCTTTCAACTTGTAAGCTGAACCGTCCGTTTGCCTGGGTGATAGTACCATTCGAAGTGCCTTTTTCCAATATACTGACACCAATCATGGTTTCTCCCTGCTGGTCGGTAACCAGTCCGGTTACAGTGAACCCTGATGATTGCTGCTCTGTTAGTTGATTGTAGTCAGCAAGCGTATGATTGCTTGCAAATGCGTCAACATTCACAGAACCCATCAAAAACAAAATACTCGCAAGAAGGACCAAGTACTTTGAAGTCCGCTTGCCATTTTTATTCTGCGTTCTATTCATATTACTATAAATTTGAGATTAGAAACTAATAAATTTAAATGATTGATATAATATAGTTTAATGTAATTATTTATTTTTCTTACTGAGTTTTACCATCAAACATCCATGCGGTGGAATGGTAGTTTTTGTGTTTCGACCGGTAGTTCCGATTTGTTTGTGTTTCCACAAATCCCTGATATCGTACTCGTATTTGTGAATATTGATATCTCTTGCAAAATACATGGTCTGTTTCTTCCAGTCATAATCCAGATTCCACTCCTGGAGCGACCTGTTTAAAAAGCAAACAGCAATTTCAGCATCACTCAATGGCTTTGCCCAAATTTCATGATCACCCATGTCCATGAATCTGACAGCTTGTTTTCCCAATTTATCCTGATTGACGGCTATTACTTCTTTGTTAGTCAAAATTTCAATGGTCTCCTGGTCCATTTTGCGCAAGTCGTTACCAGCCATTAAGGGCGCAGCCAGCATAGACCACATTGAGAAGTGGGAGATATATTCATCTTTGCTCATGCCGCCATTTCCGACTTCAAGCATTTCAGCATCGTTCCAATGTCCGGGACCTGCGTAAGGATACAAATCTGCCATGACATCTATAATATTCAATACCACAACGCCTCCCCAATCAAACAGACAATCGAAACAATCCCGAATATCCGGTGTAACACGCCACATATGCCCTACACCTTTTCCCCATTTCCACGGCTCATTTTCTCCCCATTCACAAATACTTAATACGATGGGGCGTCCGCAAGCTTTAAGTGCATCGCTCATAATTTTATAGGCAGCTTCAGCATTGCGACCTTCATTGTAGCACCAATCATATTTAAGAAAGTCAACGCCCCACTCTGCATACTGTCTGGCATCCTGAAATTCATGTCCGCGACTTCCCGGACGTGCCTGGCAGGTTAAGCTACCCGCACATGAATAGATCCCCAGCTTTAAACCTTTACCGTGTATGTAGTCAGCCAACGCCTTGATACCGGAAGGAAAGTGTTCAGGATCCGGAACAATGAAACCATCCTGGTCACGATCAACTTGCCAGCAATCGTCGATGACAATATAAGTGTAGCCGGCGTCTTTCATACCTGATGAAACCATGGCATCTGCCATTTCCTTGATCAAATCTTCATTGACGTTACAACCAAACTTGTTCCAGCTATTCCATCCCATGGGAGGGGTGGCTGCAAGACTTAAAAAATCTTCTTCAGGTGAATCAACCCGATCACTTGCCTGTAAGTGTGATGCAAAAAATGAGCATATGAAGATATGAATAATGATAACCAAGTTGCTTTTCATGAAACCAAGTATTTAAAATGAGCCTGAATTACAATATACAAAGCAAGCGTTTTTTTTGTTGTAAATATTTAATTTTTGTCTAAAAAGATGCAAAATTAGTCCACGAAAGCCCCAAACACTGTGTTTAGTAGCATTGCTGACATCCTTATTAAAGTGAGTAAATGTGAAAAAAACTCAAGGTTACATAAATTTATTAATATGCACAATAAGGGTCAAACAGGAAAATTTGTAGATTTCACAAAAAATAATCGTGCATTATTACGGAGGAATTGGATCAATTTTGATGATTGGGTAGAACAATTTGTATATAATTTTGTATTATTGTGCCTCAATTTGTATAAAAAGAAAGCAAGTAACTTCATCAAAATGCGACTAAGAGACCTCATATTGCTTCAAAAAAAAATGAGATTCCTCCTTTGGATATTCATCTGCATCTGTTTTTCAGATTTGCAGGCTGTATCTTTTAGTTTCCGCCATTATAAAGTG
Organism: Bacteroidales bacterium; assembly: GCA_012519425.1. Lineage (GTDB taxonomy): Bacteria > Bacteroidota > Bacteroidia > Bacteroidales > Paludibacteraceae > Paludibacter. Next base: position 81,975 of record JAAYQF010000093.1, on the reverse strand, counting down.
GAACAAGGATTAGCTTCCAATAATGTCAACAGTATCATCCAGGATAGATATGGGTTTGTGTGGATAGGCACGGATGGAGGTTTGGTCCGTTTTGACGGAATAAAATTTAAGAATTTTTTAACACCCGAATATGCTTCCAAATTGATGTTTGGTGGTGTAATAACCCATTTGTTAGAGCACAGCAGTGGAGAGATATGGGTTGCTGCGGACAATGGTGTTTATATTTTTGATCCCCTTTATGAGTCAATGCGTAAGTTTGAAGGTGAAGCTGACGGAGTAGGCATCAGCACCCACGTTAACAACATGGTAGAAGATCAATTGGGTAATGTGTGGATTGCAACACGTGGTCAGGGTATCTTTCGATATCATCCCTCCACCAATGAATTGGTACAGTATAGGGTTATTTTTGACGGACGTACGTCAAGTGATTTTGATATCGTAAATCATATCTATGTCGATAAAACGAATCAGATCTGGGCAGCACCCAGATCGCAAGATATACCACTCATCACATTTGATGCTTCGGAAAATTGTTTTGTAGTATGTCATATTAAAAAATCGCATGAAATATCCATCTATTCCATTTTCGAAGACTCCCGGCATGAGCTTTGGCTAGGAACCTGGGACAAAGGAATTTGCAGGTTTAACAGGCAAGATAATAGTTTGAATATCTATCTTGCTGCTGATCGTCCGGGCGGCATATTGCACGTACACGATATTTGTGAATATGAACCCGGAATGCTGTTGATAGGTTCTGATGACGGACTCAGTTTGTTCAATACTCAAACCGGCGACCACCAATTGTTTGTGTCCAATGAAATTGATCCTACCTCTCTGTCGGATAAATTCATCTATCCGATTATGAAAGACCGTGAGGGTGGTATTTGGGTAGGTACTTATTTTGGTGGGGTCAATTATCTGTCTCCGAATAGCAGTTTTTTTGAAAGGTATTCACATTCACAATATCAAAATTCAGTGAATGGCAATGTGATTGCAGGTTTTACGGAAGATGTGCATGGAAATATCTGGATAGCCTCTGATGATGGAGGCTTAAATATGCTAAACATAAAAACGGGGCTGTTCAAATCTTATATGCCCGAAAAGGGGAAAAACAGTCTTTCTTATCACAACGTACATGCCCTGTGTTGGGATGATGATGATTTGTGGATAGGAACCTACTCGGGAGGACTCAATATTTTGCATACTAAAACCGGCTTGTTTAGCCATCATAACCACGTGTCGGATGATGAAACCACTTTGGACAGAAGCATCTATGCCATTTTCAAGGATAAAAACAAGCAAATGTGGGTTGGGACCATGAGTGGCATTAACGTGTATGAAAGAAGTAAGCGGCAATTTAAACGAGTTATGCAGACCAACATCACAACGATCAGCATCGTGCAAGACAAAAAAGACTGGATATGGTTTGCAACCTTGGGTAAAGGTGTGTACAGATTGAATCCGCATACCAATCAATGGCGACATTATACGGTGAGTGATTCATTAGCCGGAGGCGCTTTGTTGTCTAATACGGTCAACAGTATGCTTTGTGATTCCAAAGGGCAGCTTTGGCTTGCAACCACCAACGGCCTCTGTCAGTTTGATTATAAAAACGATGGCTTTATTCCTTTTGTATTAAACGATGTCAACGTCAATGTCAATGTCCAGTGTATCATAGAAGATGATGAAGGCTCTTTTTGGTTGACCACTACCAAGGGATTGATACATGTTGACAATGCCTTGCATAAAAATTATTTTTTTACAAAAAGTGATGGTTTGGTGAGCGAACAATTCATTGTTAATTCCGGATTTAAAAGTAGTCGGGGTAAAATTTATATTGGTACGGCTAATGGATTTAATGCGTTTGATCCCAAAGATTTTGAAGTCAATATATTCAAGCCGGATGTGGTTGTGACAGACATAGAAGTGTTTAATAAGCCACTTCCCGTATCTAAAGACAAAAAAGGAAAGGGTTTTCTAAAACAATCTCCTGTTTTTGCACAAAGGGTTGATTTGAGTCATTTGCAAAATGTTTTCACCATCAATTTTGCTGCCTTGAGTTATACATCCCCTGAAAAAATCAACTATGCGTATATGTTGGAAGGGTTTGACAAGGAGTGGAATGATGTCGGTGGAACGAATAGGGCAACCTATACGAATTTGCCTCCCGGTGATTACATGTTCAAAGTCAAATCTTCTGACAGTGACGGTATTTGGAATGAAGACAGGATAACCAGCCTGGCTGTGGTAATACATCCTCCGTTCTGGTTAAGTAAGGGATTTAAAGTGTTCTATTTAATTCTCTTTGTTGCCATTCTTGTACTCGTCATCAGGTATAGTTTGAAACGGACAGAGAAAAAGCAAAAGGAACGCATTCGACAGATAGAGCAGGAAAAGGAAAAAGAACTGTACGACGCTAAAATAAGTTTTTTCACCATGATCGCTCATGAGATCAGAACACCGGTTTCATTGATCATGGGTCCTATCGAAAAAATAATATATGCGGCAGATCAACTTCCTGATTTAGTCGCACGTGACTTTCATATCATTGAGAGAAACAGCAAACGCTTGCTGCAACTGGTTAATCAACTGCTTGATTTTAGAAAAGCTGACCAGGGAGTGATGAAAATGCAGTTTTCTACCCATAATATTTTCAACCTTCTGTGTAATGTGGCGGATAGCTTCAAGCCTGCAATGGAACAGCGCCTTATCAATTTTACCTTGCACTGCCCTGATAAAAAATTCGAAGCTGAAGTAGATCAGGATGCATTGATAAAAATCCTCAGTAATTTGTTTACCAATGCCATTAAATTTACCAAAGGACAAATACACTTATCTTGTGGATTGGATAGAGAAAAAGATTTTTTTACCATAAGTATCTCCAATAATGGTCCGGGGATTTCACCTGCCGATCAGGAAAAGATTTTTCAGCCTTTCTATCAGGTGCAAAGTACCAAAAAGGAAGGTACAGGTTTGGGACTTTCTTTAGTCAAGAGTTTGGTGGAAGCGCATTCCGGAAGCATAGAAGTAGCGGATGCCTATCCTTCGGGAGTTGTGTTTACTGTCAAGTTACCGGTAAGACAGCAACAGGCTGTAAGTATCGGTAATGACGGTGTGTTGGTAAAAGATGCCGGGTTTGTCTTTGTTGACAATGAAGATAAGGTGCAAGCTGTGTCAGACCAGGTAACGGAGGTTGAGCAAGATGCTGAGGTGGTGTTGATTGTGGAGGACAGTCCGGAAATGCTGGATTTTTTGCGCGACAGCTTTGCTGATAATTTTATAGTCCTGACTGCTTCTGATGGTCTGGAAGCGTTGAAAATTTTGCAGACCAGTGAAGTCAATATTATCGTCAGTGATTTGATGATGCCCAACATGGATGGTTTGGAATTGTGCAATGAGGTAAAAACCAGTATGTTGTGGTCGCATATTCCTTTTGTGTTATTGACTGCCAAAACTGATGTCGATTCCAAAATGGATGGGATGAATGTGGGGGCAGATTCTTATATAGAAAAACCTTTTTCTATGTCTTATTTGCAAGCTAAGGTTAAGAATCTGATTGATTCCCGGGAAATGCTCAGGAAAAAGTATTCCGAATTACCATTTGTGCCCATCAAGACCATTGCCGGGAATCCGGCTGACGAAGCGTTTTTATCTAAGACCCACGAAATTCTGGAGCAGAACATCGCCAACGAAGATTTTAATATCGATCAGTTGGTGCAGGAATTGGGCATCAGTCGCTCGGGCTTATTTGGAAAAATTAAAAGTTTGACCGGACTCACTCCCAACGAATTGTTGCAACTGATACGTTTAAAGAAAGCCGCCACCTATCTGCTGAAAAAGGAATACAGGATCAATGAAGTTGCCTATATGGTGGGCTTCAGCAATCCTTCCTATTTCAGTAAATGCTTCCAGAAACAGTTCGGATTAAAGCCCATGGAATTTATTCAGCAGAACTTGCATCAAGAGGAGGTGTAATTCAAGGAGTTTCCTTCTCGTTCCAGTTAGGTATGGTCACGCCTTTCAAGTGTTGCATGAAGAAATCACGCCTTTTGCGTTCGCCATACTTGCCACCTATGGTGTGTCGCTCATTGGGGAGCATTACAAATTCAAATTCTTTATCATGTTTAATCAACTCATTGACTACCTGCAGCGTGGATGACGGATCGACATTGTTGTCCAACTCGCCCAGGATCAGCATGAGTTGTCCTTGCAGTAAATGTGCATTTACTACGTTGGAGCTGGCTTCGTATTCTTTCCCGATGGGGTAGCCCATCCATTGTTCATTCCACCAGATTTTGTCCATGCGGTTATCATGGCATCCGCAGGAAGATACTGCAACCTTGTAAAAATCAGGATGGAAGAGTAAAGCGCCCATGGCATTTTGTCCACCGGCTGAACTTCCGTAAATGCCCACTTTTTCTATATTCATTTGTGGGTATTTTTTTGCTGCGGCACGTATCCAGGCAATCCGGTCGGGAAAGCCGGCATCTTTGAGATTTTTCCAACAGACATCATGAAAGGCTTTGGAACGATTGAACGTACCCATCCCGTCTATTCGTACTACAATAAAGCCAAGTTCTGCCAATTCATTGCCCCAATGGTTGATGCCAAATGACTTGGGTACATGAGAGTCGTGCGGACCGGCATAGATGTACTCAATCACAGGGTATTCTTTGTCGGGGTCAAAGTGAGATGGGCGAATGATTATGCCCCAAATATCAGTTTTCCCGTCTCGTCCTTTGGAGGAGAACACTTCGGGCGGGGTCCATCCTGCAGCAAGCATAGAACTGATATCAGGCTGTAGTTCCGGTTTATAGCATATTTTTCCGTCAACGGCTGAGCGGATTACCAAAACAGGAGCGGCATCCACACGCGAGCAGATATCACTCATATAGGTGTAGTCATCGTTGAATTTAACCTGATGATTACCGTTTTCAGGAGTAAGAGCCGTTATCTTCCTTGTGTCAATATGAACGCGATAATATTTCTCCAAATAGGGATCTTCCTTCTTATCACGTCCGCAAGCTTTGATAATTAATTCCCGTTTTTCTTCATCTACATGAACAACGGATTTTACCACCCATTCTCCACTTGTGATTTGTTTTTTCACATTTCCGCTCGTGTCGTACAAATATGTATGCCTCCATCCGTCTCGTTCAGAAATCCAAAGTATTTCATCGCTGTTTTTCATGCGGTAGTCGTAAATCGCATTGTAATAAATGAAGGTATTGCTGCGCTCATCAATCAATGTCTTGAGTGTCCCTTCTGTATTCCCTTCATAGATGGTGTATTGCCGGTGTCCCCTGCGGTTGAAGTGGAAAGTGAAAGCTGTTGATGCCTCGTTCCAACGAATACGTCCCAGACTGTATTGTTGTTCTATGCCCGGAAATTCAAAAGCATAACTCTGCTCTTCTTCTACATGAAATAATACAGGACGTCTGATGGGTAGTGCGTCTCCGGGCTTGGCATAGTCGTAAGTTTCCGTTTTGGGTTGTAATTGATCTCCGGGTGAGGAGGCTATCAACAATAATTTTCTCTCTCCTCCCGGACGAAATTTACAGCAAACGATCTTTTTTGAATCCGGTGACCAAAATATTTCGGAGGAATAATAGTCGGCCGTGGTTCCATCAAAACTCAGCTGTTTTTTTGTGTTGGAATTTATGTGATGAACCCACAAATTGCCTTCTGAAATATAGGCTTCGTACGCTTTGTCGGGTGAACTGACCCTGCCGGTTCCGTCAGCGCGGTTGAATCGCCCCCAATATTCGTTACTCACACTTCGGGTGTTTTCTCTTCCCCTTTTGGTAATTTGATAATCGGACAAGGAGCATTGATACCTTTCGTTGTCCAGGCTGAAGAAAAGCGTGTCCATGTTTTTGTTGTAGCTGATATTTCTGAAAGGCAATGCAAAGGGTTCAATTTTGTCCTTTCCAAAAGAATTCTTCAGTTCCGTTGCCAAACGTTCCTGGTCGAAGGCAGGCCCGGCTTGTCCCTGTTCAGTTTTTACCAGGAAAAACTCGGTGCCCCCGGATGTTTCAATCAGGTACCAAAAGTCGTTGCTTGCCGGAATAGGGTTAACGGCAAGTATTTTATTCTTGTATAAGCTGTCATACCTGACCCGGAAATTATCCGCACGCTTGTATAGCTCCGCCAGGTTTTCTGTTGATACGAAACCCGGCAGAGATATAAGTAGGATAAAAAACAATAGCTTTCTCATGGGTGTTGAATATTGTTATGAATGATTATTTATTGCACTATTATTTTTTTTGTAATGATGTGATTACTGTTGTTCAAAGTAAGTATATACATTCCGTTGCTGAACAGTTCGTTCGGCAAGGTGAATTCTCCGGACTGAATGGTTTGTTTATAAATGCACTGTCCGTTTACACTGCTGACTTCCACCATGATGGGAGTATTTGGAATGTTTTTTAGTTCAATTTTTAGTGGTGTATCCGCTACTAAAGGATTCGGATATATTTTGGCATCCATTTCTTCCACAACGAAATTTTGTATTGCGGTTGGTGAAACAGGAATAGCCGTTTGGTCCACGATGTCGTTTTCCCAATTGAACCATCTTTTATCAATTGAAGCCAGGTGTGTTATACCTTTCTTTATATTTATACGGTAGTCGTAGTGGGCTTTGCGGGTAACTTCACCCTCATATACATAATTCAGATTGCTGACCACAGCGAATACTACATCATTGGAAGGACGTTTGTTTGGGTCCATTTTGAGTTTACATTCACCACAAAATACAGGTTGGCTATATACTATTTCTCCTTGTCGGGTGCGATAGCATAATTGTAATGACATATTTTCTCCTAACGGAATAAATTCAAGGCTTATTTCATCTGCCTGTGCATCCACACGCAAAGGAATTTGGTTGCCGCCCGACCAGCCCGGGGTGGTTCTTTGTTCCGGTATCAGGGTGCCGTTTTGATACACAGTTTTAACATAGGGTGTAGCTGACCAGGTACTCGGATTTTTCCAGTACGGAGACCATTCTGCACCAATACCGGTTCCAAAACTGTTATTTAATAATACCTTTATACTGTTGGTCCAGTTTTTCATATCAACCACAGCTTGTTTGGCGCGGTATTCCATGATCAACCTTCTTATTTGTTCGTTTCCTATGGTGTCGGCGATTCCTTCCAATACGCGTGTTTCACAATAACGCCATACCCAGGGAACACTACCATCGCCCAGCGTATTGGCTAAAAACACCGGAAAGGCGTTGGAGTACTGAACGCCTCCCAAAAGGTTACGCCATGTACAGATTTGTTGGCCTCCATCATACATATTGACCCCTTCTGCCGAAGGACCTCCAAAGCTGCCATCCTGCAACCATCCGGAATAACATTCGATGGGCATGAAGGGCGCGATATATGATCCTGCGTTCAAGAATCCCATGCTACCGTAGTTGTTTGAACGGCGTGATTCCATCTCTTGTTGTAGCCAGGTGTTACCACCTTCGTGGAACCATGCGGCATTTCTACATCCGGGTAAGTCGGCCAAAACGGAATGTATCCCTTCGTGCACTACACCTCCCGTTTGATAATCTTTATCCGTGTACGGGCAGGACGGGTCAAAACAATATACGGGATAATAAGATAAATACACCATGGGCCAATTTTCTCCTTTATGGTAGATAGAACCTTGCCATCCTCCCAATTGCGTGCTGTCCGTGGATGCGTCGAAAGCCATACCGGAACCTAAAAGGTAAATCGCGCTGCGATACCCCCTTTTGACACGCTTATCGGGTGGCCATCCCATAACGTCGCGGATGTATGCGAAGTCTTCATTCATGCGCTGCAACATGGGTGTAATAGCCATCTCGGTGATAACGGATTTTGGTCTGTTCCCCATGTGAAATGTCCACCAGCGATCATTTTGTGTGTAGGCTATACCTTCTGTGTCAATTAAATTCTCAGTTGGCATTTCCAAATCAGGAAATTCTTGTCGGAAATTGTAATTGATAGTGGGTGTGTATGCAGGCCAGCTGTAAGCTGAACCATCAAAATTATCAGCCACGGTCAAATGGTAAATAGCTGAAGAAGTGGCACCGCAAGCATTGACATAGGTAATGGTATAAGTACCACTTTGATGGGGTTGCAGATTCTTTAGAGTTACTGTCTGTGCGGTGGATGTGAAATTGTCAGGACCTTTCCATCTCCAGCGTCCGCTTGAGGGATTAGGTGCTGTAACTGTCGGGTTAAAAGTGATGTTTTCTCCTGTTTTTACACTGGCGTAATTAATTTTTGTTCTTGAAGTTCCATCAATGATGTAAGTGTTAATGGCATCCGGTTCGCAACCGGTAATACGATTACCCATCACTTTAAATTCAATGATGCCGGTTGAAGTCTCACTTTTCATGTAAAGACGGATTTTAGATCCGTTAATGTCTGTGTAAATTGTATTGTACTTGTTTAGCTCCGTTCCGATATTACTTACCTGTACCCATTCCATTCCATCCCAATATTCGATGTATGCAACGGTTGGTTTAGCTAATCCTGCATAGTCAGTAAACCAATACACGGATGCAGAAACAATATGACAGGGTGTGTCCCATGCATATTCTACCCAATTATATTTGCCGTAATCACCTTCACCGTTCCAGTTCCCGTAAATGGAATGACTGCGGTCGGTCGAACTACTCGGTTCAAATCCGTCATTGATGGCTGCCAGACTTTCCCATCCGGAGACAAAGGATGTAGATACTTGTACACCGGTTATTCTGGCTAAATTTACAGTTGCCCCGGTAGCTTGTGCCGATAAAAGGCCAAGCCCGAGAACCATGCATGAAATGCTGATAAAAAATACGCGTAAACGAATAAGTTTCATGTTTTTTAATGTATTAGTTGTGATAATGATATTTTTTTGATTGTTACGTTGTGCTGTTAAATTGTCTTTTCTCAGTTCTTTGTTATTTCATTGCTTCCCTCAATTTTGAAGTGGCATTTTCGATCATATCGTGTGTGCCGCTGCCATCATTCACGTAATCAACCACCATCTGTGCATATTCGATTGCTTCGGCAATCTTCGGGGTTTTCTCGTTTGGCAGCAAACGGCCTGCTTGTCTCAGTAATGTTCTCAGAGGATATAAATCTTCAGGCTCCGGTAGATTGCCGGGACGCATGGTATTGATGGTTGCATTCAATGCAGATACTGTGGTGTTGACCTCGCCCTGGGTGTAGTTCCTGTCTTTATTTTCATAGATATCCTGAGCTTTCGGAACTTCCCATACCAGACGCCTGAACGCATGGGGTGCCCAGGGAGCATATTCAGGAACCTTCACACTGAGTTGGTTCCAGGCTTCCTGCTCTTTAATTCTTTCTTGGGCAACGGACAACACTTCTTTTAAGGCGTTTTTATCGACACTGCTGACCAATACCAGGGCCTCCATGTCTTTTTGCAAGGTCAGTATTTGTTTGTCTATCAACAGTTGAGATTCATTTTGTTGTTCTATTTCGTAAGCTCTTTCAATAGACCTTTGAAGCACTCCGTAGTTATCCCAGGTATAATCTTTTTCTTTTTTGGCTGCGGCTGCCTGTATGGTTGCAGTCAGTGTTGATTTATTAATTCTTTTTGTTATCAAATCGTTTTGTGCCTGTTCAATAAGGGCTATTTGACTGGTGATTTGGTTCTGTGTGGATAACTCGTTTTTACATATTTTCTTTGCATCTTTCAGTACTTTCTTTAATATCTTATAAGATGATCGTGTATAGGTTTTGGACTGGAATACACCTGCATCTTCTATTTTCTTTGCAAGCATGGCTCTGAATTCAGCTTTCATGTCGCTGACCACATCGATGCGGAAATAATGCGTAGAATTCTCATCTCTGTAATAATCAGGTTCAAAAGTTTTATCACCAACTGACAGGGTGTATAAATTTCCATGGGTTCCTTTGGAGCCGTCAGAACCATTGGCTATGATATTGTTTAAATAAGAATCAACCGTGAGAGTGGCTTCCTCCCAGTTTTCAACACCTGTAGCAGTCATGGCCAAAGGTCCGTACATCAGAGTGCCCATCCATAAGTTAGATGAGGTTGCTTTATCGGTATCGGTTTCCGATCCCCGGTTCTCCGGTTTGTCAGGGCCGTAATCTATGTGTTTGCTGAAGGGCATGATAACTTCTACCACATCATGGTGAGCCCAATTGCGTGCAGGGATGCTTACGTAAGAGCTTGGGCGGTAGCTGTTGGCAATAGAAGTACCGTTGAGCCTGATATCAAACCCTTCCGTTGCCCAATAGGGAACGCGTAACTTCATGGCAAAACGGGCTGCACCCGAAGTAAGTCTGATAGTTGATTTCTCGGCAGGCCACTCACAATCCTGCTGCAAACTGATACCTTTGTTGTCCCACTCAAGAGTGGTCGGCAAGTACAAGCTCACCCAAAGGGTACTGTCGTTGAAGAAATAGGCTGCCTCCTGGTATTTGGTATGACTCTCCGAACCCGTACCTCCGCAGCAAGTGGATTGTGGTGTTCTGTTACCCCAGGGCTTGGATGCATTCAGTCCCACAGCATATTGATAGGTGGTCATATAGTGTGTGGGATGCAAGGAACCAATAATTTGGTTGTAAAGCAGACGCTCATAGTAATCCATATAGCGCGCATCATCCGGGTCAAAGGTATTCAAATCTTTGGTAAGCTTAGCTAAATTATAAGCACAACAGGTTTCGTTCAGGGTGGGTGAACCGTTAGTGATCATGCTGATCATTTGGGTGTAGGGTTGCCTGAACATTTCTCCGTTGCCAACTCCACCGGAAGCATAGCGGTAACGCCCTTGTATCATCTCCCAAAAGTTTCGGGAAAGTTGATAATAATAAGGATTTTCATTGCCTATATAGCTGCGTAAGGCGCTGATGATTTTCGGAATGTGTTGGTTGGCATGCCTTGTTCTTATGTCGTCGATGTTTCTTGCCAGCGGATCATAAAAAGCAGGACTGTCGAAGAAATTGGATGCTTCAAGCAGACGTGCTTTTTCTGTCGGGTCGCTCACCATTTCAGAAAGACGGGCTAAGGATTCTCCTGTACCTCCGTCTTCTCCGGCAATATACATATTCCACATTTCAAAGCGGTTGCCGGGCTTTGACCTGCGCTCTTCCTGACTGCCTTCAGTTTGAACAAATGTTCTGTAATGCAAACGATTCCATATCCACAATCCCATATCCTTAGCTACAAGCAAAGCTTTGTCTGCTATGGCTTTATCATCTATATAAGTTGCGATGTCTATCAATCCCGCTAACTGCTTGTGGATGGAATAATAGGGCGCCCATACCCAGCTTTCATTATTGTAAGCGCGGTACATTTCAATCAGGGCAGCGTGTTGTGCAGGAATGGCATTGAGATATCCATAACCGTACTTTTCCCACTCGGTTTTGTAAACATCAAAATCCGCCCATGTCCCTTGCATTGCACGTAATTCTTCTTCCGGTGCAAAATCACGGGCTTCCCAATATCTGCCCAGCTCTTCGTTCCATACGAATGTTCTTTCCTGACATTCACGTAATTCGTTGACCATGCGGGTCATATTAACGCGTAAGGCATTTTTTTGTTCAACCCGGGTGGCGGATGCAAATGCCAGGGCTAAGGCTGACATATAATGTCCCGAGCCGTGTCCTTTGAGCTTGGTGGTAGGGGAGTCCCATCCATCGGCCCGGAGATATCCATCAGTACTGAGTCCGTACGTGTCTCTGTAATTATATAATTGCTGAGACACATCCCAGCTGATAATTTCCTGTATGGCAAGTTCCCTGTTGCAGGTAAGTCTGTTGTCACCAATTAGTTGCACTTTGTTTAGTGGGAACGTGCTTGCAACGGGACAAGGTGCCGGAGTCTCGGCCGGATCCGCAACTACTTCAACCCCGGCGGTTATGGGGTATCCGTTGTCAGTTGTGTTATCTCCCAAAATAAAGCCTGTAATAGTGTAGTTGGTACCTACAGGATGAGTAGCCGGGTCAGCCTGATTTTCTTCTGTCTGCCGTGCTGCGTTTGTCCATTTTACCTGCCTGTATTCTGATTTCCCGTGAGCATAAGTTACCCACACTTGGTAGGGAAGTCGAGGTACATTACCCACAGGGCAACGTACTTCAACGGGTTCAACTTCCCGGATGGTTCGTTCGTCGGGGAGACCGGCCGGATTAGCTTTTTGAGCAATAGAAATGTTGAAAGACAAAAGTAAAACACTTCCAATCAGCGTTTTGGTAATTAGATGTTTCATTTTATACAAACTGAATTTTTAGAACGAGTTTAAATCACAACATACAAATCAAGCGATTTTTTCACTGTAAGTATTTAATTTTTGTCTAAAAAGATGCAAAATTAGTCCATAACAACCCTAAACAGTATGTTTCAGAGCGTGTGCCGATATCTTAATATAAATGAGTAAATGTAAACGTAACACAAAGTTGTCAAAAATATTTTTTATGAAAATTCTCGCTATTCTGTGATGCCGCAATTTGCGTAAATTTGCGTAATTCTACCCAAGCCAGTGAGAAAGTAATTTCTCAATTTGCATTGATCAGTGAGAAACCAACATCGTGACCACGGAACCCGGACGGACCTCGAGAACCCGCTCTTCTAAATTGAACAAGAACAGTTTGATGCGGATTGTTCATGTCGTAAAGAACAAGTTTGATTTTAGCAAAAATAGGTCAAAAAAGAGTCTTTTTAGGGCAATCTTCTTTAAAGCACATTAATTTAAATGAAGAATTTCCTATATTTGCTTTTCGGACTACAGGCGCAAAGGATTTGGTCGTTTAGTGTCGCAATTCTTTTTTATGAAAAACATGTTGGTGGTGTGCTGCCTCTTATTTACCACAGATAGCAATTTCTCTTATTGATACTTATTAAGGATTTATATAACAACTTAAACATAAATTACAATCACATGAAAACAAAATTATTCTTATTTGTCTTTTTAGCTGCTTTTATTGGTGGCTACGCAGTTGCACAAACTGATGTGACTGATACTTATTTGATAAATGCCGGATTTGATGACAGCAGTAATTTTGCGCAAGCAAATCAAGGTACTGCCAACCCCGGAAACGCACAGGCTGATATTACCGGATGGGGTATTGAAAATCACGGTGGCTGGGCAGTAGGTTATGTTTTTGAATTTGGTTCCCCTTATACATTCAACAACTCAACTGTTCCTGCTACCGACAGAAATGGTGAGGCCGCCGGCGGCGTGCTGGCCATATCCATAGGATGGGGCAATACATTGTCTTTTTCACAGGCAGTAACTCTGCCGGAAGGCAAATACCGGTTGGCGACCAATACCTATAATGTGGGTACCAGCACGGAAAGTACCAGTGTTTTTGGATGGGTTCCTGATGAAGGTTCGCCTGCACTTTCAGGCAAAGGAAATTTTGCAGTTGGTGTGTGGGAAGAAGAGCATGTGGATTTTTTTGTTTCCGGTGAAACAAGCGGTAAAATACAAATTGGTTTCAAATCACGTGATGGTGCCGGTTCGGGAAGCAATCCCAAGCTTGTGTATGATGACGTCATACTGTATAAGCTTCCATTCCCTGCGGAGTTGATACAAGCACTCGAAGATTTGGATGACGCGATGGTGCTTGGGGAAAATACCGGATGGGGTGATGTGCGTACAGACCTGAATATGCCGACCTCCATGGCAGGTGGTGTAACTGTGACATGGACTTCTTCCAGGCCGAAATACATTGCTACCGATGGCAAAGTAACCTTACCCGATGAATATAATGTTTCGGTAGAGCTGACAGCAGTTTTGAGCCTTGAAGTGGAAGGTGAGGGAACCTACACCAGTAACAAGATTTTTACAGCTAATTTGTTTGCTACACAGCCGCCTCTGGCTCAAAAAGGAATGGATACCCTGACGGTTGATGGTGCCTGGTGCTGGTTCGCTGAACCCAGGGCTATTTATTATAAAGGAGAAAAGGAACAAACTTATTTTTCCTGGGTTACCCGCGACGGACATATTGAGGTGGCTTCCTATGATCATGAAACCGGAGCATTTAATCAGCATCGGATCTGGGAAAACTTTCAGCCGGATGATCATGCCAATCCAACATTATTGATCAGGGATGACGGGCGCATTATCATATTTATGGCTGCACACTTTGGAGCCAGAATATATCGTTTCATCAGTACCAATCCGGAGGACATCACTGCATGGGGCAGTTCATACGGCTTTTCCAATACGGTAACCTATCCTTATCCCTTCCAGATAGGTGACTCCATTTGTGTGTTTTACCGGGGTGGAAGTGATTGGCACCCACGATTGTCGGTTTCAACCGATAACGGACAAACTTTTGACAATGGCAGACTTTTTATTTCCGGTGGCGGACAGCGCCCTTATACAAGGTACTTCCAGGGGAGTGACGGTTCTATTCATGTGGCAGTGACTACCGGACATCCTCGCAATGAGCCGTCCAATAAAATACATTATTGTCGCTTCAAAGGTAACAAAGTATATCGGGCCAATGGCACCCTGATTAAGGATGTAACCGGCAGTCCGGTCGACCTGAGTCAGTTGGAGGTGGTCTATGATGCAAGTATCGGAAAAGGATGGATTTGGGACATTGCTTTGGAACCTGAGACCGGATATCCTGTGATGGTATATGCCTCTTTTCCTACTGATACAGATCATCGTTACCACTATGCCCGTTGGAACGGTACCTCCTGGGACAATACACAAATGACAGAAGCGGGCAGATGGTTCCCTCAAACGCCGTCGGGTAAAAGTGAGCCGGAGCCGAATTATTCGGGAGGGATCATTTTAGATCCGGACAATCCTTCCATTGTGTATTTATCGAAACAGGTGAATAATACTTTCGAAATTTTTAAATATTTTACTGAAGATAAAGGTCAGACATGGTTGGAGCAAGCCCTGACCCGGAACACCCCGGGCCACTTGGTAAATGTGCGTCCGATAGTTCCGCGAAACCATAAAAAAGGATTTTTTGACGTGGTATGGATGCGTGGTACCTATGTTTTTTATGCCGATCAGCAGTACAATACATCCCTGGTCTTCCCTAAAATGGAGAGGATTGACGAATTAAGTGCGCTGGAGTTGGATAAGGAGGAAATTTGTATGTTTCCCCTTGATACCGAATCCCTGATGTTAAAGTACGTCCCTTTTTTTACGGCACACAGAGATGTTACCTGGAGTTCAACTGATGAATCGGTAGCCACAGTAGAAGATGGCAAGATCACTGCTGTTTCTCCCGGAATTGCTACAATCACAGCAACCGGACATGGCGGTGTTAGCGTGTCCTGTGAGGTCAAGGTGATGGAAGTTTTGCTCTTTTTTGATTTTGGAACCGGTAGTTCACCGCTTGCTCAAGGAGCCATTCGTGTTTCGGAGCAAACCCGCTGGACTGCCGATGCTTCCTACGGATGGATGGGAGACGTTGCAACCCGCGACAGGGGCGATGCCTGGAATGATGAGCTCAGAGATTTCAACATGTCGGGTGTACCCGTTACCTTCAGGGTGAAGATTGACAACGGTGACTATATCGTTACTTTAAAACAAGGAGACATTTCTTATATGCATGATAAAATGACTGTTAAAGTCAATGGGGAAATTGTGCTGGATCAGATAACCAGCAATAAAGGGCAACTGCTGACCAATCAATTTACCGTATCAACCCAAACCGGATATCTTGATTTTGAGTTTTCCAGGCACGGTGAGGACTTAAATTGGGTTGTTAATTCCTTAAGAATTTCACCGGCGGATATGGATGTTGCCACAAAGCAGGTAATTTTGAATGCTTTTGGTCATCCCGATACGCTTGTTTCGGTACTGGATATTTCCGGACGTTTTGTCTTTCAGAGCAAGCTCAATGGAAAACACATTGACACTTTGCTAACCGAGAAAAATCTTCTGCCCGGCGTTTATATAATCAGCCTGACACACGAGAACAAACAGTTAAGGATCAAACATATATTGCACTCCTGATCAATATTTAAACTCAATCACCACCAATTCGCTTTGTGTTCCTATACGATACTGCGGACCCCAAATGCCTAAGCCTGAGCTGACATAAATGTGGGTGTTGTCTTTTTTATTGCCCGGTGCTGCGTACACACCGTATTTAGGTTTGATTGGATAAGCCTCAACCCATTGAAAAACTTACTTTCTCTCGTATTTGAAAAAGTCAACGTCTATGTAACCTTTTTCCTCTGTTTCATTACAGGTGAATAAACCTACCCTTGTACCGCGATAGTCGCCCCATGTAAACTGGTAAGGATTACCGAACTCAACAAAAGTTTTTCCGTCCGTACTGTAAGAGAAAGTGCTTTTCCCATCCAGTCCCCATGTTGAGCGGAGCCATATGTTTTTTGTTTTCTTTATCGGATGAGTTTTGATTTGCTCATTTTCATTGAAAACAATTTCCGGGTTTCCATTTGTTTTCTGAAGGCCTATATAGGCATAGGTGTGGGCGTAGTGGCACAGTCCGGCCACTTGTCCGTCAGCCATTCCTTCGACTTTAATTTTGGTTGTAACCTGATTAAAGCCGGTGCGATAAATCCGTTGAGTCAGGATGTTGGGTGTCTTCTTCAGGTTATTGCTTTCTATCGGCTTCACCGCTTTCATCCTCAAATGTCCCTTTTTATCCGTTAAAGACCACATTTCGTTTCGCGGATAATAATTCCACGCCCAATTTGGATCTAATTGTCTTGATTTAAAGTCATCAAAAAATACTGTTTTCTTTTCGCTTTCTGCTTTTAATGGCATTTCGGCGGACCACACCATATACCCCAGACCATCTTCGCCCACTCGCCCCATTATGGGCCAGCCATCCACCCAGGTAACGGGTAGTAAGCTTGCAATTCGGCCTGACCAATCGCCGTGTCCGTGGTGTGTAAAGAAGTACCATTGTTTATTGTCGGGACCTAATACGACTCCACCCTGATTAGGTTCGTGGGACTCCCTGTTGTATGCCATCAGTCGCTTTTCTTCGCTCCAACCTTTCGGATTTGAAAGATCCAAAGTCCTTTTTCCCACAACAAACCTTATCCCGTGTTCTACTGTACTGTATATTAAATAGTAGTAGTTGCCGACCTTTATCAGCTTGCTTGCTTCGCGACCGTCACCCTGATTTATAAGTACTGCACTGCTTCGGTCTATGGAGCTGCAGTCGGGAGCCATTTTGAAAAGATACGTTTTATATCCATCTCCAAAACAAGTTCCTACAAAATAAGCCTGCCCATTCTCGTCCCAAATTGCGGTGCAGTCGTCCCATCCTCTTTCAGGAAGAATATTGGTTAACGGAGCCCACGGACCACGGGGATCTTTAGCCCATGTCGTAAAGAAACCCTCTTCCGGTGTTCCAAACAACACGTAAAATCTTCCATCGTTGTAGCGTATGGATCCTGCCCATATTCCTCTTCCATATCTATCCATCCGATCCCAGTTCAATGCCGGTCCTATTTGACGAATGTCCTCAACCGCATGACTGATGATTGACCAGTTTACGAGATCTTTTGAGTGCAATATGGTCATACCCGGTGAATATTGGAAGGTAGAAGTTATTGCATAATAGTCATCTCCCACACGGATACAATCCAAGTCACTGAAATCTCCCGGGAGTACGGGGTTACGATAGGTTCCGTCACTTTGTTCTCCCCATGTGGCCCAGTTACCCCATTTGCCCGGGTGGTACGCATAACCACAGTTCCATACCAATGCCAATAAAACTGTATAAATAAGCTTTTTCATTCGACAAACGCATTTGTTGTTTTAATAAACTTTGATCTCCCATAATCCGGGATCTCCCTTGATGATTCTGACTCTTAAGAATTTTGCCTCACCAATTCCGGTAACGGTGTGTGGTGAGCGGGCAACAATTTCGTCCTGTATTTGACAGACTTCCCAATGGCGGCCATCAACCGACTTTTCAAGTATCCAGGCATGCCCCAAAGAAGGGAGTGTAAAAAACATGTCGCATTGGTCTATCTTTGTTACTTCATCAAACTCAAGTCTGAAATTAGGTCTGATATCGTCTCCCGAAGCTACCCAGCGTGTGCCGTTAGACCCGTCAATTGCATGTTCAGGTTCATATGTAAAAGTCCGGGAAACGGTTACGACAGAGCCCTCATTGGGTTTAGGATTGTTTTGGTCTGTTTCTACTCTTTTTGTAGAAACCCTTTCTTTCTTATGACTTGAAGCCGTCGCTTTTGCTTTTAGAGCTAAATTGTTTCTGGTGTCCGGTGTGTTGTTCAGGTAACCGACACCTTTAAAATTTGGAGTGATGGTTTTGATGGTACCATCAGGATTGAACTCCATTTTATTGACAAAAACCTGGCGTGTTGTGCTTCCCTCACCAAATTCAAGGTATGCAAAAACATAGGTGTCTGATGCTTCATCATAAAACACATTTCCGTGTCCGGGACCCCAGACACCTTCTTCAAGTGAGGATGAAATAAATACATCATTGCCTTTTGGTGCCACAAATCCGCTGAGAGGACTTTCTTTACTCATCATATATGCGTTGCGATAGTTTTGATCACCTCCCTGCGTATATACGTAGTAATAAATTCCATTTCTCTTGAACATGGTGGGACCTTCGGAATAGGCAGTCCTTTTGGTCGGCATGGTGATGATATCTCCCACAATGGAAGAAAAATCTTCATTTACCTGGGCCGCATTGCGGTTTCGCCAAAATACATAATTGGTTCCGTCATCATCAGTAAAAGGCTCAACATCGATGTCAGGAGTTAAAGGCTGACTGTTCTTTTTCCCTTCCGGCACTTCACCCCAGAATAACCCGTCTCCATTTTGAAAACGGAAAGGTCCGTCCGGTGATTCTGACACTACTGTATATACGGGGCACCTTCCGTCGGGAGAAACAATGGTAGGGAACAAATAGTACAGGTTACCGATTTTTATTGCTCTTCCCGGAGCCCAGTAGCGGAAGAAACCGTAATGTTTTTTTCCTTCACGATTGGTAAACACATAGGGTTTATTCCAGTCAATTTCGTTCAATATGGTACCCTCAAAACTCCAGTTTACGAAATCCTTGGATTTCCACACTACCGGAGGACCCATTTCTTCGAGTCCGCGGTCGATATCGGAAGTACCATAGAGATAATAGGTGTCACCAAACTTCGAAATAGAAGGGTCCGCAATATTATCCGGAATAATGGGGTTGAAATTTTGAGTAAAAGCCGTTAGGCATGTAAAAAGAAAAAAAATAGAAAAAAAATGTGTTTTCATACGACATGTAATTTATGTTTTAAATTTCTAAAAACGATGCACACAACCCTGCGGCTTTTTGTGCACCATACCGGTTTGAGACTGCCTCAAAACAAATATTCACGAAGTGCAGCAGTTGGGCGCTTATGAGATACCGCTATATTACTCGTAAATATAAGAGAAACGCTCCATCAATTGCCACTTTTCTGCCGAAGTCGCATTTGGAGCACTCTTTTGGAAACGAGCAACGTATTCTTCCCATTCTTCTTGTCTGGGTAACTTAGCCAATCGGGCGAACGCTTCTTCCCATTCAAAATCCAGAGGGGTTTCAACTATCATAAAAAGTTTATTTTCGTGAACATAGATTTCCATCTCAAGAATTCCTACAGACCGGATTCCCTCCCTTATCTCGGGCCAAGCATCTTCTTTGCTGTGGCATTGCAAATACTGACGAATAAGTTCTTGATCTTCTTTTAGTTCTAAAGTCTGGCAATACCTTTTAGTTTCAAAGTTATATTTGTTTTGCCTGTAACCCGTCTTTTTTCCTTCACAAAATTTGTTCATACTGATAATTGTTATTTTTTGTCAGAGACAAAGGTAATTGAATAATACCGTTTTTTTTATGTACAAAATCGATATTGTTTGTTACTTTTCAGATTGTTCAATAATTTTACTGCAAGAATTCGTATGTGATTTTTCAAAAAAAAGTGATTATTATGCAACAGATTTGCATATATTTGCATTATAAAACTGTGATGATGTCTGTGTGCACGTTCTATTTAGCAAGAGAAATTTAAATCAGGCCATCAAGAGTTCCATGTGGCAGTTTAAAAATAAATTACAATTCCATGAAAGGTTCCTCCAAAATCGATTTTGCACTATTGAATGTTGGGAAGGCCCATCATTATGCCGACTGGAATTATGAGAATGTCAGCAGTCCTTTTACCCGGATTTATTTGGTGACAGAGGGGGAAGCGGGCATCTTTTTTCCGGAGGGTTTTTTTGAACTGACACCCAATCATCTGTACATAATTCCTGCCTTTACTCCCCATACATACAAATGCACCGGACTTTTCAAACTGAACTATATTCATGTCTATGAAACACCGGAGACCAACATAACTGAACAATATACTTTTCCCTTTGAAGTGGATGCTTCGGAATTGGATTATCTGCTTGTGGAAAAATTGTTGGAGCTCAATCCGCGCAGGGAACTAAAACACTATGACCCGGAATTCTATGACAATTCAGCTACTTTGTTGAAAAATATTGCAGCGAACACGCATCAGTCAACTTATGTTGCTTTGCGAACAAAGGGAATTCTGTTCTGTTTGTTTTCTAAATTTTTAGAAAAAGCAAAGCCGAAATTTGATGTCAAGGATCATCGGATTGCGAAAAGTTTGCTGTATATACGCAGAAACATTCATTTACCTTTGTCTATTGATGAATTGTCAAAAATGTCTTTCCTGAGCAGCGATCACTATATCCGGCTTTTCAAGAAAGAAATGAATTGTACACCCATTCAATATATCAACCAGAAAAAAATAGAGCACGCTCAATTGCTACTCAGTTTAAAAAGTGAGTCGATCAAAGAAGTTGCGTACAGCCTTTCTTTTGAGAATATCTCCTATTTCAACCGTTTGTTCAAGAAAATAACGGGGAAAACGCCGAAACAATATTGCAATGAAATAAATATTCACAGTCGATAAAAGACATGCACTACTAAAAAAGTCGGTATTGTGCAAGTCTAAGTCGAAAATTTTCAAGACACTTCCTGATATAGCAACTACCTTTGTCATCATACTGATTGCCAAACGTAATTGTCATGAAATGAACACGATTTGATTTAGCCATTCGCTTCTTGTCCCGGACGAAATAAATGATAAACAGGTATATCAGGAGTTCTTGCGAAAATTAAAAAAATAAATTATAATAGTATGAAATACAAAGAATTAGGGAAAACAGGTATGAAAATCTCCGAAATAAGTTTTGGAGCGTCTTCATTAGGCGGTGTTTTTCATTCATTAAAAGAAAGTAGTGGGATTGAGGCCGTTTATACGGCTCTGGACAACGGGATCAATTTTATTGACGTTTCCCCCTACTACGGTTATTTGAAGGCAGAATTTGTATTGGGTAAAGCCTTGAAGAATGTCGATAGAAACCGTTATTACCTTGCCACTAAAGTAGGGCGTTATGGTAAAGATGACAAGAATCATTGGGACTATTCTGCTAAGAAAGCCAGGGAAAGTGTGTATGAAAGCATGGAACGCCTGCATGTGGATTACATCGATTTGATTCAAGTTCACGATATTGAGTTTGCCGATCTGGAGCAAGTTTGTAAAGAAACTCTTCCTGCCCTGGCAGATTTGAAGCGTGAGGGAGTTGTGAGACACGTAGGCATTACCAATTTGAATTTACGTCATTTCAAATACGTAATTGATCATGTTCCCGCAGGAATGGTGGAGACTGTTCTTTCATTTTGCCATCATACTTTAAATGATGATTCTTTAGTTGATTATTTAGATTATTTTGAATCTAAGGGAGTCGGAGTCATTAACGCTTCTCCTTATTCAATGGGTTTGCTTACTGAGCGTGGTGCGCCTGATTGGCATCCTGCACCTGCGGCATTGCTGCGTTTGGCTAAGAAAGCGGCAGATTTTTGCAGGTCGAAAGGGAAATCTATTGAAGAATTGGCAGTATCGTTTGCGGTTTCCAATCCTCGCATTACAACGACCTTGTTCAGCACTACCAATTCGGAAAATGTATTGAAATCGATTCGGTATGCCAGGACTCCCCTTGATCCGGATTTATTGCGGGAAGTTCAAAAAATATTTGAACCCGGTTATCGGGATACCTGGGTAAACAGTTAATATTTAAATGAAAGCAATACAAATTACAGATCCCGGCAAGGTTCGGTTGGTTGAGATTCCCAAACCTGAACTCAAGCCGGGTCATGTCTTGTTGAAAATAGCTTATGTAGGCTTTTGCGGCTCCGATTTGAATACATTTCGAGGTTTGAATCCATTGGTTAAATTGCCGATTGTGCCGGGCCACGAGATAGGAGCGATTGTCGAGGAAGTTGCGGAAGATGTGCCGGATTTAAAGCCCGGGATGCATGCAACCGTAAATCCCTATACGAGTTGCGGACACTGTGAGGCTTGCCTGAACAGACGTACCAATGCCTGTGAATTTAATCAGACATTCGGCGTACAACGTGATGGGGCAATGTCTGAATTTATTTTGGTTCCGTGGGAAAAAGTAATTGCAGATGACTCTCTTTCGGTTCGGGAATTTGCGTTGGTAGAGCCTATGAGTGTGGGCTTTCACGCCGTAAGTCGAGCCGAAGTTACGGACGAAGACACAGTAATGGTTATCGGTTGCGGCATGATCGGAGTTGGTGCAATTGTGCGTGCTGCCCTTCGTGGAGCGCAAGTCATAGCAGTAGATATTGATGATAATAAATTGTCTCTGGCAAAACGTTTGGGAGCTAAACACGTTATCAACTCATCTGCCGAGAGCCTCAGCAATCGTGTCTCAGAGATCACGGGAGGCAGAGGAGCAAATGTTGTCATAGAGGCAGTAGGTCGTCCGGAATCTTATCTGTCAGCCATCTCTGAGGTTTCTTATACAGGGCGGGTCGTTTATATTGGCTATGCCAAGGAGAAGATCCCGTTTGATACCCAATTTTTTGTAAAGAAAGAGTTGGATATTCGCGGCTCACGGAATGCGATGCCGAATGATTTTAAAGCTGTTGTGAAGTACATGAAACGCGGCGCTTGTCCGGTGGACGAATTAATAACAGCCGTTTATAGTCCCGAAGAAGCACAAACAGCTTTGGAAAACTGGGCTGCAAATCCGGGTGAAGTTTTTAGAATTTTGATAAAGTTTTAGACCATGTTTTTTCCTATTATTGATGCTCATGCACACCTTTGGCTTCGTCAAAATACGGAAGTTGAAGGAAAGAAAATTAAAACCCTTGAAAACGGCAGGTCCGAATTTATGGGTGAAGTTCGTCAGATGATGCCTCCCTATATATTGGATGGAAAAAATACTGCTGAAATACTGATTTCAAACATGGATTATGCACAAGTTTCAGCAGCCGTTATTACGCAAGAATATATTGACGGATTACAAAATCAATATCTGACGGGGGTGCAGCAAAAATATCCCGATCGTCTTTTTTGTTGCGGGATGTTTGATGCTCGTCAGCCGGGGTATTATTCCCATGCAGAAGAGCTGGTAAAACAAGGATTTCGTGCGATTAAGATTCCGGCAAACCGCCTGGTAACCGATGATACGAAAATTTATCTCACCAATGATGAGATGATGAAAGTCTTTAACCTGATGGAAAAACACAATATTATTTTATCCATTGATCTGGCTGATGGTGCTGAACAAGTAGGTGAAATGAATGAGATCATTGCTGAATTTCCAAAACTGAAAATTGCAATCGGGCACTTTGGGATGGTTACCCGAAAAGATTGGCAGGAACAGATCAAACTTGCCCGAAATAAAAATGTGATGATTGAATCAGGAGGTATTACCTGGTTGTTTAACGATGAGTTTTATCCTTTCACAGGAGCCGTTTGGGCAATCAAAGAAGCCGTTGAACTTGCAGGTATTGAAAAACTTATGTGGGGTTCGGATTACCCCAGAACCATGACGGCAATCACCTATCGCATGTCTTACGACTTCATTGTAAAATCCAATCTGCTTTCACAGGAAGAAAAATCATTATTTTTGGGTAAAAATGCTGCAGATTTTTATAAGTTTAAACAACTAAAGCAGTTGCCCTACATTAAAAATATGGTGGAGTAAACCATATTTCTATCTCCAAATATTACACAAACAATTTTTCAAACCCAATAAAAATATATTTCATGGAAAACAAACAAACTAAACGTTCCGATATATTGCCTTTGGTCGTTATTTTCAGCCTTTTCTTTATTTGGGCTATCAGCAGTAATTTACTTCCGACCATGATCCGGCAGCTGATGAAAACATGCGAATTGAATACTTTTCAGGCATCTTTCACTGAAACGGCATATTGGCTTGCATACTTTATCTTCCCGATCCCTATTGCCATGTTCATGAAACGCTATAGTTACAAGGCCGGAATAATCTTCGGGTTGTTAATAGCTGCGGTCGGAGGATTCTTGTTTTTGCCTGCTGCCATCATCAAATCGTACTGGGCGTATTTGACGATTTTCTTCATCATCGCGACAGGGATGTGCTTCCTGGAAACAGCTGCCAATCCTTATGTTACAGCTTTGGGAGATCCTGCGACGGCTTCCCGGAGACTGAACCTGGCACAATCCTTTAATGGCCTGGGAGCATTTATAGCCGCCATGTTCTTGAGCAAACTGGTTTTAAGCGGATATAATTACACACGTGAAACGTTGCCTGCTGACTTTCCAAACGGATGGGAGGGTTACATTCAATTTGAAACCGATGCAATGAAAGTACCCTATATAATTTTGGCAGTAGTCTTAGTGGTGGTTGCTGTTATAATCACATTCTCAAAGTTGCCCAAAATAAAAGAGGGAGAACACTTTGAGGGCGATACAGAAAAAGGTAAATTGATCGATTTCAAAGTACTTAAGCGACCGCATTTGCGGAAAGGAGTCATTGCACAATTCTTTTACAATGGGGGACAAACTGCAATAAATAGTTTATTTTTAGTGTATTGTTGTGTATATGTAGGCATGGAAGAATCGATAGCAACGACCTTCTTCGGACTTTATATGTTGGCATTCCTTCTCGGCCGCTGGATAGGAACATTGCTCATGGCTAAATTCCGACCGCAAGATATGTTGGTTGTCTACGCTGTTGTGAATGTATTGTTATGTGGTGTGATCATGATTTTTGGTGGTATGGTTGGTTTGTACGCCATGCTTGCCGTGTCATTCTTCATGTCCATCATGTACCCCACTCAATTTTCTTTGGCCTTGCAAGATTTAGGTGAAAACACCAAAAGCGGCTCTGCCTTTTTAGTGATGGCGATCGTGGGCAATGCCTGTCTTCCACAACTGACTGCTTACATCATGCATCGCAACGAGATGTTTTACCACATCGCCTACATAGTTCCGCTTGTTTGTTTTATTTTCTGTGCCCATTACGGCTGGAAAGGATATAAAGTGGTTGATAAGTCAGAAGAAGCTAAATTAGTCAGAAATTAAAATTATTAATTACAACTCATTTAAAACATTATGAAGACACAAAACAAATTATCTCTATTTTTATTAGTTGCTGTTGTTCTGGCATCATGCGGTGCGAAGCATGAGAAAATGCTGGAAGGACAATACGAGCCCACCTGGGAATCGTTGTCACAATACGGAGAGGCACCTGAATGGTTCCGAGATGCCAAGTTTGGTATTTGGGCACATTGGGGGCCTCAGTGTGAGCCGGAAGCCGGGGACTGGTATGCCCGGCACATGTACGATGAAGGTGGCTGGCAGTATAGATATCATGTTGAAAAATACGGGCATCCTTCAGAATTCGGATTTAAGGATGTGATCAATGCCTGGAAAGCTGCTGAATGGGATCCTGAAGAATTGATGAGCCTGTATAAAAGAGCAGGAGCAAAGTATTTCTTTACCCTGGGAAATCACCACGATAATTTCGACTTGTGGAATAGTAAACACCAGGAATGGAACTCCATCAATATGGGGCCCAAAAGAGATATCGTGGGAGAATGGGAAAAAGCTGCACGTGCCAACGGATTGTATTTTGGTATCAGTATCCATTCTGCACACGCGTGGACCTGGTACGAAACTGCCCAGAGAGCAGATAAAAATGGTCCTAAAGCCGGTGTTCCTTACGATGGTCATCTGACCAAAGAGGATGGAAAAGGTACCTGGTGGGAAGGATACGATCCACAAGATTTGTATGCTCAAAATCACCCATTAAGCGTAGAAAGTGAAAATACAGGCAGAATACACAGTCAGTGGGGTTGGGAAAATGGAGCCTCCGTACCGTCTGAAGAGTATTGCCAGAACTTTTTGGATCGTAATATCGATATGATGAATAAATACAATCCTGACATGGTGTATTACGATGACACCGGTATGCCGCTATGGCCTGTTAGTGATGTGGGTTTGAAGGCAGTTGCCCATTTTTACAACAAAAGTATCAAAGATAATAATGGAAAAAATGAAGCAGTTGTGTTTGCCAAAGTTCTGACAGATGAACAGAAGAATTGCATAGTCTGGGATGTAGAAAGGGGAGCTCCGGATCAAATTCAGGAAAAACCCTGGCAAACCTGTACTTGTATAGGTGGATGGCACTACAACAGGAATGATTATCGGAGAGGTTGGTATAAATCCCCTCAAATGGTTATTCACATGCTTATCGATATCGTGAGTAAAAATGGCAACTTGTTATTAAGTGTTCCCATGCGTGGCAGTGGAGTGCTTGATGAAAAAGTAATGGCTGTAGTTGAAGGAATAACCGCCTGGATGGATGTTAACAAAGAAACCATTTATGCCACACGTCCCTGGAAGGTGTTTGGAGAAGGACCTGTTGCGGAAGCTTCGAATCCTATCAATGCACAAGGGTTTAATGAAGGCAGAAATGCTCCTTACACTTCCAAAGATATACGTTTCATGACAAAAGACGAAACCTTGTTTGCCCATGTTATGGCCTGGCCTGAAGACGGAAAAGTGCTTATCAAATCCTTGTCTTCGGAGAGTCCTTTGTATGAAAAAGAAATAAACAGCGTAACGCTTGTCGGAAGTACTGAAAATGTAGTGTTTAAAAGAACTGCTGATGGTTTGCAGGTAGAATTACCCAAAGACCTTGTTCGTCCCAATGACATTTCTTTTGTGCTGGCGATTAATTAAGGCGGTTCTGTAAAAACAGTTTTTATACAGATATTGGGTGGCAGGGAGGAAGAATAGAGGTTTCCTCCCTGTTTTGTTTACATGCGGTGTTATAGTTTATAACTGTTTTTTATCGATATTGTTTGGCTTTTTGTCGATATTGTTCAATGGTTGTTCGTTGGATACGAATAACTTTGTAAGATAAATAACCTATAAAGTACAAAAAATGAAAACAACTACCCTCTTAAAAAGAACAGCATTCTTCCTTTTTGGCTTTTTTCTCTCATTTGCTCTAAGAGCAGAAAATTCAGCATTAGAGCCTATGGCCGAAGGAATATATCAACCTACCTGGCAGTCTCTTGCGCAATATAAAGATGCGCCGGAGTGGTTTAAAAATGCAAAATTTGGTATTTGGGCGCACTGGGGCCCTCAGAACGAACCGGAAGCCGGAGACTGGTATGCCCGGGGCATGTATTATCCCGGCGGGCAGCAAAACCACCATCGGGCTCACTACGGAGATCCAAAAGTTTTTGGTTTTAAAGATGTGATCAATGAATGGAAAGCTGCTGAATGGGATCCTGATTCTCTGATGTCTTTGTATAAAAGAGCAGGTATACGGTATTTCTTTACCTTGGGTAATCACCATGATAATTTCGATTTATGGGATAGTCCGTATCAACCGTGGAACAGTGTGAATATGGGACCCAAGAGGGATATCGTTGGTGAGTGGGCAGCGGCTGCAAGAGCAAATGGTTTGTACTTTGGCGTGAGTATTCATGCTTCACATGCATGGACCTGGTATGAAGGAGCACAAGATTATGATGGAAATTTGACGCTTGCAGATGGAGTAGGAAAATGGTGGGAGGGATATGACCCCCAGGATCTTTATGCCCAGAACCACCCCCGGAGTGAAGGCAGTCATGATGGAGGCAGAATTCATTCCCAGTGGAATTGGGGAAATGGTGCTAATTTACCCAACAGGGCGTATTTGGATAAATTCTACAATCGTACCGTAGATATGATCAATCAATACGATCCGGATGCGGTATATTTTGATGATACCGGACTTCCTTTCTGGCAATTCGATAACACAGGATTAAAAATAGCTGCACATTACTACAACAAGAGTATGGCAGATAATGAGGGAAGGAATGAAGCTGTTATTATGGCTAAGGTGCTGACTGAACAACAGAAAGAATGTATCATGTGGGATATTGAAAGGGGAATTCCTGACCGGCCACAGGAAAAGTATTGGCAAACTTGTACTTGTATAGGAGGATGGCACTATAACAGGTATGATTATGAGATGGGTTGGTATAAATCTGACAGAACGGTTATTCACATGCTCATCGATATCGTGAGTAAAAATGGCAATCTGTTATTGAGTGTCCCTATACGTGGCCGTGGAGTGCTTGATGAAAAGGTAATGGCTGTAGTTGAAGGAATCATTGCCTGGATGGAGATCAACCAGGAAAGTATCCATGATACCAGGCCGTGGCATGTTTTCGGAGAAGGTCCGATAGCTGAGGCGGTAAATCCCATAAATGCACAGGGGTTCAATGAAGGGCAGGCTTATAGCGCAGATGATATAAGATATGTTTGTAAAGCAGACACCATTTATGCAACAGTTATGGGATCTCCCTCAGGAAGCGAGGTTTTATTTAAATCCCTGGGAAGTATTTCTCCTATATACCTGGGTCCTGTAGAAAAAGTAGAATTGCTGGGCCATGGTGAACTCGAATTTGTTCGCAGTTATGAAGGATTGAAAGTGACGGGCTTGCCTGCAAGAAGACCCAGTAATATAGCCCTGGTATTTAAAGTTCAATACAAAGGCGGGGAAGATCTTTATACCCATGAAAACTTGAGCGCACTTATTTCAGAAGCTCAGGGTGCACTTGATGTATCCCGGGGAAGGGTTGGAACTAACACCGGTCAGTTGAGTGCAGACTCTGTTCAGGTTTTTGAGCAGGCAATTCAGGCAGCCCAGGCAGTTCCGGAAGACAGCGAGACTTCCGTTGTAAAGGAAGCTATCGACAAATTACAGGCTGATTTTTCACACTTTATGACTACCAGTTCGGTAAAAGGAGGGGTATTGTCAACTGCAAATACCCAGAATATTACCAACAAAACTTTGGTTGAATCGAGGAATTTTTCCCGTTCAGATGAAGGAGGCAGATTTGGTCTGTTGGGAGAGCCGTGGACAGTGACCGGAAATATAATTAATCAGGAAGGTAACACCAAGGGTGGATATGATAATTTTGGAAACAGTCGTTCCATCGGGGTTCAAAAATGGTATGCATCTGATCCTGCAATAACGAACGGAATGATTTTTCAAACTACTACCTTGCCCGCCGGTAGTTATAAGCTAAGGATAAATGTTCATGAACAGGCCGGCTTGCAAAATAGTGAGATATACCTGGCTGTCAATAAAGGTCGTATTCTTCCTATCTCAGCGCAAGTAAAAAACAGAGCTTTGGCGTACTACGACATGTCGAATGCTTCAACCGGGAATCAGTATGAGGTTTGCGAATTTACCCTTACTGAGCAAACGCAAGTTGCCCTCGGGTGGGTAGTATATATCGCGGGAAGTGCAGCTAACCGGAGTATGCGTGTCAATGAAATTTTGTTGCTGGATGAAAGTGGGAACGATATTTCAGCGGATTATATAGCAAACTATAAGAATATTACCCGCAAAGATTTTTCGAATCT
Source organism: Bacteroidales bacterium (assembly GCA_012519425.1). Lineage (GTDB taxonomy): Bacteria > Bacteroidota > Bacteroidia > Bacteroidales > Paludibacteraceae > Paludibacter. The sequence goes on along the minus strand of JAAYQF010000093.1, from coordinate 52,263 downwards.
CCGATTTGGAACCCCCACATATTGGGTGGTCGAAAATTTCGAAATACCACAGTCTGATAATTCCGGTATAAAGAACGGCATCGACAAATATTCGGGATATGCCTCGCTGATGATGGGGGTTTGGCAAGATAGAGGAAACTCAACAGGAGGTAATTTGAAAGATGTCAAGCTGTACAGACAAGTTACATTACCCAAAGGAACATACAGGTTTTTGGCAGGCTACGATGCTTTATACATGTTGAACAATATGTACATGTTTGTTTCTGAGACAATTCCTACTTATAAAACTTTAAAGGACGAGGCCATGGCGTATTATTCCATCTCAGGAGGATTGAATGATGGTACCTGGCACGGTCTTGAGTTTACCTTAGAAGAGGAAACAACATTGTATCTGGGATGGATTGGGGATTTGTCTGCGGGTGATACACAGGAGTTCAGAGCTAAAGAAGTGTTATTGCTGCGCGTGTTGAAGAATGATGAAGATTATTTGCCCGAATATGTTTATGATGCTTCCTTAGATCAACTCTATAACATTCCGGTCAGCGAAGTCGATCAACTGAAAAACATGAGTTGGACACTTACAGACAAAAATGTTTCGTATGCACAGGGGTCTACTCAAGGAGAAATTATTTTAGGTGACATTGATTTCGGATCCGGTAATGCTCCCAAGAAAGCCTTCGTAGAAACAGCATATGGCGGGACTCCACCTGCGGGAGCTACTTATAATTTTCTTAAGGATAATGAAGTTGTTCCCTTTGCCCGGGTACCTGCTATCAATACAGGCGGTCAACTGACTTTTAAAGTTTCTGAATCCGCAGCAGCATTCCAGTTGGAAGGTGTCCATAAAATCAGGGTTAAATATTCCGGGCATAGCTCTAATGTCAAGTCAGTTGGCTTTATGGTTGACGATTCATCCAGTGGCTTAATTGCTCCTGATAATGCGGAGTTGAAATACAGGATTGTTGATGATAACCTCATCGTAGATGATTTGTCCGGGGAAGACCTCAGGATTTATGATGTTTACGGAAGGTTGATCAAACAATATAACGCTGTCCGGGATAAACTGATCGTGCCACTTGATAAAGGTATTTACATTATCTGTGCAGATCGGTTAAGGGCAAAGGTGATTATCTGATTTGTACTTTGATTGTTCGGGGATAAAATAAATCCTCAAACAGTCAGTCGGTTGCTGTTTGAAAAATTTTGTCGGTTTTGTTTATAATTTTGTCGGTTTTGTTTTTTAGCTTCTGATTCAGAAGCTTGTATATTTGTAATATTTATTGTAATACGGAAATTATTTTTATGTGAAATTTAAATTTATTAATCATGAAACGATTTTATTTTTTATTCTTGAGCATACTTGTTAGCTCAGTGATGTTTGCTAATGATGGTTGTTTTCAACCCTTGGACGCAGCTGCAAACATGATCCTCGATCCGGAATGTAACTCGCCTTCAGACGGTTGGGGTAGCTCTTCGGTTGTAACTGAAGCACAAGGAGCCTATTGTGGTAATAGCGGACATGTAGCCGGTAATTGGGCCGGGGTTTATCAGAAAAACACTTCTTCCGCCCTTGAATTAGATGCGGTTTATCGTGTAAGGGCCATGTGTTGGTTTTATAATGACGGTGGTGCAACGATGATAGCCCTGGGTGGTGGTACTCCGTATTTTGAGATACGGTATTACGAAAACGAAGCAGAGCAGGAATATGAAGTATGGAAACAAGTTGAATATCTTGCTCCCTCATTGGGTGATGGAAACGGTAATGTTTATATCCCGTACGGTTTGATAGACAATGTTGAGGTTTATAAAGTTGTCGACCCTATCATTTTGCCTTTTACAAAAAAAGTAGAGTTCAGCATGGCTGATGGTGAGTTTGCTAAAGTACTCTATGTGCAATCTGCAAATCTTCCTGACGGAGATGTAATAAAAGTGACTTACCCTGCCGGAATCACAGGACCTGCAACTTTAGAAGCAAACACTATCCTACAAGGAGATTACGTGGATGCAAATAACTACCGTTACGGAAAAGATGAGCTGGAGATTCAATATGACGGAACTACCGACGTGACCGGAAAAATTCGTTTGGAATCAAGCAACAATTCTGAAGTGTTTGCAGAAATTGATGTGGTGATCTATAAGTACTCACAAGAACTTTTGAATGTTTACCAGGCTTTCGAAGATGAAGATATTTTGGGTGGTAATTATGCCTTGAATGAAATAGATACAGACCTGGATTTAATGACTAATATCAGTGGCATTACTTTAACCTGGCAATCTTCAAGAGAAGATGTTATCGCGACAGACGGTAAGGTTACGCTTCAAGATTTAGCCGTGACTGTAACGTTGACGGTGACCTTCTCTAAAGAAGGAGATGATACCTTAGAAAAAACCATCATCGTGCGGACCTTGCCCAGTGAACCGTCTCCGTATGAAATTGCGATTTGGAAATTTGACTCAGAGAATATCTCGTTCGAAAATGGTCAAGTGGTTGTAACCTCTAACGAAGGTGAATATACTGAAGGCGTTACCTACAAGGGAACAATTAAGAATGAAGCTCAGATCAGGGTGATCGGTGATGAGGGTAATCGCTTCAATGTACTCGACTTAGGTGAAGGTCGAGGCTATTTTGACATGGGTACGGAAATAGGTAAAGAAGTTTATAAATTGGATGATTACAGTGCCGGAGCTTATTTCTTCGTGGATGTTGATGCAGCAAATATAGATGGTCATGGAAACTTCCTGTGGACATTTGCGAATTCAGAATCGATAGGTGATACCCAGATGGGTGGTATTTTTATACGTCCTACTTCTGTTAAATATGAAATTACCAAGACTCACTGGGGAGGAGCACAAGCTTTCGAAAAAGGTGATTACTTCCAAAAGTATCCATTCCCTGAGGATGGCAGACCTAAATTCCAGGGCGAATGGCACCATATCTTGTTTGTACAACAAGGTGATCTTGCAACAATATACATTGACGGTGACTCAGTTACGTCGGGTACAGTTTCGCTTTCTCCAATGGATATAGCAAGACCGGAATTTACCGGAATGCCTTACAACTGGATTGGACGTCCCTGTTATGCGAGCGATAATTATATGCAGAAAACATTGGTTTATGACTTTAGACTGATGAGTATCCCGCTAACGGCGGATGATATGGCTATTCTTGATATCGAAAATACATTGGCTGCGCTCAATTTAGCATACGAACAGAATCCCAATGTTCCGGATGATGTTTTGGAAGCAGCATTAGCAGCACTTGATTTAGGTGATTTGAACAATGTTGAGTCTGATCTCACCTTGCCGGGTTCTGTAGATGGATACGACGATGTTACTGTTTTCTGGAGTACTTCTGATCCTCTTATAATATCTGAGGATGGAACAGTAAATAAACCAAAATTGTATGACGCTACTGTCACGCTGACTGCTCATTTGATGCGCAACGGAAGAAAGGCAGAGAAAGAGTTTATTGCAACTGTGCCAACAGATGGTACACCTTTCGAAAGCACTTTGGTAGTTCATTATGACTTCAGTCAGGTTGACGGCAAAACTGTAACCGATATAGCTGAAAAGGGCTTCCAGGGAACCATGATGAATGACGCCAAGATAGCTCAATTAAAATTGGAAGACGGTACTTCACTCAATGTGTTGGATTTGGGTAATGGAACCGGATATTTCGATTTGGGATATGAAATTGGTCAAATCATGTACAATGAAGCCATGGATTACACCCTTTCAGTATACTTCTATATTGATGAGGATTATGAAGAATTAGGTAACGCCGGAAACTTCCTGTGGACTTTCTCTAACTGGGAAACTGAAGGTAATGGACACCTTGTGGCTATCCTGGGACAGGGACAACAAAGAATAGAATTAAAAGGACCGGGCGTTCTTGAAAATGTTGAAGTAAGGGATATAGATACAGGTAATTACTTACCGGCTGAAAAGGGCAGATGGGTACACTTTGCTTTTGTTCAAAGTGTAGATTTAGTTGCTTCAGTATACATTGACGGTTTACTTGTTGCAGAAACAGATATCTTCAATCTTCCGCCATTTTTCTTACCAATGGATGGGCGCATTGGAACAATGTACAACTGGATCGGACGTTCGTGCTATGGCAATGACTCATATTTACGTCAAACAATGATCTATGACTTCAGAATGTACACCGAAGCATTCCTGGAAGATGATTTCCAGGGTGATGTAATGGATGTGCCTGCAACTTTGGAAATGCTTAACAGTGCTACCATGCCAAGCGGTCTGATCCCTGTAAGGTCAGATAACTCTGATTTCCCATATCATGTTTATGCAGTTGATGGCAAGATCATGATCGATAATTTAATGGAAAGAGACGTGGTATCGGTATATGACATGTTTGGACGTAAAATAGATTTTGCAAGACATGCGACTGTTGAAGCCGGTATTTATCTGATTAAGATCAACAATTATCCTGCAGTTAAACTAATGGTTAAGTAAGGGTTCTTTGTCAGTTTAATTTATTTTGTTTTACTACAAACGATCAACTATCTTTGTATGTTGATTGTTTGTAGTAAAACTGTTTTACACAACTAAGTGAAGTATAAACCATAAAGACCAGGAATATGAGAATGAAATTTACTTTGTCAGGCATATTTTTTTGCCTGTTTAATGTTTGTTTATCCGCACAAACATGGGAAACACCAGTCTTAGAAGCAACCAAGATACAAGACGGTTCAGTTTACTATGTGCAAAATACGGGTCTTAATTTACAGATAGCTGCCGGAGCCGACTGGGGAACGCGGGCAATATTAAAGGAAAATGGCTTGACTACTACTATTCGGTTTGATGCCAATACAAATCTGTATGTGTTGGAATTTCCCGGAAATGGCTGGACATTGTACAGGAGTAATAATGTCGGAGACGTTTATACAGACCGAACAACTGAGAATAAATGGAACATACAGCCGGTAGATGGAGAAGATTTTACTTATACCATTCAGGCCCCTTCGTCGTATGCAGGCTACAGAGCTAATCAGTTTTTTGGTTCCACCGGTTTAAAAGAAAACGATAATTACATACTGAAATGTAATCGCGATAAAGACCAATATGCCAATTACATCAAGTGGCAGTTTTTAAATGTGACTTTGTATGAAGCTCGTCAGTCCTTGTATAAAGCTTTGGTTTATGCATCAGAGGTAACAGAGCTTGATCTCGCCTCATACAGCAATATATATGAAACATCGGACGATTCCGATGAGATTAGAAATGCTGCTTTGGCGCTGGACAGTGAAGTGTTGGGTGTAATAACAGAGAACGCTTCTCCTTCAAATCCTGTCGATTTAACTCATTATTTTGTTAATCCAAATTTTTGCGGTGGATGGAAGATTACGCAAGGATCTGCTACAGTTAGTGGTTCTGAAGAAGAATTCTATGAAAGAGCTTTTGATATGTATCAGGAGATCACCGGGTTTCCTGCAGGTAAGTATATTTTAAAGGCACAAGGTTTTGAGCGCCCGAAAGCCAATGACAGTGGTGCTGCCTACAAGGCAGGTACTGAAACCATTTATGCCCGCCTTTATGCGAACAGTGAAATTTTTTCAGAACATTCCATGCCGTTTAATTCACTTTATAAACACAAGCTTTCCGGAGAAGGAACCTTGAACGGCTATCCCAGTAATAAATCTTCCGGTCAGAGAGCATTTTCATTGGGATATTATGAAATGGAACTAGCTGAAATCATGTTGGCGGAAGATGATGTGTTGACAATTGGAGCCAAATCTGATTTCAGACAGTCGTACTATTGGGTCATGTTGGATAATTTCCGTCTTGAATATCTGGGGTTTGATGCAGATGAAGTTGTGGCATTGGCTCAACAACAAATAACCGCTGCCCGGGGACTCTTAGATGGTAAAATGCAGAATGTTGTACGAGGCAACCTGACTTCGGCATTGGATCAGATAGGAGATGTTTTGGATGCCGAGCCTTTGGATTTGACCAATCTGTACGAGGCTTATGACCAGTTGCTTGTGACCACTGAGGCAGCAGAAGTATCCGTGCTTGCATATGAAAATCTGCAAATAGCCATTGATTCTGCCAGGGTTGTGTATGCCGACGGATCAGGAAACGAAGCTTCTGCTTTGCAAAACAGCATCAATTCAGCTGAGGACATGTCAAATAATTTTGATGCAGAGCTGGATGATATTTACAACGGCACATCTGAAATGTATTCAGCCATCCTTACCTATTATCTGGCAAATGCCACCGGAACGGCACCTCGCGTAATGACCAATCCTAATTATGTAAGAGGATCCACATCCATACTTGCCAGATTACTGGGCGCAGTAGGTTCAAATATAGAACGTGGTTTTTGCTGGGCCACGCATCCTGAGCCCACTGTGCTGGACAATAGAACAACTGAATATTATAATCATAATGGTAATATTTATCACATTAAAAATCTTGAGCCATCTACTGTTTATTACATACGAGCTTATGCCATGACCCGGACCTATGCTGTCGGTTATGGTGATGTGTTGAAAGTAATTACCATTCCCAAAGGAAGAGTTACTTATACTTTAAATACAGATATAATCGGTATTAAAGAGGGAGTTGAATCGGCGGTTGAATATTTTAATAATTTCACCAGTATTCAGGGGCTTCATGTGACGGCCAATTATGGTTCAGGTACACCTACTGCTGAGGCAAGTTACGGGGGATGGATGACTTTTGGTCCGAACCCCTCTTACCAGCGTACGGGTACCGTACTTCATGAGATGGGGCATACTATAGGTGTCGGACAACATGGCATTTGGTATGGTGGCTCTTCACCTTTACGGGCTGGTGAAGGACGTGGTGACTGGCTGGGAGATCGTGCCAATAAAGTGGTGCAGTTTTTTGAAAACAGCGGGACTGCCAGGTTGACCGGAGATGGAGTGCATATGTGGCCCTATGGCATTAATGGAGCACATGAGGATTCCGGTAGTTCTGTTTTGTATATGGCAAACACTTCCATCTATCAAGGTCTTGGTGAGGATGGTTTGCCTCCGACAGGAGGTTTTACTACCCCTGCATACACGTTTGAGTCGGAAGATACCATCAAGTATTATATCAAGATTGAAAATGAAAGATTGGGACGAAACACCATGTATTTGGTTGAGAGTCCGCAAGGAAGACTGGCATTGAGAGTTATGAGTGGTGCAGAGTCCCTGGCAAATGACAGTGCAGCATGGTATTTCACATTCAATCCGAAAAACTGCTATTACACCATTCGCAATGCAAGCACAGGAAAGTATTTTACTTACAGGCAACTTGGTGCAAATGGAATTACTTTGACGGAAAAAGCTATTCCCGGAACGGCGGAAAACTTCCAAATGATGATGTCTCGTGTAAATTCAGAGATAGGCTCCGGAAGGGATAAACTTACTACCCGGACATTTTGGATCATACGTCCGGAACATCAACTGAATCCTCCTGCGATGTCTGTTCTGACCAATAGGTCTATTACAGCGACTGCCTTTAATCTGAATGATGCGGCTACCTCACAACGTTGGTTTATTCTGACCGCAGATGAGGTTGAGCTTTTCGATAAGGCTTACCCGCAGACGAGCCAAACAGAAGAGATGGCGATGTCTCAACTTGCCATTTATGCTGAAAATCAGCAGTTGCACATCAATAATATCGTCGAACCATCTGATATAGTTGTGTATGATATTTCCGGACGCTTGCAATTCAGCATGAGCGGAGTGTCAGGCTCCTGTTCAAGAACATTGTCAGAAGGGGTATATTTTGTTTCTGTTTCCAACAGACAAGCTACCAAAACTAAAAAAGTTGTTGTTCGATAAAATTTAAACCGATATTTTTTTTACATATATTAAACATAAACCGTAAAAACCAAAAAATATGAGAGTGAAATTTATGATGTTAAGCATGCTTTTATGCACGATTAACTTATCCGCACAAACATGGGAAGTACCGGTCCTGGAAGCAACTGAAATACAGGACGGTTCAGTTTACTATGTGCAAAATACAGGTCTGAATTTACAGATAGCTGCCGGAGCCGATTGGGGAACACGGGCGGTACTAAAGGAGGAAGGTTTGGTTGCTACCGTTCGCCTTGATGCTGCTACAAGTCTGTATGTATTGGAGTTTCCCGGAAGAGACAAGACATTGTTCAGGGATGATCTAAGCGGAAATGTTTATACGGATCAAACCAAAGACAACAAGTGGAACATACAGTTAGTGGATGGAGAAGATTTTACTTATACCATTCAGGCTCCTTCGAATTATGCAGGCTACAGAGCCAATCAGTTTTTCGGTTCTGACGGACTAAAAGAGAACGACAATTACATATTAAAATACAATCGTGATAAAGACCAATATGCCGATTATATCAAATGGCAATTTTTAAATATTTCTTTGTATGAAGCTCGCCAGGCCTTTTACAGAGCTTTGGTCCATGCATCAGAAACGACAAGTCTTGACCTTTCATCATACACCACTGTGTATGAAACATCGAAGGATCCTAATGAAGTCAGGAATGCTACCAAAGAATTGGACGGAGAGGTGATAGATGAAATAACCAGGGATGCTTCCCCGTCAAACCCTGTTGATCTGACTTATTATTTGGTTAATCCGAATTTTGATAATAATGATGCTGAAGGATGGACCGTGGAAGCTGCTACGGTCAATTATCATGAAGTGGAGTTTTATGAAAGAACCTTCGACATGTATCAAGAGATCACAGGCATGCCGGCAGGTAAATACATATTAAAAGCACAAGGCTTTGAGCGTCCGAAAAACAATGACAGCGGTGCTGCTTACAAAGCAGGTACTGAAACTATTTACGCCCGCCTTTATGCAAATAGTGAAGTTTTCTCAGAACATTCCATTCCATTCAACTCACTTTATAAACATACCTATTCAGGTGATGGAACGTATAACGGCTATGTCAACAATATGGCTTCTGCCGGGAGGGCGTTTTCAGACGGGCACTATGAGATGGTTTTAACTGACATTATGCTGGCAGAAAATGATGTGCTGACGATTGGAGCCAAATCTGATTTCAGGCAATCGTATTACTGGGTGTTGTTTGATAATTTCCGTCTTGAATATCTGGGATTTGATCAGGATGAAGTTGTGGCATTGGCCCAGCAGCAAAAAGCAGCCTCTCAAGAGCTCTTAGAAAACAAAATGCAGAATATTGTTAGGGGTAACTTAACCTCGGCATTGGATCAAATGCAAGGAGTTTTGGATGCCGAACCTTTGGAGTTATCCGATTTGTACGAGGCTTATGACCAGCTGCTTGTGGCTACTGAGGCTGCAAATGTGTCAATCCTTGCTTATGACAATCTGCAAATAGCTATCGACTCTGCCAGGGTTATGTATGCCGACGGAGCGGGGAACGAAGCTTCTGCCTTACAAAACAGTATCAATACAGCTGAAGATATGTCAAATAATTTTGATGCAGAGTTAGACGATATCTACGATAGCACATCTGAAATGTATTCAGCCATCTTTGCCTATCGTCTGGCGAATGCTACCGGAACGGCACCCCGCGTAATGACCAATCCCAATTATGTGAGAGGATCTGCATCCATACTTGCCCGATTGCTGGGTGGAGTAGGTACAGACATAGAACGCGGTTTTTGTTGGAGTACGCATCCGGAGCCTACTGTGCTGGACAATAGAACAACTGAATATTATAATCATAATGGTAATATTTATCACATTAAAGATCTCAAACCATCTACTGTCTATTACATACGCGCTTATGCCATGAACCAAACATATGCTGTTGGTTATGGCGACATATTAAAAGTGATCACCCTTCCCAGAGGAGCAGTTACTTTTACTTTGAATGCAAGTGTAACTAATAGCGGGGAGCACTATCCGCGTATTAAAGAAGCGGTTGAAACGGCGGTTGAATATTTTAATAGTTATACCAGCATACGGGGACTCCATTTGTCGGTTAACCATCATGTAGGCACACCTACTGCTGAGGCAAGTTACGGAGGATATATGCAGTTCGGCGGAAGTCCGAGTTACCAGCGCACGGGTACTGCACTTCATGAGATGGGACATACTGTAGGTGTTGGAACACACGGAATTTGGTATGATGGTTCTTCTCCTTTGCGGGCAGATCAAGGACGTGGCGACTGGCTGGGAGATCGTGCCAATAAAGTGGTGCAGTTTTTTGAAAATAGTACAACCGCCAGGTTGACCGGAGATGGGACTCATATGTGGCCCTATGGTATCAATGGTGCACATGAAGATTCCGGTAGTACTGTCCTGTATATTGCAAATGCCGCTATCCATCAGGGTGTTGGCGAAGATGGTCTGCCGCCGACAGGAGGTTTCACTACCCCTGCATACGTATTTGAGTCGGAAGATACCATCAAGTATTATATCAAGATTGAAAATGAAAGGTTGGGTAGAAACACCATGTATCTGGTTGAGAATCCGCAGGGAAGATTGGCATTGAGAGTTATGAGCGGTGCAGAGTCTCTGGCAAATGACAGTGCAGCATGGTATTTCACATTCAATCCGAAAAACTGCTATTATACCATTCGCAATGTAAGCACAGGAAAATATTTTACTTACAGGAATCTTGGTACGAACGGAATTACTTTGGTGGGTAAAGCTACTCCCGGAGTATCGGAAAACTTCCAAATGATGATGTCTCGCGTAAATTCTGTGATAGGTTCCGGACGGGACAGACTTACTACCCGGACCTTTTGGATCATACGTCCTGAACATCAACTGAATCCTCCTACGCTGTCTGCTATGACCAATAGGTCTGTTTCTGCAACAAACTTTAATTTAAGTGATGCGGCTACCGCGCAGCGTTGGTATATTTTGACTGCGGATGAGGTTGAGCTTTTTGAAAAAGCCTTCCCGTCGACAAGTCAAACCGAAGAGATGACCATGTCTCAGCTTGTAATTTATGCTGAAAATCAGCAGTTGCACATCAATAATATTATCGAACCATCTGATATAGTTGTGTATGATATTTCCGGACGCTTGCAGTTCAGCATGAGCGGAGTGTCAGGTTCTTGTTCAAGAGCATTGTCGGAGGGAGTATATTTTGTTTCTGTTTCCAACAGGCAAGCTACCAAAACTAAAAAAGTTGTTGTCCGATAAAAATTTAAATCGATAAATTATTTTAAACACAATAAGTACAAACTATAAAAATAGATGAATATGAAAACAAAATTTGTTTTATTAGGTATGCTGTTCTGCCTGTTTAGCGTATCAGCGCAAGCTGAACAAACATGGGAACCACCGGTTTTGGAAGCAGTCGAAATACAAGATGGTTCAGTTTGCTATGTGGTAAATACAGGTCTTAATTTGCGGTTGGCTTTCGGAGCCGACTGGAATGCACGGGCTATATTAAATGAGGAAGGGTATCCTGTTACCGTTCGCTTTGATGAAGCCACAAATCTGTATATATTGGAGTTTGCCAATGAAAACAGGACATTGTACAGGAGTAATACTGCCGGAGATGTTTATACAGACCGGGCATTCGACAATACGTGGAACATACGACCGGTAGATGGCGAAGACGCGACTTATACCATTCAGGCTCCTTCGACGGCCGGAGGCTATAACGCCAATCAGTTTTTTGGTTCCACCGGACAAAAAGAAGGTGATTTTTATATTTTGGGTTTTAATAAAGATAAAAATCAATTTGGTAATTATATCAAATGGCAGTTTTTCAATGTGACTCTGCTTGAAGCCCGCCAACTTCTGTATGAAGCATTGGTTCGTGCATCAGAAAGTACAACTCTTGATCTTGCTTCATATACCACCGTGTATGAAACATCGAAAGTTATCGATGACGTTAGAGCCGCCACTGCAGAATTAAACAAGAAAGTATTTATTGAAACAACTAAGGATGCTTCTCCGGATAATCCTGTTGATGTCTCTTACTATTTGACTAATCCGGGTTTTGATTTTAATGATACCAAAGGCTGGGTTGTGGAGGGTGCTTCTACAGTTAATTATCAGGAGGTGGAATTTTATGAAAGAACCTTTAATATGTATCAGAAGGTTACTGGATTGCTTGCAGGGAAATATATATTGAAAGCACAAGGTTTTGAGCGCCCGGCACAACCCGATGGTGGTGCAGCCTATAATTCCGGTACTGAAACCATTCACGCCCGCCTTTATGCAAACAGTGAAATTTTTTCAGAAGTTTCCATGCCGCTTAATTCACTCTATAAACACAACTATTATGGTGCGGGATCAGATAACGGTTATGTTAGTGGTATGTCTTCTGCGGCGATAGCGTTTGCAGACGGACTTTATGAGATGGAATTAGCCGAAATAATGCTGGCGGAGGATGATGTGTTAACAATTGGGGTTACGTCAGATTTCAAGCAATCCTACTACTGGGTATTGTTTGATAATTTCCGCCTTGAATACGTAGGATTTGATCAGGATGAAGTTGTGACATTGGCTCAGCAACAAGTAGATGCTGCTGAGGCAATCAAAGATGACAAGATGAAGGCAACCGTTAAGGATAACCTGGTGTCGGCATTAAATCAGACACAAGGGATTTTGGATGCCGAACCTTTGGAGTTGAATGATTTGTATGAAGCATATAATCAGTTGCTCGTAGCCATCGAGGCCGCAAATGTGTCAATCCTTGCCTATGATGGTCTGCAAACAGCCATTGATTCTGCCAAGGTTGTGTATGATAACGGAGCAGGAAATGAAGCATCTGCTTTGCAGAGTGCCATTAGTACTGCCGAAGAAATGTCCGACAATTTTAGTGTAGAGTCGGACGATATTTACAGCAGTACATCTGATATGTACAAGGCCATCTTTGCCTATCGCCTGGCAAATGCTACCGGAACAGCACCTCGCGTTATGACCAATCCCAACTATGTGAGAGGAGCTACAGCCATACTTGCCAGATTACTTGGTGGAGCAGGTGATGTAGAACGCGGTTTTTGCTGGGCCACGCATCCCAATCCCACTGTATTGGATAACAGAACGACTGAACATTTTGATTTGGTTGCGAATCCACATTATGACATGAATGGTGTTATTTATTACATTAAAGATCTTGAACCATCCACTGTTTATTACATTCGTGCTTATGCCATGAGTAAGACCTATGCTGTTGGTTATGGTGATGTGTTGAAAGTAATTACCATTCCTAAAGGAAATGTTACCTATACTTTACATGATGATAATGTTTCTTTTAGAGAAGGGGTTGAGTCGGCGGTTTATTATTTTAATAATTTTACCTCTATTAAAGGACATAATTTGAGCGTTAGCTATGCCGGTGACGGTAGTACGGGTGCTCATGCCAGTTATGGAGGCTGGATGGAACTTGGCTCAGGTATTTATTGTGGCACAGGCATAGCACTTCATGAGATGGGGCATACTGTGGGTGTGGGAACACACTGGATGTGGGGTGTAATGAGAGACCAGGATGGTTTCTGGTATGGTGATCGTGCCAATAAAGTGGTGCAGTTCTTTAGAAATATGACCAATACCAAGTTGCACGGAGACAATACGCATATGGGTCCTTACGGAGTTAATGGTCCCGGAGCCGATAGCGGCAGGCCTATTTTATACATAGCCAATGCAGCTGTTCATCAGGCAATGGCTGAAGACGGTTTGCCCCCTACCGGAGGATTTGGTCTTCCTGCATACACATTGGAGTCGGAAGATACCATCAAGTATTACATCAAGATAGAAAACGAGAGATTGGGAAGAAACACCACGTATTTGGTTGAGAATCCGCAAGGAAACCTGGTGTTGAAAGTCATGAGTGGCGAAGAAGCCCTGGCAAATGACAGTGCTGCATGGTATTTCATATATAATCCGGAAACTTGCTATTATAATATCCGCAATGCGAGTACAGGAAAGTACTTTACATACAGGAAAACCGGTACGAATGGAATTACTTTGGTGGATAAAGCCACTCCTGCTGCAGTGGAAAACTTCCAGTTGATGATGTCCCGTGTAAACTCTGTGATAGGTTCCGGAAGGGACAAACTTACCACCCGAACCTTCTGGATCATACGTCATGAACACAAAACGGATCCTCCCACACTGTCCGCTCAAAGTAACAAGTCTGTTACAGTGACCAGCTTTAACTGGGGTGATAATGCCACTACACAGCGTTGGTTTGTTCTGAGGGAAAATGAGGTTGAGCTTTTCGACAAGGCTTATCCGCAGACGAGTCAGACAGAAGAGATGGCGATGTCTCAACTTGCCATTTATGCTGAAAATCAACAGTTGCACATCAATAATATTATCGAACCATCTGATATAGTTGTGTATGATATTTCCGGACGCTTGCAGTTCAGCATGAGCGGAGTGTCAGGTTCTTGTTCAAGACCACTGTCAGAAGGAGTCTATTTTGTTTCTGTTTCCAACAAGCAAGCTACCAAAACCAAAAAAGTTGTTGTCCGATAAAAATTCAGGGAATTTTTGTACCTTGCGGGCCACAAGTGAAGCAGAAACAAAAATAACAAAAATATGAAGGTAAAATCTATTTTGTTAGGCATGCTTTTTTGCATGCCTAACATCTTGTTGGCAAAAGCTACACAAACATGGGAAGCACCGGTTTTGGAGGCAACAGAGTTACAAGACGGTTCACTTTACTATGTGCAAAACACAGGTCTTAATTTACAGATTGCTGCCGGAGCCGACTGGGGCACGCGGGCTGTTTTAAAGGAGAACGGATTAGTTACTACTGCTCGCTTTGATGCCGCTACAAGTCTGTATGTATTGGAATTTTCCGGAAGAAGTGATTGGACATTGTTCAGGGATGATTTAAGCGGAAACGTTTATACCGATCAAACCAAGGACAATAAATGGAACATACAGTTAGTGGATGCTGAAAATCTGGTTTATACCATTCAGGCTCCTTCGTCGTATGGAGGTTACAACGCTAATCAGTATTTCGGTTCTACCGGACAAAAAGAAAACGATAATTATATATTGAAATATAATCGTGATAAAAACCAATACGCCAATTATATCAAATGGCAATTTTTGAATATCTCTTTGTATGAGGCTCGCCAGGCTTTGTATAAAGCTTTGGTTCACGCAGCAACAACGGATTTCGACTACACCTCATACAGCGATATATACACCACATCGACAGATCCCGATGAAGTTATGAATGCTGCCACAGAATTGGACAATGAGGTGTTTATTGCAATAACCGGTGCTGCTTCTCCGGATAATCCTGCTGATTTAACTTATTATTTGACCAATCCGAATTTTGACAATAATACTGCTGAAGGATGGACAGGTTCCGGTACAGTTAACTACCATGAGGTGGAATTTTATCAAAGCACCTTCAATATGTATCAGGAAATTACCGGGTTGCCTGCGGGGAATTATAGATTGAAGGCTCAAGGTTTTGAGCGTTTGGCTTATCCCGATGGTGGCGCTGCTTATAAATCAGGCAGTGAAACCATTTATGCCCGTCTTTATGCGAAAAGTGATATTTTTTCAGAAGTTTCCATACCATTCAACTCAGTTTACAAACATACCTATTCAGGAGATGGAACTATGGACGGCTATGTCAATACCATGGCTTCTGCCGAGAGGGCATTGGGAGACGGACTTTATGAAATGGTTTTAAACGATATTGTGCTGGCAGAGAATGATGTGTTGACGTTTGGAGCCAAATCCAATTTCAGTCAGTCGTATTATTGGGTGTTGTTTGATAATTTCCGTCTTGAATATGTAGGAAGGGAAGGGGTTGATTGGGAAGCTCCGGTTTTGGAAGCAACAGAGGTACAGGATGGTTCGGTTTACTATGTGAAAAATACCGGTCTTAATTTACAGTTAGCTACCGGAGCCGACTGGGGTACACGGGCAGTATTAAAGGAGGAAGGACTGCTTACTACTGTTCACTTTGATGCTGCGGCAAATCTGTATGTATTGGAATTTCCCGGAAGCAATTGGACAATGTACAGGAGCAATGCAGACGGAGATGTTTATATGGACCGGACATTTGACAATACATGGAACATACAATTAGTGGATGAAGAAAATCTGATTTACACCATTCAGGCTCCTTCGACGGCCGGAGGCTATAATGCCAATCAGTATTTTGGTTCCACCGGACAAAAAGAAAACGATAATTATATATTGAAATATAATCGTGATAAAAACCGATATGCGAATTATATCAAGTGGCAATTTTTAAATATCTCTTTGTATGAAGCCCGCCTGACCTTATGTAAAGATTTGATCCATGCATCAGAAACAACAGAACTAGATCTTACTTCATACAGCGAAATATACACAACATCGAAAGATCCCAACGAGGTTAGAAATGCCATTAAGGAGTTAAACAGGGAAGTGTTGACTGAAAAAACCAGGGATGCTTCTCCGGATAATCCTGTTGACATAACTGATTATTTGGTTAATCCGAGTTTCGATGGTAATACTGCTGAAGGTTGGACCATGGAGGGTGCCGGTGCAGTTAATTATCATGAAGTGGAATTCTATGAAAGAACCTTTGATATGTATCAAGAGGTTACCGGATTGCTCCCGGGAAGATATGTTTTAAAAGCACAAGGTTTTGAGCGACCGAAAGAAAACGACGGCGGTGCTGCTTACGCTTCCGGTACTGAAACCATTCACGCCCGCCTTTATGCAAATAGTGAAGTTTTCTCAGAACACTCCATTCCGTTTAATTCACTTTATAAACATACTTATTCAGGGGATGGAACGCATAACGGCTACGTCAACGACATGGCTTCTGCCGGGAGGGCATTGGGAGATGGGCTTTATGAAATGGTTTTAGCCGAAATTATGCTGGCAGAGGATGATGTGTTGACAATTGGCGCCAAAACCGATTTTAGTCAGCCGTATTATTGGGTGTTGTTCGATAATTTCCGTCTTGAATATGTGGGGTTTGATGCAGATGAAATTGTGGTATTGGCTCAACAACGAATAGCTGCTGCTCAGGAACTCTTAGATAACAAAATGCAGAATATCGAGCGGAGTAACCTGACCTTGGCATTGAGTCAAATGCAGGGAGTTTTGGATGCCGATTCTTTAGATTTGACCAATTTTTACGAAACTTATAAGCAGTTGCTTGTGGCCACTGCTGCTGCAGAAGTATCCATACTTGCATATGAAAATCTGCAAACAGCCATTGATTCTGCCAGGGTTGTGTATGCTGACGGGAGAGGAAAAGAAGCTTCTGCTTTACAGGGTGCCATTAATACAGCTGAAGGCATAGCCAATAATTTTGATGTAGAATTAGGCGATATTTATGAAACCACATCTGATGTATATACAGCCATCTTTGCCTATCGCCTGGCAAATGCCACCGGAACGGTGCCTCGCATAATGACTAATACTAATTATGTGAGAGGGTCTACATCCATCCTTGCCAGATTGACAGGTGGTTCAGAAAATATAGAACGGGGCTTCTGCTGGAGTACGCATCCTGAGCCTACTGTATTGGATAACAGGGTGAATGAATATTTTGATTTTAATGGTATTATCTATCACATCAAAAATCTTGAGCCATCCACTGTCTATTACATCCGTGCTTATAACATGAACCAAACCTATGCTGTCAGTTATGGTGATATATTAAAGGTAATTACCCTTCCCGGAGGGGGTGTTGGCTACACTTTAAATACAGATATAGCCGGTATTAGAGAAGGGGTTGAATCAGCAGTTTCTTATTTTAACGAATTCACCAGTATTCAGGGGCATCATGTAACGGCCAATTATGGTTCAGGTACGCCTACTGCCGAGGCAAGTTACGGAGGATGGATGACCTTTGGTCCTAACCCCTCTTACCAGCGCACGGGTACCGTACTTCATGAAATGGGGCATACTATAGGTGTTGGAACACATTGGATATGGAATGGCGGTTCACCTTTACGGTCTGAATATGGACGTGGCGACTGGCTGGGAGATCGTGCCAATAAAGTGGTGCAGTTTTTTGACAACAATACAAGCGCCAGGTTGACCGGAGACCATATTCATATGTGGCCCTATGGTATTAATGGAGCGCATGAAGATTCCGGCAACCCTGCTTTGTATATGGCAAATACTGCTGTTTATCAAGGTCTTGCTGAGGACGGTTTGCCTCCCACCGGAGGCTTTGGTGTTCCGGCATACACGTTTGAGTCGGAGGACAACATCAAGTATTATATCAAGATTGAAGATGAAGGATTGGGAAGAAACACCATGTATCTGGTTGAAAATGCACAAGGAAATCTGGCGTTGAGAGTTATGACCGGTGCAGCCTCCTTGGCAGATGACAAGGCGGCTTGGTATTTCCAATTCAATCCGAAAAACTGCTATTACACCATTCGCAACGTGAGTACAGGAAAGTATTTTACCTACAGGCAACCTGGTACGAATGGGATCACCCTGGTGAATAAAACAACTCCTGCAGCATCGGAAAACTTTCAGATGATGATGTCCCGTGTAAATTCTGTGATAGGTTCCGGAAGGGATAAGCTTACTACCCGAACCTTCTGGATCATACATCCTGAACACAGAACGGATCCCCCTACATTGTCTGCACAGTCCAACAGGGCTGTTACAGCAACTAACTTTAACCTGGGCAATGATGCCACTACGCAGCGTTGGTTTATTCTGACGGAAGACGAAGTTAAACTCTTCGACAAAGCTTACCCTCAGACGAGTCAAACGGAGGAGATGACCATGTCCCAACTTGTAATTTATGCTGAAAATCAGCAATTACACATCAACAATATCGTTGAACCATCTGATATAGTTATTTATGATATTTCCGGACGCCTGCAGTTCAGCATGAGCGAAGTGTCTGGTTCTTGTTCAAGACCACTGTCGGAGGGAGTGTATTTTGTGTCTGTTTCCAACAAGAGAGCTACAGAAACTAAAAAAGTTATAGTTAGATAAAAGTTAGATAAAAAGATAGATAAATCATCACACATATTTGAGCGAAGTAAAAACCGAAAAACAAATTAACATGAAACCAAAATCTATTATTTTATTAAGCATGCTGTTTTGTCTGTTTAGCATCTGTTTGTCTGCACAAACATTGCAAGCTCCGGTTTTGGAAGCAACGGAATTACAGGATGGTTCAGTTTACTATGTAAAAAACACAGGTCTTAATTTACAGTTAGCTACCGGAGCCGACTGGGGCACGCGGGCTGTGTTAAAGGAGAACGGGTTGCTTACCACTGTTCGATATAATGCCGGTACAAATCTGTATGTATTGGAGTTTCCCGGAAATAATTGGACATTATACAGGAGTAACAATACCGGAGATGCTTATATGGACCGCGCATATGACAATACGTGGAACATACAATTAGTGGATGCTGAAAATCTGGTTTATACCATTCAAGCCCCTTCAACGGCCGGAGGCTACAACGCCAATCAGTATTTCGGTTCTACCGGACAAAAAGAAAACGATAATTATATATTAAAATATAATCGTGATAAAACCCTATACGCCAATTATATCAAATGGCAATTTTTAAATATCTCTTTGTATGAAGCTCGCCAGGCCTTGTACAGAGCTTTGGTCCATGCATCAACGACAGGCTTTGACTATAGTTCATACAGCGATATATACACCACATCGACAGATCCCGATGAAGTGATGAATGCTGCTACAGAATTGGACAATGAGGTTTTTATTGCAATAACCGGGGCTGCTTCTCCGGATAATCCTGCTGATTTAACCTATTACTTTTTGGTCAATCCGAATTTTGACAATAATACTGCTGAAGGATGGACGGGTGCCGGCATAGTTAATTATCATGAGGTGGAATTTTATCAAAGTACCTTCAATATGTATCAGGAAATTACCGGGTTGCCTGCGGGGAATTACAGATTGAAGGCGCAAGGTTTTGAGCGTCCGAAAGGAAACGATGGCGGTGCTGCCTATAATGCGGGTACTGAAACAATTTACGCCCGTCTTTATGCGAAAAGTGAAATTTTTTCAGAAGTTTCCATGCTGTTCAATTCACTTTACAAACATACCTATTCAGGTGATGGAACGTATAACGGCTATGTCAACACCATGGCCTCTGCCGGGAGGGCATTGGGAGACGGACTTTATGAAATGGTTTTAAACGATATTGTGCTGGCAGAGAATGATGTCTTGACAATTGGAGCCAAATCCAATTTTAGTCAATCGTCTTATTGGGTGTTGTTTGATAATTTCCGTCTTGAATACCTGGGAGGGGCAGGAGGTAGCTGGGATGCACCGGTTTTGGAAGCAACGGAGGTACAGGATGGTTCGGTTTACTATGTGAAAAATACAGGTCTTAATTTACAGTTAGCTACCGGAGCCGACTGGGGAACGCGGGCAATATTGAAGGAAAATGGATTGGCTACTACCGTTCACTTTGATGCTGCTACAAGTTTGTATGTATTGGAGTTTCCCGGAAATGATTGGACGTTGTACAGGAGTAATGATAGCGGAGACGCTTATATGGACCGGGCACTAAACAATACGTGGAACATACAACCAGTGCTTGGAGAAGACTTAACTTATACCATTCAAGCTCCTTCGACAGCCGGAGGCTATAATGTCAATCAGTATTTCGGTTCCACCGGGCAAAAAGAGAACGATAATTATATATTAAAATATAATCGTGATAAAACCCTATACGCCAATTATATCAAGTGGCAATTTTTTAATATCTCTCTGTACGAAGCCCGCTTAGCCTTGTGCCAGGCTTTGGTCAGTGCATCAGAGACAACAACTCTTGATCTTTCTTCATATACTACTGTGTACGAAACATCGAAAGATCCCAATGAGGTTAGAAATGCCATTAAGGAATTGAACAGGGCGGTGTTGACTGAAAAAACCAGGGATGCTTCTCCTTCAAATCCTGTTGATCTGACTGAATATTTAGTCAATCCGAATTTCGATGATAATACTGCTGAGGGTTGGACGGGTCCCGGTACAGTTAATTATCACGAAGTGGAATTCTATGAAAGAACCTTTGATATGTATCAGGAGGTTACCGGATTGCTCCCGGGAAAATATATTTTAAAAGCTCAGGGTTTTGAGCGTCCGAAAGGAAATGACAGCGGTACTGCATATAAGAATGGTACTGAAACCATCTACGCCCGCCTTTATGCAAACAGTGAAATTTTTTCGGAGGCATCCGTGACGTTCAACTCGCTTTATAAACATACTTATTCAGGTGAAGGAAACTTAAATGGTTACGTTGACAACATGGCTTCTGCCGAGACGGCGTTTGAAGATGGACTTTATGAAATGGCTTTGGCTGAAATTATGCTGGGAGAGGATGATACGTTAACAATTGGTGCCAAAACCAATTTCAGTCAATCGTCTTATTGGGTGTTGTTTGATAATTTTCGCCTTGAATATGTGGGACTTGATACAGATGAGATCATCGCATTGGCTCAGCAACGAATAACCGATGCTCAGGAACTCCTGGATGACAAGATGCAGAATATCGTTAGAGGTAACCTGACTTCGGCAGTGAGTCAAATGCAAGGAATTCTGGCTGCCGATTCTTTAGATTTGACAGGTTTTTACCAAGCTTATAGGCGGTTGATTGTAACCACTGCTGCTGCAGAAGTATCCATACTGGCTTATGACAATCTGCAAACAGCCATCGATTCTGCCCGGGTTGTGTATGGTGATGGAACAGGAAATGAAGCTGCTGCTTTTCAAAACAGCATCAACACAGCCGAAGGCATAGCCAACAATCTTGATGCAGAGTTGGATACTATCTACGACGGCACATCTGATGTGTATACGGCCATCTTTGCCTATCGCCTGGCAAATGCTACCGGAACGGCACCTTACGCGACAACCAATCCCAATTGTGTGAGAGGGTCCACGTCTATCCTTGCCAGATTGACAAGTGGATTTGGTTGGAATATTATGGAACGCGGTTTTTGTTGGAGTACGCATCCGGAGCCTACTGTATTGGATAGCAGAACGACTGAATATTTTAGTCATAATGGTAATATTTATCACATTAAAAATCTTGAACCATCCACTGTTTATTATATCCGTGCTTATAACCTGACCAAAACCTATGCTGTCAGTTATGGTGATATTTTAAAGGTAATTACCCTTCCCGGAGGAGGAGTTACTTATACTTTAAATACAGATATAACCGGTATTAGAGAAGGGGTTACATCAGCGGTTGAATATTTTAATGATTTTACCAGTATTCAAGGGCATCATGTTACGGCCAATTATGGTTCAGGCACGCCCACCGCTGAGGCAAGTTACGGAGGATGGATGACTTTTGGTCCGAACCCCTCTTACCAGCGCACGGGCACGGTACTTCATGAGATGGGACATACCATAGGTGTTGGAACGCATTGGATCTGGAATGGTGGTTCACCTTTACGGGCTGAATACGGAACTGGCGACTGGCTGGGAGATCGTGCCAATAAAGTGGTGCAGTTTTTTGAAAATAGTACGACCGCCAGGTTGACCGGAGACGGAGTGCATATGTGGCCCTACGGCATTAATGGTGCACATGAAGATTCGGGTGAACCTGCTTTGTATATGGCAAATACTGCTGTCTATCAAGGTCTTGCTGAGGACGGTTTGCCTCCCACCGGAGGCTTTGGTGTCCCGGCATACACATTTGAGTCGGAAGATAATATCAAGTATTATATCAAGATTGAAGATGAGGGATTGGGACGAAATACCATGTATCTGATTGAAAATGCACAGGGAAATTTGGTGTTGGAAGTGATGAGTGGTGCAGCCTCTTTGGCAAATGACAAAGCGGCCTGGTATTTCAAATTTAATCCGCAAAACTGCTATTATACCATTCGCAATGCGAGTACGGGAAAATATTTTACTTATGTGAATCTTGGCACGAACGGGATCACCCTGGTGAATAAAACAAACCCTGCAGCATCGGAAAACTTCCAGATGATGATGTCTCGTGTAAATTCTGTGATAGGTTCCGGGGAGGATGAACTTATTACCCGAACCTTTTGGATCATACGTCCTGAACACAGAACGGATCCTCCTGCATTGTCTGCACAGTCCAACAAATCCGTTACAGCAACTAACTTTAATTTGAGTAATGATGCCACTACGCAGCGTTGGTATGTTTTAAACGCTGATGAGGTTGTGCTTTTCGATAAAGCTTTC
Source organism: Bacteroidales bacterium (assembly GCA_012519425.1). Classification (GTDB taxonomy): domain Bacteria; phylum Bacteroidota; class Bacteroidia; order Bacteroidales; family Paludibacteraceae; genus Paludibacter. The sequence continues at coordinate 29,177 of JAAYQF010000093.1, read as the reverse complement.
CTGGTGACAAATGAAAAAGAAGGAATGATGTCTCAGCTTGTAATTTATGCTGAAAATCAAGAGTTGCACATCAGTAATATCATCGAACCATCTGATATAGTTGTCTATGACATTTCCGGACGCTTGCAGTTCAGCATGAGCGGAGTGTCAGGTTCTTGTTCAAGACCACTGTCGGAAGGAGTCTATTTTGTCTCTGTTTCCAACAAGCGAGTTACAGAGACTAAAAAAGTTGTTGTTCGATAAAAGTCGGAAAGTGTAGGTATTGCTACGATTTGCGGAAAGGGAGGGATTCGAACCCTCGGTACAGTTGCCCGCACAACGGTTTTCGAGACCGCCCCATTCGACCGCTCTGGCACCTTTCCGAAAATGTAGCACAAAAGTAAATAATTAATCTAAAAAAACAAACCTGGAACGCTAAATAGCATGTTCCGGGTTTGTTTTCATTATAATCAAGGGTTTTTACAACTCCCAAACAAGCGCGCTGGCACCTAACACAGCCGCATCAGCTTCGTTTAAGTCGGAGAACAATACCTTGATCTTTCCTTGCCAAATTTTAAGGAGGTTCTTTTCCATGTGATCAACTATTGGTTTCATGATGTAATCACCGGATTTGGTCAGACCTCCAAATAAAATAATGGCTTCGGGTGCGCTAAATGCCACAAAGTCGGCTATGGCTTCGCCCAAAATCTTACCTGTAAATTCAAATATCTCCAAAGCTACCACATCTCCTTTCGAGGCTGCATCAAAAACATCCTTAGAGGTGATGGACTCAATGGGAATATTGCGTAACAAACTATCTACAGTCTGATTTTCAAGGATTTCTTTTGCTGTGCGGGCTACACCATTTGCAGAAGCGTATGCTTCCAAACACCCAAGTCTTCCGCAACCACACGAGCGTCCGTCTCTTACGGAGCAGACGTGACCCAGTTCTCCTGCGAAACCATCGTGACCATATACCAACTTGCCATCGATGACAATGCCGCTTCCAACTCCTGTACCCAAGGTAATCATGATGAAGTTTTTCATGCCGCGTGCTGCACCATATATCATTTCTCCAATTGCAGCCGCGTTAGCGTCATTCGTTATTACTGCGGGTATACCGAATTTATCAGACATTAATTTTGATAAAGGAACGACACCTTTCCACTGTAAATTGGGGGCATACTCAATATTTCCGGTATAATGGTTTCCGTTGGGGGCACCAATGCCAATCCCCTTGATATTAGAAATACCGCCTACGTCCTCAATCAACGGATCTAATTTTTTCTTGATATCATCTATGATCAGTTCCGGTGTTGGGTACTGATTGGTTTGAACTGAAGATTTCGAAACCACTTTGCCATGAGTGTCAACAATCCCGAAAACGGTATTGGTCCCACCTATGTCGATTCCTATTGCATACGGTTTTTTCATGACTTTATTATTTAATCTACAGGAATATCTTTGTTTACATTCTTGCTACCGGCAACGGCGTAGTATAAGAGGTAAACCAGTGATAACAAGATGATCCAGTAACTTTGTTGATAACCGAAGGTGTCAGCTAACCAGCCCTGAACAGCAGGGATAATACCTCCACCTACTACCAATGTCATGAAAATACCGGAAGCAACTTGCAGATATTTGCCTAATCCTTCAACAGCCAAATTGAAAATTCCACCCCACATGATGGAGGTACACAGACCTACCAAAACAATGAACATAGCATTGATGGGTACTTCTGCCAACCCAAAAGTCAGTGCTCCTACCTCAGAACGTTGGATAACCGGCAGATCAATTTTAGTTTCGGGAGAAACAAACATGGCTAATAAAATCAAAATTATACCCAGGGCCGAAGCAACCGTCATCATGGTTTTACTTGATATCTTGCCTCCTAATGCTGCTCCTGTCAGCCTGCCTACCAACATCAGCAACCAATAAGTTCCAACCACGAATCCGGCTATTGTCTTACCAACCAATGCTCCGGAAGGATCTGAAGCGTCGGAAAGCCATAAGTTCAAAGTACCGGGAGTTCCTATTTCAACGCCCACATAAACAAAAATTGCAATAGCGCCTAATACGAAATGACGAAACTTCAATGCACCGGAAATCAGTTGTCCCATGGGCTCAGAGTGCTTTTCAGCATGTGGCTCAGGAATGGAAACAAAAAGCAGTACGACAAAAACCAGTGCAAATACTCCCATGGCAATGTACATTACCGGAAATACGTCGGTTATGCGGGCGCTGGTCACTGCACCAATCAATATACCTACGAAAGTAGGTGTGAAGGTAGCCATTACAGAGTTGAAAGAACCTCCAAGTTGTATCAACTGATTGCCCTTGTTTCCACCTCCACCTAAAGTGTTCAGCATGGGATTTACAACCATGTTCAACAGACACATGGAGAATCCGGCTACAAAAGCACCTAACAAATAAACGCCAAATGCTGAGCTTTCACTTGCGTATCCGGACAAATACTGTATAAAAACACCAATAAATCCTAACGCAATGGCTATCAGCGCAGTTTTCTTGTATCCATAACGCTGTAATAAAATCCCACCGGGAATACCCATTACCGCATAAGCTATGAAATTCGCTGCGTTACCCAGCATCCCTAAAAAGTTTGAAACACCAAATTGTTCCTTCAATACATTACCCATTGGTGCTGCTAGATTAGTCACAAATGATATCATTCCAAAAAGGAGGATCATCATAATTATCGCGACTAAATTTCCATTTTTCTTCTTTTGTGTGTTCATGAGATAAAATGTTTTAAACGATAATTTTATATATTAAAAATTTGAGAAATTCAAAATTTTTCAACCCCCAAAGTTAATACAATTAAATGTATTGCAAATTTCTTTTTTATAAAAAACATCCGTGCACGATATGTTGTAAAACATGTTTATGCCGTTTTTTGATTCAATTGAAAAATAACTGAAAGGCGAAGCAAAGTTAGTTTAACTTATAAAATGCAATTGTCTCTTTATAGATTTTGCAGTAAGAAATCCACCATCCTTTGATACAGATGCCTCCGGGTTTGTTTGCCTAAAATGCTGTGGTTTTTGTCGGTATAAATCTGCATGTCAAATTGTTTTCCTGCTTCAACCAATCTGTCGGCATAAACCAATGTGTTACTGTAATGTACGTTGTCGTCAGCTGTTCCGTGCACCAACAGCAATCTGCCCTCTAATTGATCGGCTTTTAGCAGGCAGGAAGTGTTTTTATAGCCGGCATAGTTTTCTTCAGGTGTTTGCATGAAACGTTCTGTGTAAGCCGTATTGTAAAATCGCCAATCTGTTACCGGGGCTACGGCAATACCCGCTTTGAATATGGGTTCTCCGCTGCTCATTGCCAGTATGGTTATGGAACCTCCGTAGCTCCATCCCCAAATCCCTATGCGATTTTTATCGACGTAATCCAAAGAGCCTAAGTATTTTGCAGTCGCAACCTGGTCCGCTGCTTCCGGAATGCATTGCTGTTTGTAACCTGAATCTGCGAATGCCTTGCCTCGTGATCCGGTGCCGCGACCGTCCACACATACAGTGATATAACCCCTAGTACTTAAGTAGTACTCCCATCCTATGTCCCATCTGTCTAACACAAGCTGAGAACCGGGACCGGAATATTGTATCATTAAAACCGGATATCGGAAGTTTTCATCAAAATTGACTGGTTTCAACATCCAGCCATTCAACGAAACACCGTCTGCAGTCTCAAAACTGAAAAATTCTTTTTGATTGAGTTGATGTGAACGGAAGGCGTCAGATAGGTTTTGGTTGTTTTCTATCTCCCTGATATTTGTACCCTTGTCATTTCTTAAAACATAGGTGTCAGGTGTGTTAACATCGGAGTGTTGATGTACGAAGTAAGTGAAGTTTTTATTAAAGAATGCCCGATTTGTACCTTTTGCATCTGTCAGATTTGTTTTTTTACCTTTTGCATTGATGGCATAAACCTGTCGCTGTAAGGGTGATGATTCTGCACTCTGATAATAAACTATGTCTCTTTTTTCATCCACGCCATAAAAATCGGTAACATCCCAGTTGCCTTTGGTTATTTGCCGGGCAATACTGCCGTCTTTTCTGTGTCTGTAGATGTGTTTATAGCCGTCGCGGCTACTCACGTTGTAATAGTCAGTGCTGTTTTTACAAAATTTCAGGTAATCGATATTTTTATAATCCACAAAGGTTTTGCTTTCTTCTCTGGTGAGCAGCTTGGCAATCATTGTTCTGGGATTCACCATATACATGTCCAATTGATTCTGATTCCTGTTTAATTGAAAAACAGCCAGTTGATCGCTGCTATTAGTCCATTTGATGCGTGGAATATAATGATCCGCGTCATCGTTAATGAGTTCGACAACCCGTGTTGTTTTGTTATAGTCATCATATATACACACTATGGCATGTGAGTTTTCCTCGCCTGCCTTGGGGTATTTGAAAGCTTTTTGTTCAGGGTAAAGCAGGAAATCTTTTTTGTTTTTGTCTAAGAAAGTCTGGAAAGAAAATTCTTTCACTGCCCGTTCATTAAACTTTACAAAAGCCAATAGTTTACTGTCCGGACTCCAGGTATGATAATGTGTGGCCTCAAATTCTTCTTCGTATAACCAATCGGAAACACCATTGCTGATTTTACCATACTCACCGTCTTTTGTGATTTGAATGTCGGTCTTAAAATCCACTTTTTTCATATATAGATTTTGGTTGTGAGCGAATGAAATATACCGGTCATCCGGTGAGAAAACCGGCGCTTCTTGCGGCATTCGGGACGATAACGGATCAAATTCTTTGTACCTGATGTCATAGATATAATAATTGGCGGTAAAAGAACGACGGTACCGCATCTGTTTGTTGTTATAAACCAGGATTTTCTTTTCCCGCGGACTCATGATGTATCCCTCGAAAGAGTCAATAGGTGCATTTTCTACCTGCTTGATGGATAATAAAGTGTCAACTACAGCACCTGTTTTATAGTTAAATTTGATGATGGTTTGTTTGTCGGTCATTAAGGTATAATGCTCTCCATCATTCATGGATACAGGAATCTCATTGTTTGTCGCCTTGAATGCACCATCAGTAATTTGATATAACAAGTCAGATGCGCCTGCTGTGGTCATAGCAGACACGATTAGCATAAAAAGTGTCTTAATTCTCATGTCTTTTTTTATGTAGTTTAATTGTAAATGTTGTTCCTATGTCTAATGCAGTTGTAAACGAAATTTCTCCACCCATATTTTCTACGATGCTTTTAGAAATACTTAATCCTAAGCCCATACCGGTACTTTTGGTCGTAAAATTGGGCTTGAAAATATTTTCCTGAATTGATTCGGGTATTCCCGGACCGTCGTCTGTAAAAGAAATGGTGATTGTTTCTTTATCTTCTGTTAACACGACCTTGATTGTACCTTTTGCAGTTTTATTTTTTGCAGTTTTACTTTCTGCACCTCTTTTAAATGCCTGAGTAGCATTTTTTAATATATTGTTAAATACCTGAACAATTTGTTCGGCATCGCAATCAATAATTACATCACTTTGCGGGCCGTCATAGATAATACGGATATGTTCTTCATCCAGTTTAAATAAATGTATAACTGAAACCAACTTTTTGGCAATGTCAATAGCAGTGAATTTGATTTCAGGCATGCGGGCAATTTCAGAAAAAGTACCGGCTATGCGCGACAAATTATTTATTTGTTCAATCAGTGTTTGGGTGGCTTTTACGAAATACTTGTCAAATTGCTCTGGATTGATATCTTTGGTTCGCTGCAATTGTTGTAGCGTCAACTTCATGGGAGTCAGCGGGTTGTTTATTTCATGTGCTACTTGGCGTGCCATGGTTCTCCAGGTCGTTTCTCTTTCAGAAGCCAGCAAAAGTTGCGTGTTCTTTTCAAGCTCCTCAACAGTCCGGTTGTATTGTTCAACCAACTGACCAATTTCATCTTTGGACTTGTATTCTACTTTCTCGTTTTTACCGTCCAAACGCATCAATTTCATTTTGTTTTCAAGCTGATGCAAAGGTTCTGCTATTCTTCTGCCCGCAATCAGAATGAGGATCACGGAAAGAATCATGACGATAAGGTAGATTTGCACTACTGTTCCTGAAAATTGATCCAATTTGGCATTTATTTCAGTCTGACTAAAGTATTGGGGAATAGAAATAAATCCGATTTGCAGGAAATCACCATTCAATAAATCGGTGTATGTAGCCAAATAAGTCAGATTACCAATCTGTTCATATTGATTTTGTGTCTCATTTTCCGTGAAGTATATTTCCGGAGACATCAGGTCACTGATCAAATGATTGCTAAAGATCAAGGACTGCGAACTTCCCCTTAGCCGACCGGCATTATCGAACACATTGATATCAACCTGGTATCTGTAAGCAAGCTCTTGCAAATTATTATTCAGGTCCTGTTTATCAACCATGCGGATGTCTTCCGTCCAATAATACAGATCCTGAAGCGATTTTTGAATGTAATGTTTTTTCTTTTCAAGTTCCGAAATTTGCTCCTGCTGATAGTCGTTTTTGATGTAGTTCAGGGAAAATATTAAAATGCTGATAAAACTTATCAACAGCATGAAAATGAATACAAACTGAAATTTTCCGGTCAAGCCCGGCGGATTGATTCGCCTTTGCTGAATGATTTGGTACAAATGCGACACACCCATCGCGAAAAGCAAATAAACCAACACCGCAAACAGGGCGTAAAATATAAAATTTCGGAATGAAAAAGTTGTGATTTCTGTTATAACTATTTTCGTATAACCTTTTTTGAAGATGTAAAACTTTTTATCTTTATATTTCAACTTCGAGAATCCTTCATCTGCATTGTTAAAGATCAAGTCCGTTTCGTTCCAATTATATTTTGAGTCACTGTATGTGAGGCGATTCTGCTCATATTTAGCAATGGAAATCTGTTTTTGTCTTTTTGCATCTGCTTCTTCACTGATCAATAAATCGGGGAAACTATAACTTCTGAAGTTGGTTTTAGGCTGGAACTCAAAGACCAAGAACTTGTGTTCATCAGAAGCTTTGTATTCCGGATCGCTTTGATAAATATCTACCAGGCCTATGAAGCTTATATCATACATTGAAACAGGCAAACTGTAAAAATCTGTGTTTTTTATCTTTTTGCCGGCATATTCCAAAAAACGCACATAGTAAGACATCTCATGAGAGTTTTTGGATAAAGTCCGGATATGCACTGTAAATTGATTCCAAAAACCCTGTAAATATTTTTGATACAGGTATTGGTTTATGATTGAGTCAGTTTCAAGAGTGCCTGCAGAAAGCTCTTTTAGTTTGTGGTCCTGTTTCAGACTTTTATCCAAATCTTCCAACAAAAGAATTGCGAAAGGATCATCCGGAGCATGCCCGTTGATCAATATGTTCTCGGCTTGTATGCGGTATTTGTTACTCTTTTTATATGCAGTAAAATAATATGCATCGTAAAAAACCAATACGCTGATCAGGAGCATAAAAACGGCAAAAATATTTCGGGTGATTTTCTTGTCAAGCAGATATGTCCATATATAATTGAAAGCGATTACCGTCAAAAGCAACCCGGTGAAAAGAGTCACAAATTCACGAAATATCAAACTGTAAATGAAAATACCGATACCTGCAAGAAGAAAATCGACAGGTATCAGTTTTGAAAGTTTTTGAGGCTTAATCTGCCTGTCGTTGATAATCAGCAAAAAAACAAATAGTCCGATACTTAAAATGAAAACCAATACCTGCGCCCAGATATTGAAGTAATCAATTTCGTGAATATTTGAAATACAAAAGCTGATATTTGTATGTAAAACGATCCTTTTAAAGATTTCAAAGTAAAAAAGCAGATAAAACAAAAAGAATACTTTTCGAACCAGGAGTTTTGGTTTTTTTTCTGCCACTTTCGCATAAAATAATACCAGGGCAACGAGGACAAACAGACTGATTGTAGTTAGTGAAATCAAAGTATTGGTCAGTTGACTGACAGTATAATCTTTCGTCTCAAACAGATGATTGGCAAAGAACAGTCTTGGAAAACCGGTGTAAATTCCCAATAGTAACACAGCTCCGGTCATAGCGGTTGTTACAAAGAACTGCAGGTTTGTTAGATACTTTGTCTTTAAAAATCCGTTGATATTGAAGAACAATATCAGCAGCAAAAAGAAAGATATTGTAAATATCACAAATCCAGCAGTTTGAATGGGTTTATGGATGTTTGTTGTGGTATCGGGAACCAGGCTGAATAAAAAATCACCATTGGGAGCAGTGATTATAATGCCTTCATCGCCAACGTCATCTGAAATTTCTATGCTGTCATCAATTTTAAAGCGAGGGAGGAAGCTTTTGATCAGGTAATTATTTTCGTAGGGATAATCTGTTTTGATGGGTATAAAAGCCAGAATGGCTGCATGATCAGTCCGGTTATACCATTTGTAAATGCCATATGCATTGGGAAGATGTACGAAATGCCACTGTCCGTCTTTGTGAATTGCTTCTTCATTAATTACATACGAGTTGTTGTTCCAAAATAGCAATTCATTGTTCTGATAAATAAAAACGGCTATTTCCTGTTTTAACTGAAAGCAATTGTCCAGTAAGGTTTCATCGGATAAATTATCATCATTTGCGATTTGCGTTACGAGATCATCAGATTTTTCAATGGAATGAAAAATAGCCTTTTGAAAATTTTCGACTGAAAAAGATGGAATAGATGCATGGTGGCTCAGAAATTCAAGGACCAGGCCTGCGATTGTAAATAACACAAACGCAATACACAGGACTTTATGTGATTTCTTTAGCCGCATTGTATTGAGCTTTATTTGAAACCACAAAGCTAATGAAAAAATTAGAAAGCGGTATTTGATACACAGGACTGTCTCAAAATAAATATTCAATCCTGATTGCTTGTCAATTATCAATGTTTTATCTGACAGTAATAGTTGATAACTCGCCAAGTTATTTTTTTAAAAATCCTTAAAAAGTTTTTTGGGTTTTCTCGTGTTTTCCTAACTTTGAAATAGTTTATGTGGAAAACAGATTTTTATTTTCCTTTCTGCCTCATTGTAAGTCACTATAAGTTAGTTGGTTATATCTGTTTGTTGTAGTAGGACAATCCTATTGTATCAAAACACTTCTAAAAAAATAATAAAATGACAAAGCAACTCAAAACGTACACATTGCATAATTATAAAAGCATTCCGCAAATTGCAAACTTGTCAGATGAAATGATTGAAGCAATTGAAGTTGTAGGGCGTGTGCTTCCTTTCAAGACAAACAATTATGTTATAGATGAGCTTATCGATTGGACACAAATAGATGATGATCCAATATTTACACTTACCTTTCCGAGGAAGGGGATGCTTGAAAAAAAACATTATAATGCAGTAAAAAAACTGTTGGATCAAGGTGCAGATCAGGCTACATTAAACAAAAAAGTACATGAAATCCGCATGGAGCTAAATCCAAACCCGGCAGGACAGGAACACAATGTACCGGAGATGAATAACATCAAATTAAAAGGTGTTCAGCATAAATATTCCGAGACGGTTTTATTTTTCCCAAGTCAAGGGCAAACCTGCCATGCTTACTGTTCATTTTGTTTTCGTTGGCCACAATTTAGCGGGATGTCTAATTTGAAATTTGCTATGAAAGAAACGAGTTTGCTTGCTCAATATCTGCTTCGAAATAATAAGGTGACAGACGTTCTCTTTACGGGTGGTGATCCAATGACCATGAGCACGCAAGTTCTTGCATCCTACATTAATGTTCTTTTACGGTCTGAATTTAGAAATATACATACTATTCGAATTGGAACCAAGGCACTGAGTTATTGGCCCTACCGCTTTACAAAAGATAAAGACAGCAAAGAATTGCTCAAATTGTTTGAACAAATAATAAAAGCAGGTAAAAATTTGGCTATTCAGGCACATTTTAATCATCCGGCAGAATTAAAAACTTTTGAAGTTCAGCATGCAATCAAACAAATTCGAGCTACAGGGGCACAAATTCGCACACAATCCCCTTTACTAAAAAACATTAACGATAAACCCGAAATATGGGCTGAAATGTGGAGAAAGCAGGTAGATTTGGGATGTATTCCTTATTATATGTTTGTAGCGCGTGATACGGGTTCAAAGCGATACTTTGAACTTCCTCTGGATAAATGTTGGGATATTTTTCGGAAGGCATACAGACAAGTAAGCGGGCTTTGTAGAACTGTAAGAGGTCCAAGCATGAGCTGTGAGCCCGGTAAAATTCAAGTACTTGGTGTACAAGAAGTGAAAGGAGAGAAAGTTTATGTGCTTCGTTTTTTACAAGGGAGAAATGCAAAATGGGTAGATATACCATTTTTTGCAAAGTACGACCCGGAAGCAACCTGGTTTGACCAGTTAGAACCTGCGTTCGGAGAAGAAAAATTCTTTTTTGAAAAGGGAAGAAAAAAACCGAAAGCAAACGAAATATTATTTGAGTAAAGCAAAAATGGTGTGCCTTTCCTTCAATTTCATCACAATTTTTATCATTAAGAAAAAATAATGTATTTTTGCGGTGGACTTCACCGGAAAATAGGTGTAAATGTGGTAGAAAATAAATTATAATCATATGAAATCACTGATGCCTTTTATCTTATTGATGTGTTCGGTTTTTGTCGTACATGCTCAAACGGATGTATCTGACAAAATACTGAATGCCTTTGCAAACGGTGATGTTGCAGTGCTTTCTGAATGTTTTAACGACAATGTTGAATTGGTTGTCGGTTCGACCAGTGATGTTTTCAGCAAGCAACAAGCTACCGGAATAGTGACAGATTTTTTTCGTAAAAATAAAATTCAAACTTTTGAAATACTGCATAAAGGAAATAAAGATTCTTCTGCTTTTGCCATTGGCACCATGAAAGCGGGAAATGCTACATATCGGGTTTATGTGCTGACAAGAACCCGATCGGGACAGCAATTGATACAACAATTGAGAATAGAATCAACCAATGACTGAAAATTTTAACCACCTGATTGCATCCTGGTTCGCAGAAGACATAGGTGACGGCGACCACACTACTTTATCATCCATCCCCGAAACAGCTGTTGGCAAATCTCAACTTATTATCAAAGAAGACGGTATACTGGCAGGCGTTGAAATCGCCCGCCGGATTTTTTACGCTTTTGATCCGGAGTTAAAAATGACGGTTTTTATTCCTGACGGTTCTGCAGTTAAAGTGGGTGATATTGCTTTTGTGGTGGAAGGGAAGGTACATTCCTTATTGCAAACCGAAAGACTTATGCTGAACATCATGCAAAGAATGAGTGGTGTTGCTACCCGCACCCATCAATATGTAAAAGCTTTGGAGGGTACCGGGACCCGTGTGTTGGATACCCGCAAAACAACACCCGGATTGCGCTTGCTTGAAAAGGAAGCTGTCAGGATAGGCGGTGGCGTCAATCACCGCATAGGTTTGTACGACATGATTTTGTTGAAGGATAATCATGTGGACTTTGCAGGAGGAATTAAAAATGCCATTGCAAGAGCCCGGGAATATCTCCAGGCAAAAGGTAAAAATTTACAGATTGAGATAGAGGTCAGAAATTTTGATGAGTTGTCACAAGTACTGGAAGTGGGAGGAGTAGACCGCATCATGCTGGATAACTTCTCGCCGGAAGACACCCGTAAAGCCGTTGAGATAATAGACGGCCGGTATGAAATTGAATCTTCAGGAGGAATTACTTTGGACAATTTGCGCACTTATGCCGAATGCGGAGTAGATTATATTTCAGTAGGTGCATTGACTCATTCAGTAAAAAGTTTGGATATGAGCTTTAAAGCCGTTTAAACCTTCTGAACTTCCTGTAAAATAATATCAGGGTAACAGCTGCAACGAAAGCAGCCAAACCGTCGGCAACGGGAAACGATGCCCATGCTCCATTCAAACCCATTATCCGCGGCAATATCAATAAGCTTGGCACTAAGAAAATCAGTTGTCTTGTCAAACTTAAAAAGATAGATATCTTGGCCTTTCCGACAGATTGGAAGAAATTACTGATAACAATTTGAAATCCGACAACGGGGAACATGAGAATCACTATTCTTAAAGCATTGGAAGCTATATCAATCAATTCTTCGTCTGTCGTAAAAAGATGAACAGATGATTTTGACAGAAACATACCCATTAAAAATCCCAAGCTGGTTATAATAGTCGCAGCGACAATTGCAAGTTTCAGTGTTTTAAACACCCTGTCATATTGTCTGGCTCCATAATTATAGCCTATGATAGGTTGAGCCCCTTTATTCAATCCTGATACAATCTGAATAATCATTATTGTCAGGCTGTTGACGATTCCGTATGCCCCGATGGCTAAATCTTCGCCATATTTTATCAGGGTAGTATTGATGAGAACAACCACTAAGCTAGATGCTAACTGCATGCTAAATGGAGACATACCAATGCTCACAATTGAACCGACTATTTTCTTGTCCAATCGCAAATCCTCTTTTTTGAATCGTACAAGAGATATGGGCAAAAAGAAATGACTCAACACCCACACGCAACCCACCGTATAGGAGATGACAGTAGCCCAGGCTGCCCCTTTGATACCCCAGTTGAAAACAAAAATAAAAAGTGCATCCAATATAATGTTGGTGACGGCACTGACAAGCATGATCAACATGGCTTTTCTGGGAAACCCCGTAGCGCGCATGATGCTGTTGAATCCGAAGTGTAATGCTGATAAAATGTTGGCGGGAACAATAATGCGCATGTACTCCTCTGCATAACCAACAGTTTCATCCGTACCTCCGAATAAGCGTAAAATATCTTCCATGAAGACAAAGGTAAGTATGGAGGCAAACCCTGTGATGAGAAAAGTTAATGTCAGCGCATTACCCAAAATTTTTTCTGCTTTGGCATGATCCTGTTCACCCAGGGTGATGGAGATCCTGGAAGAGGCTCCCGCACCTATCAATAAGCCGAAAGCCATTAGTAAAATCATAAACGGGAATGTCAGTGCCAGTCCTGAAATAGCCAATGGTCCCACTCCCTGACCAATAAAAATACGGTCAACAACATTATAAAGCGACATGACTACCATCCCAACAATAGAAGGGATAGAGTACTCCCAGAGTAGTTTGCCGACTTTTTCAGTGCTGAGTTTATTTGTAACTGTGGACATTCGTATAGTTGTATTCCCCGTGTAGCTTTTCAGAGAAACGAGTGCAAATTTACAAAAAACTTATCGACCCGGGCTTAGAATGAAGATTTTTTTACACTTTATGTTTTATATATGCATCATTTTAAACAGCTTGAGCTTTGGCAATAATTGTCTATCTTTGCGTGGAGGTGTTTTGCGGTTTTTTGGTTGAATTGTTGTTTTAAAAGAAAGCCCCTTCTCAGTTAAAAGGATATGTTATCCATCTTAATCCCTACATACAATTATAATGTTGCCCCTTTGGTCAGGGAGCTGCACAGGCAGGCAATATCTCTGGATATTGAATTTGAGATCATTGTAATGGAAGATGGTTCCAACAAGTTCTTAAACGAGAATAAACAGATTGATTCTTTAAGTTTTTGTTCACATATTATCCGTCCGAAGAACAAAGGCAGGTCAGTAACCCGGAATCAATTGGCTGATAGTGCAAAGTATCAATTTTTACTTTTTGCCGATTGCGATGCTGAGGTGCAAAACGTAAATTTCATTGCAAATTATCTTCCTTTCTGTAAAGATGGTGCAGTAGTTATAGGCGGTACAGCTTATGATCCGACTCATAATGACCCTGCCTATAGTCTGCGTTTAAAATATGGCAGACAAAGGGAAGCTAATCCCGGTTATTTATTGAATCAGCAAGGTTTTAATAATTTTGCGACCTTCAATTTTTTGATTGATAAAGTCGTGTTCAATCAGGTGCAGTTTGATGAAAAAATCTCAGGATATGGTCATGAGGACACCTTGTTTGGACACGCACTGCATGAGCAAGGATACAGTTTTCAAAGAATAGATAATCCGCTTGTCCATAAAGGTCTTGATGATAATGTCACCTTTTTGAAAAAAACAGCAGAAAGCGTAAAAAATCTATATATACTATATCAATCCGGAAATTATCCATTCCTCTCTCAGGAGTCTAAGTTACTACAAACATTCTTACGTTTTAAAAAATACCGATTGGTCGGTCCGGCTAACCTTGTGTTTAAGCTGACCAGAAAGATGCTGGAGCGTAATCTGAAAAGCTCCAACCCAAGCTTATTCTGTTACGACTTGTACAAACTGTTATGGATGTGTCGTATTCATGCGCATCCTGACAAGTTGGCAGTGTGATTTATAGGACTTGACCGCAATCTCCCATTGTTTCCATGACAAATTTGCAAATCTTGCCCCTGGCATAAATTGTGAATAGCACCAGACCGTCAATTTTAATATTAATCAATTTAAAACATAAAAAATTATGAACATTAAACCATTGGGAGACCGTGTATTGGTAAAGCCTGCACCGGTTGAAGAGAAAACAGTAAGCGGAATTATCATTCCGGATTCAGCAAAAGAAAAACCACTAAAAGGAGAAGTTTTGGCAGTTGGAAAAGGAACCAAAGACGAGCAAATGGAAGTTGCTGTTGGTAACACTGTTTTGTACGGTAAATATGCAGGTACAGAGTTGGAATTAGATGGAGAAAAATATCTGATCATGCGCCAATCCGATATCTTGGCAATTATCTGATCAGCAGTATAATTGGAGAGTTTTAAACAGTAAAAATAGTAATTAGTTAAACAATAAATAGAATTATGGCTAAAGAAATGTTATTCGATATTGATGCCCGGGAAGAATTGAAGAAGGGTGTCGACGCTATTGCTAACGCAGTAAAAGTAACTTTAGGACCTAAAGGAAGAAATGTAATTATAGAGAAGAAATTTGGTGCACCCCAAATTACCAAAGACGGTGTTACCGTTGCTAAAGAAGTCGATCTGGAAGACTCATTCCAGAATCTCGGTGCACAATTGGTCAAGGAGGTAGCTTCCAAAACCGGTGATGATGCCGGTGATGGCACAACGACAGCAACTGTACTGGCACAGTCCATCGTTAATGTTGGTTTAAAAAACGTAACCGCCGGTGCCAACCCCATGGATTTGAAGAGGGGAATAGATAAGGCTGTTGCCAAAGTAGTTGAAAGCATTGCTAAGCAAGCCCAATCGGTTGGAGACGACTATAATAAGATTGAGCAGGTAGCAACTATTTCTGCCAACAACGACGAAACAATCGGTGCTTTGATAGCCGATGCTATGAGGAAAGTTTCCAAAGACGGCGTAATTACCATTGAAGAGGCAAAAGGTACTGATACCCACATTGATGTGGTGGAAGGTATGCAGTTCGACAGGGGTTATATCTCTCCGTATTTTGTGACCAATACTGAAAAGATGGAAGTGGAAATGGAGAAACCTTATATCCTTATTTATGATAAGAAAATCAGTAATTTAAAAGAACTGCTTCCTATCCTGGAACCGGCTGTACAGTCTGGTCGTCCGTTCTTGATTATTGCTGAAGATGTTGAATCAGAAGCACTGACCACTTTGGTGGTGAACCGTTTACGTAGTTCGCTAAAAATTTGTGCAGTGAAAGCTCCGGGTTTTGGCGATCGTCGCAAGGAAATGTTGGAAGATATTGCCATTCTGACAGGTGGTGTGGTTATTTCTGAGGAAAAAGGAATTGCTTTGGAAAAAGCTACCTTGGATATGATGGGTTCTGCTGAAAAAGTAACAGTAGATAAAGACAATACTGTAATCGTAAACGGCTTGGGTAAGAAAGATGCTATCAACAAGCGGATAGGACAGATCAAGGCACAGATTGAAACTACTACTTCCGATTATGACCGCGAAAAACTGCAAGAACGTCTGGCTAAGTTAGCCGGTGGTGTGGCTGTACTATATGTTGGTGCTGCATCAGAAGTAGAAATGAAAGAAAAGAAAGACCGCGTGGACGATGCTTTGAGTGCAACACGTGCCGCAATTGAAGAAGGAATCGTTCCCGGTGGTGGTGTTGCCTACATCAGAGCCATCGAGTCTTTGGCTTCGCTGAAGGCGGCTAATGATGATGAAGCAACAGGTATTGATATCATCAAACGCGCTATTGAAGAACCTTTGCGCCAGATTGTAGATAATGCAGGAAAAGAAGGTGCGGTAGTGGTTCAAAAGGTAATGGAAGGTAAAGCAGATTTTGGTTTCAACGCTCGTACCGAGACTTATGAAAATCTCTTTGCTGCAGGGGTAGTAGATCCTGCTAAAGTAGCGCGGGTAGCATTGGAAAATGCTGCTTCCATCGCAGGTATGTTCTTAACTACCGAATGTGTTCTTGTGGAGAAGAAAGAAGACGAACCCATGGCACAAATGCCGATGGGCGGAGGAATGGGTGGTATGATGTAATTTCATAACCCGCTCATATAGAAGAGGCTGTCTCAAACGAGATAGCCTCTTTTCTTTATTAAGGAAAAAAATCACCAATTAAATGTTAAATCGTGTAATTATATGTAATTTAAATGTTACATTTGCAAACAATAACAATTTAGTGTAAATAGGCCCGACTTATTTATTTCTATTTTTAAAAGATCAAATTATTAACTCAAATCTGATAAGCATATGGACACACTTACTCCTTATGTGGTTGAAGAGAAAGTACTTGACGAGATAGTCAGAAAGTACAAGGGCAGTCCCGGTGTTCTACTCTCAACCCTGGAAGCCGTTCAGGAAGCCAATCCTTTGAAATTTCTTCCACAAAAAACCTTGTTGCAAGTAGCCAAAAAATTAAATGTGCCTGCCACTCAGGTATATAGCGTTGCTACTTTTTATTCATTTTTTAATTTAAAGCCTCAGGGAAGGCATACGATAGTTGTTTGTCGCGGTACCGCTTGTCACACCAAGGGTTCACGTGAACTGCTCAACAGCGTGGGGCAAATTTTGGGTTTCCGTTATGAGTTTGATGAAACCGAACCAAGCTACACGACGCCTGACAATGAGTTTACCATCCGTACGGTTGCCTGTTTCGGACAATGTGCACAAGCACCGGTAGTTGCGGTTGATGGGGTTATTCACAGTTATGTGAATGCACCTAAGTTGCTGAAAATTTTGAAAAAAGTAAAATCTTCCTCATATGCAAAAGATCAATCTAAATAACTTTGAACAATTCAGCAGTTCCCTGAAGAAAAATATCCTGCCGGATGTACCTGTGGTAATGGTGGGAATGGGAACTTGCGGCATCGGAAATGGTGCTGATGTGCTTTATGAAACTTTGCAAAAGCATGCGGCCAAACGTAAGTATGATTGCATCATTAAACCCACGGGTTGCTTTGGCTTCTGTGCAGAAGAACCATTGGTTACGCTCTATCAGCCGGGCAAACCTTTGTTGGTGTATGCCCGTGTGAATGCCAAAGATGTAATTAAAATTTTAGATGGCGGTATGTCCGGTAAGATATACGGCCGCAAGGTGTTGTGTCGCATCGAGAGCTGGGATTTTATTACCTCTCAGGTGCAATACGGCACAGGTTACGAGAAATATCCTTTGTGGAATGAAATTCCTTTTTTCAAGGGTCAGAAAAAAATCGTCCTGCGCAATGCAGGTCTGATAAATCCGGAATCCATTGAAGATTATCTGGCCGTCGGCGGATACCGTGCATTATTCAAGGTGCTTTCCGGAATGACGCCCGATGACATCATCGCTGAAGTGAAAAATTCCGGCATGCGCGGTCGCGGTGGTGCAGGTTTCCCCACAGGTGTGAAATGGGAGTTGATGAAGAAAAACGAAAGCGAAAAAAAATACATTATTTGTAATGCCGATGAGGGTGACCCGGGAGCTTACATGAACCGCAATGAAATTGAAAGCGATCCTCACTCCATTATAGAAGGTATGATGATAGCTGCTTATGCCATGGGTGCTGATGAGGGCATAGCCTATATTCGCGCTGAATATCCTTTGGCAGTAGAGAGATTGGAAAAAGCTCAAAAGCAAGCAGAAGCTTTAGGGTTGATAGGGGATAGGATATTGGGAACGGATTTTAAATTTAAGTTTGATTTTGTAGAAGGCGCAGGTGCTTTTGTGTGTGGGGAAGAAACGGCTTTGATCGCTTCCATAGAAGGAAAAGCAGGCCGTCCCGTTCCGCGTCCTCCTTATCCTGCTGCCAAGGGTTTATACGGCTATCCTACCAATATCAATAATGTGGAAACCTGGTGCAATATTCCGGTTATCATCGAAAGGGGAGCACAGTGGTTCCGCAAAACAGGAACGGAGAAGAGTCCTGGTACCAAAGTATTCTCATTGGTAGGAAAGATAAAAAATACCGGACTGGTGGAAATGCCCATGGGTTCTACTATCAATCAATTTGTGTTTGATATAGGTGAGGGTACGGGCAGCACCGTTAAAAGAGTAAAAGCTATTCAAACAGGAGGTCCCTCAGGTGGATGCATTCCTTTGGAATTATTTAATACTGCAGTTGATTATGAATCTTTGGCCAAGATTGGTGCTATCATGGGTTCGGGCGGTATGGTGGTGATGGACCAGGATAACTGTATGGTTGATGTGGCTCGTTACTTTTTGGAGTTCAATGCTTCTGAATCTTGTGGAAAATGTACGCCTTGCCGTGAAGGCCTGACACAGGCTTTGAGGATACTTACCAAGATTACGCGCGGGCAGGGAACCAATGCGGATTTGAACATGCTGGAAATGCTGAGTCAGACCATCAAGGATACGGCAATTTGCGGACTGGGACAGACTGCTCCCAATCCTATCCTTACGACCCTGAAATATTTCAGACATGAGTATGAAGAACATATCCATGAGAAACGTTGTTATGCAGGTGTTTGTGAAGACCTCTTTTTAGCTTTGTGCGAAAATTCCTGTCCTCTGCACATGAATATTCCTGCCTACATTGAATTAATAAAAGAAAATCGCATTGAAGATGCTTTCGAGGTGACCTTGCGCGACAATCCGCTTCCCGGGACTATAGGCAGAATTTGTCACTTCCACTGCCAGATGCGCTGTCGCCGTGAAATGTTAGACGAACCTGTTTCTCAGGGAGAAATACACCGCTACCTGGCTGACACCATGTATCAGCTGGGTAAGGAAAATGTGATTTACCGGCAATTGATCAAAGAAAAACTTCCTGCTACGGGTAAGAAGATTGCCATTGTGGGTGCCGGTCCTGCCGGTCTGACTGCCGCATTCTACTTAGTCCGTTTGGGGCATGAGGTTGTCATCTATGATTCTTTCCCCGAGCCGGGTGGACTGTTAAGATATGGTATTCCTCGTTATCGCCTGCCCAACGCGGTGCTGAAGAAAGAAGTAGATCTGATCAGAAAGTTGGGCGTTGAATTCAAACAAAATACTACCATTGGTAAAGATATTTCATTGAAGCAATTGGAAGCTAAGTATGATGCCATTTATGTCGCTATCGGTGCATGGAAAGAGATGGGGTTGAATATACCGGGTGAAGATGCCAGGGGCGTTTATTCGGGAACGGAACTGCTGAAATCGTTCGCTCTGGGTAATGAGCCACCTGCCGCGTGGAAAATAGTTGTGGTGGGTGGTGGTAATGTGGCCATAGACGTTGCCCGGAGCCTTTGGAGATACCGCAAGGATGTTACAGTGGTTTACCGTCGTGAAAAGTGTGATATGCCTGCCAATGATGCTGAAATCAGAGAGGCAGAAGCCGAAGGTATCAGATTCCATTTTATGTCTGCACCGGCAGAGGTGATGGTTGATGCTGATAATCAGGTGAAAGGCTTGAAGGTAGAACTGATGACCTGCGGTGGAATAGATACATCGGGCAGAAGGAAACCCGTCAAGACCGGCAAGTTTGATGAAATACCCTGCGAGGCAATTGTGTTGGCAATTGGTGAAACGGTAGATTCTGATTCATGGAAAGCTGGAGGTTTAAAAATAGCTTCCCGGGGTGGAAGAATTAAGATCAATCCATTGACACAGCAAACTACCAAGGCTAAAATTTATGCCGGTGGGGATGCAGTAACCGGCCCTTCAACTGCTGCCGAAGCAATGGGTATGGCCAAAAGAGCGGTGGAAGCTATCGACTTTGATTTGATGCAGGAAAAACGCTATCACCTGTTGTATAAGAAGTTTGACTACAGGAATGTAGTTCCTGAAGGTCTGAAGAAATCTCCCAAGAACGTATCTTATAAGTTGGATGTAAGAGATAGGGTAGGGAGTTTTGTGGAGGTAGATTGCGGTTATACCGGCCAGCAAGCCCTGAACGAGGTAAGTCGTTGTTTGAGGTGCGATGTACGTTGTGACGAATAATATCATGCAAAATATTAAAAATAGATACTATGCAAGTCTTTATAGATAATAAACCATATGAAGTTCAAGAAGGAATGACCATTTGGCAGGCATGTATGCAGGCTGGTATCAGAATTCCGTCTTTGTGTTATATGAAAGATGTTTCCGGTAATGCGTCTTGTGGGGTATGTGTGGTGGAAGTAAAAGGTGCTAAATCACTGCTGCGCTCCTGCATTACAAAGGTTACCGATGGCATGGAAATTACAACTAACAATGCCCGTGTTTTGCAAGCACGTAAGATGAATGTGGAGTTGTTGTTGGCAAATCATCCCCTGGATTGTCAAACTTGCGAGCGTAATCAGCGTTGTGAGTTGCAGCAGATCACTTATGATTTTGGTATCCACGAAAGAAGATTACCTCGTACCAGACCCAGGCAATTGGAGAGAGATTATTCCTCGCTTTCACTGATACGTGATCCTGAAAAATGTATTCTTTGCGGCAGATGTGTGGCGGTATGCAAAGAAATGCAAACCGTTAGTGCCATTGATTTTTCCGGCAGGGGACAAAAAACCAAAATATCCACCTTTATGGATATGGGATTGGGTTTGGTGGATTGTACCAATTGCGGTCAGTGCGCATTGGTTTGTCCGACCGGTGCCATAGTTGAAAAAAGTCATGTCAACCAAGTTTGGGAAGCCATTCATGATCCTGAAAAAGTTGTGGTCGTACAAACTGCGCCGGCCGTTCGTGTAGGTATAGGTGAGGAAATGGGTATGCCTTCCGGAAGTTTGGTAACGGGGAAAATGGTGGCCGGACTGCGTCGTTTGGGATTTTCCAAGGTGTTTGATACAAACTTTACCGCCGACCTGACCATTATTGAAGAAGGCAATGAATTGATCCATCGCATAAAAAACAATGGAAAGTTGCCGATGATCACTTCCTGCTCACCGGGATGGATTAAATTCATCGAACATTTCTTCCCTAAATCTTTGCCTCATCTTTCTACTTGTAAGTCACCCCAGCAAATGTTTGGTGCCATTGCCAAAACTTATTATGCAGAGCAGGCAGGCATCGACCCGCGTGATATGGTGGTGGTTTCAGTGATGCCCTGTACAGCGAAAAAGTACGAAGCTCAACGTCCTGAGATGGATGGTGCCTTCGATTATTGGAAAAAGAAAATGAAGCTGACGGCGGAAGATCGTTTTTATGATGTGGATCATGTGTTGACCACCAGGGAATTAGGCAGAATGTTCAAGGAGGTTGGCATAGACTTTAGGTCTTTGCCTGCAGAAGATTTTGATAATCCGCTCGGAACATCCACTGGTGCTGCTGTAATTTTCGGAGCTACCGGTGGCGTGATGGAAGCCGCTTTGCGGACTGCTTATGAAATTCTGACAGGCGAAACTTTGGAAGATGTTAATTTAACTGCAGTTAGGGGAATGGAAGGTATACGTGAAGCTGATATCAACATCAATGGTACAATATTGAAAGTAGCAGTAGCCCATACACTCAAGAATGCCCGGATTTTATTGGAACAAATTGAAAACGGCACATCCCCCTATGCTTTTATTGAGGTGATGACTTGTCCCGGTGGATGTTTGGGTGGTGGCGGTCAACCTATACCCACAAATACAGAAATCAGGACGAAACGTGCTGAGTCAATCTATGCAGAAGACTCTCATAAATTCATTCGCAAATCGCATGAGAATCCTGAGATCAAATACCTTTACGATCATTTCCTGAAAGAGCCGCTGGGAGCATTGTCCCACGACTTGTTGCATACGAAGTATGTAGAGAGAAAGGTGTGATTTTTACAATGTTATAATTTTACTGCCAACTTAAGGAACTGTCTCAAAACCAATAATCAACTAAGAAATAGCGAGGTGTCTCGAAAGTGTCCAAATTGCAAGGCACTGATGAGACACCGTTGAAATATTTCACCTGGTTGAAGCTCCTTGTGTCATACAAATCTTGAAAATACTTCTTATGCGTTTTTTGTTCTTCGTCACTGTAATCTCGGTACTTCTTTTACTGGTTGGTTACACTACTTGGCGTGGTGTCCAATTTTTGGCAATTTTTGGTAATTATAAATATATTTTTGCTGCTCTTGCAGGCGTATTGTTTTTGACCTTATTGCTTAACTTCTTAATGGGAGAGTCGCTCCCATTATCCTTAGCTCAACTGTTGAGCTTTTTGGGATACAGTTATTTTATTTTCATAGTGTATTTGTTTTTTGCCTTCTTATTGGTTGATATTGTGTTGTTGACGAATAAGATGATGCATTTTATTCCGCATGTTCCGCTCTTTAAAGCAGTTGCTTTTGGTGTCATCACAACGGGCATTGTCATCGCCATGGGGATAGGGAATTACCGTTTTAACCATCCCAAAATTGCTCAGTTAAAAATAGAGGCTAATAAACCCAAACAACAGAAAAGTGTAAAAATAGTTGCCGTCAGTGATTTGCATTTGGGTTTTTCTAATGGAAAAAAATATGCCCAAAAATACGTGAAGCTTATCAATGAACAGGAACCGGACTTGGTGCTTATTGTTGGTGATATGGTAGATAGAACCGTTAAGTCTTTGCTTCAACAAAGTATGCAAGAAGATTTGAAAATGATACAGTCTAAAGATGGTGTGTATGCTGTTTTAGGTAATCATGAATATTTTGGAGAGGGTGTAGAACAGGTTCGGCAGTTTTTTGAAATATCAGCTATTCATTTGTTGAAAGATGAAAACGTCTTGATCCGGGAAGACTTTTATGTAATAGGGCGTGATGACAGGATCAATCACAACCGGGCATCTTTGGCCGATTTGATGGGAACCTTAGACAGGGCAAAGCCCGTTATTTTGTTGGATCACCAACCCTTTAACTTAGAAGAAGCAACAAATTGTCAAATAGATTTGCAGCTTTCCGGTCATACCCATAACGGTCAATTTTTCCCCATCAATTGGGTTATAAAAAAGATGTATGAAAAAGGCTATGGATACCTAAAAAAGAACAACACCCATATTTACGTGACTTCCGGCTTGGGTATTTGGGGACCACAGTATCGCATTGGAACCCAAAGCGAATTGGTGGTGATTGAATTTGGATATTAAATTTTGAGTGATTTTTATACAGCATTCTTTTGAAATAAAGAATGTTAGTTTAAATATTAGATTGGAATTTTGTTTGGAAACTCATTTTAAGACACTTTCAATTAAAACACAATCATAAAAAAAACACGTAATCACAGCTTTTTGTGCGTGAAAACGTGCGTAATCCTTCAACTCGCTTAAATTTAGGGATATTCATTAATTAACTAGGGATATTCATTAATTAACTAAAATTAAGCCAACTAAATCATTGTGAGATAGTTGGCTTTTTTGTATCTTTGGATATTCCCCCCTATTTGCAGTTGATGGCTCAAAACGGGGGTAATTAACCAGAAAAGACATGGCAAAAGTACAAAAAATTTCCCAATTACAACCCACATTAGGTTTTACAGAATTTGACATTTATGCAAGCTATCGTGAAAGCTTTTATTTGAGTGAACTGGGTAAACTCTATCGGGCATTTCCATTTTCGATTTCTAAAAAAGGATACTGCTCTTTATTACCGTATTTGTCACGCATCTTGAAAATTTTTGTTGCCATCTTTTCTAAATTTAAAGTTATTAATAACTCATTATTTCACTACTACATACGCCTTTAGTTGTTCTAAAATTCTACCTGCACGGATATGATCTACTGCAAACTTTCGTTGAATCTGATCTGTTGAAACTTGCTTTTTTGCTCTTGCCCATTTTGATGCTTCTTCTTAAAATGGGTCTAAACCGGATTTATCAATACTGTTGACAATTATATATCATTGATTTCTGGGTTGTTGATTGCTTTCAATAAGCTAAAAAGCTGCTCTGTTCCAGAATTTTGTCGGCTATCGAGAAGAAGATTATTTTCCTGACGTTCTTTGATTCGAAGAGCATTAAAAACATAGTAGGTGTATTATTATTGTACTCATGGTTTACTACACATTAATAGTTGTGTCTTTATTGAGTTTTAAATAAATCGCTAGTCTTTCCCTCTTAATTATTCCGTCTTTGTAAGCCAATCTAATGCGTTTATTTTTTTTATTCCGTCGTATGTTCCTGTGTCGTAGTCCATTGTTAACAATATTTTTTCATGATGGTCGGAAATACTGTAAAATGGTGCTAATTCGCGTTCCAATGTTGTTGCACTTTGCGCCGTTTGTGCAACTTGTATGTACTGCGTATAACCTTCGTTGTTGCGGACAACAAAATCAACTTCTAAATTATTTGTTTTACCTATCCATACTTGGTTGTTTCTTCGCCTTAGTTCAAGATAAACTATATTTTCAAGCAAATGTCCTGCATCACTTGCTAATTCTTTTCCAAGTAATGCATTGCGAAAACCTAAGTCAACCAAATAATATTTTTCCTGCGTTGCCAAATGCTGCTTCCCTTTGATGTCGTAGCGATTTACTTTATAAAACAAGTAGGCTTCAACCAATGTATCGATGTACTTCGATACTGTTTTGTTGTCTATTTTCTTTTTGTTGGCTGTTAAAACTTTGGCAATATTCCCTACCGAAACAGTTGACCCAATGGAGTCTATTAGGAAATTAACAACCTCTCGGTAAGATTCTTGAGCGTAGATAGTATAGCGTTTTGAAATATCATTGTTGTATATGTTTTTGAAAACCATTTGCAGATATTCATTCGCAAAACTATTTCCTTCGGCTGAGAGTTTTACAGCTTCGGGAAAACCTCCTGTTTGCATATATTCCGCAAAAGCCCGGTCAGGGTTATTGGTTTTGCCTGTAAACTCTAAATATTCGGCAAAAGAAAACGGTAATACATTAATTTCATAAGCTCTACCTGTCAGCAAAGTAGCCAATTCGCTCGATAGTAAAAATGCGTTTGAACCTGTAACGTACAAATCTATATCCGGGTGAACGTACAAACCTTCTAAAAGTTTCTCAAATTCGGGGACATTTTGCACTTCGTCTATAAACACGTAATTGGTCGTGTTTTTTTTTAGATTCTTAACGATGTAATCATAGATTTCTTTCCAATTTTTCTCTGCTAAAAACCTATAATCAGGCATATCTAAATTAATTGACAAAATGGGAGTCTTGTCGTTGTCTTTACGCAACAAGTCTTGAAATTGAGTCATTAAAGTTGATTTTCCACATCGCCTAACACCTGTGGCAACTTTAATTAAATTCTTGTCTTTAAGAACACTAAGTGTTTCTAAATATTTTTTACGTTCTATTATTTTCATTCGGCAAAGATAAACAAAATTCCTAAAACTTTTCAAATTCTCGAAGTTTTAGGAATTTTGGTTTTGAGATATGGACAGTTTAGCGATTGAAGTACAATACTGATAGTGGTTTGAGTGTGTGTAGTGGCAGATTTCGGAGCACAAAACTGTCAATACGCCATAAAAGTTGATGCAAGGAAGAATGTTCATTTAACCACTTAAACCCAATGTTTTGTAACGCTTATTGTTAGTGGCTGCCGCTATTTTCGTTTTGCTCCTGCATTTTTCAAAAGCGTTTCACATTGGTTTAGATTTTCTTCGTCATCATATACATAGTAGTCGCTTAAAATAGTGTCTAAAACCGTTGATTTGATGTGTTCTTGTCCGTCTTCCGGAAAATAGTTGATATTAGGATTTGCTCCATTATCAAGCAAAAATTTCATTAGAATTGGGTTATGTGAGTAAGCAACTTGCTGTAATGCATTTATGCCGTCATAGCCAAACAAGTCAATGTCTGCACCAAGTTCAAGCATTTTAGAGGCAATTAAAATTGTCCGCTCAATAAGTGTTTTATCGTCAAATTTTCGTTCTTCATTGTATAATTCGTAATTAAAATTTTCAAAGACTTTTGTAAATGCCGTCTCTCCGTTTGTGTCAATGGCGTTAATGTTTGCACCTTGTTTAATAGCACTCAGAATTCCGTCTAAGTCGGAAATGTCAGCAGACGAAAAAAGAAATTTTTCTTGTTCTGTAATTTCTTTTTGTCCATCTTCTGCGTTTAATAAACTCAATAAATGATTATCGCAGTAAACAAAAAAATCTTTGATATCTTCAAACGAAAATCTTTGATTTTTTAAGTCAAAAGAATAATTTTTTTCGTCTGTTGTGTATTGCTTATAAACCTTGTCTCTAATCTCATTTGTGATTTTGTTTTCATTCAAAATTACTTCAAGTCTCAGATCGTCTGTGTCGTAACCAACATGTTCGTGTCTTATGAATGTCGCTCTTTCTGACGAAACAATTTTGTCATCATTACAAGTTTCAACAAGCATTTTATAAAAATATTTTTCGGCTTTTTGTCTATTTTTGCTTGTGAATGAAAGTTCTTTAAATGGGGCTTTTGTTCTAAGCCAATTATGTTCTAAGTAGTCAAAATATCTTTTCTTCGTCAAGTCTTGCGCGATTTCCCAAACTTGAATTGCAAAATCTAATTTTAAGTTACGAAGATAAAGGTCAATTGAAACATCTTGTTTAGTCAAATTTGAAAAGAAACTAAGTTGAGATAAAGATTCATTTGCTCGGATTTGATAAGGTTGATAATTTCCTGCAAAGCGGTCGATGCGTGTAATACGTAAAACTCTCCTAATATCTTCGATTAGCTGAAATTCGTCCCAAGTATATTGTTCAACAAATGTTTTCATTTTTTTGTCAATTGTATATGATTTCAGTGTATAGAAGCGGTTGCCACTAACAGGTTGTTTACCCCATTAACTTTCATAAAACACACCCCAATCAATAGGTGTTTACAAATGTTTTACGTTCAACAAAAATATCATTATTCTTTTGATCCAACAACAAAAATAATCTTCGCAAAGGTGCACATATAAAGATGGGTTTAATTTTTATTACGGATTAAAAGATAGAAATTGGAAGTAATTTTATTGGTTGGATATAGTTAAATTCATTTGGACACTTCTAAGACACCTTGTGGGTTCTAGTTAAATATTTACTTTTGAGACAGCCCCAATATTTTTCCTTCATATTTTATTTTTGGGGATTCAAAAATTGCGTAAATTCTTCCAATGAACGTTGCAATACTTCCTTAGGTATAAGTTGTCGTTTGTATTTGGCAATCATGGTAGGACTTAAACTTCGGCTCATTGCATATTCAACAACACTGCGGTCAACCTCTTGACAGAGTAAAATTCCGATACTTGGATTTTCGTTGCTGCGACGGACATCACGGTCTAACGCTTCGAGATAAAATTCGAGTTGTCCCATATATTCGGGTTTGAACTTTCCCGTTTTCAATTCAATAGCGACCAAACATTGTAACCCTCTATGAAAAAACAACAAATCGATTTTGAATGTAGAATTGCCGACTTGTAGTGGATATTCCTTGTCGTAAAACAGAAAATCTTTTCCAAGTTCAAGGATAAAATCTTTCAGATTTTCCAAAATGCTGTTTTGTAAACGTTTTTCCGAGTGTTTTTGCGGTAATCCTAAAAAATCGACAAATATGGTGTCTTTGAGCATTGGAGCAATTCCCGGATAAATATTCTTCAATCCTTTGGACAAATTGTGTTTATCGCCCATAAGCGAAGCGAAAGTGTTGTTTTTAAGACATCGTTGTAATTCTCTCGCATTTAAACTCTCTTTATATGCATAAAGCACGTAAAATATACGTTCTTCTGTTGTTTTACAAGCATTTATAATTTGAAAATGATTAGATAAAGTGGTTAATTCCAGAAAGTTAGGAAATTGTGCAGACGCTGTCTGCACAATTAGCTCTGTCGATGTTGGGACAATTACCTTATTATCAATTTGCGTTGTTTTGAGTTGTACAAATTCATTCAGTTTTAAACTTTTCTGATATTCAATAAATTGAGAAGATGAGTATGCTTCGTAAAAAGCAACCATATTGTAGATATTTCGACTGCTATATCCTCGTAAAGTAGGGTCTTGCATTCTCAAATATTCCGAAAGTTGCTTAACTGTTTTGCTTCCCCACGTAGAATTTTTTAGTCGAGTTGAAACAAACGCTCCAACTTCCCAAGCCGTTAGCAAATTTTCGCTATTCACTGTTTGCAGTGCTTTCGAACGGTGTAAAGAGATTATTCCTTGTATTTGTTGAAATTCAGTTGTTTCTACATTATCTAACTTATTCATTCTTTTATGTTTATTTTTAGTATAAAATTAGTATTTTATTATTACGCCTCTTTCACTAAATCACTCAAGATTAGTGAGTATTATTTCCTCAGGCGCCGGCTAACGCGTCATTTACCCCATTGACATTCATAAAACACACCCCAATCAGCAGGCTTTTACAAATGTTTTACATTCAACAAAAATATCATTATTCTTTTAATCCCACAAAAACAAATTCTATTCAAAAAAGGTGGATGATTTTTTGAGGGAGCTGCCTCGAAAGTAACGCAGCAGTTGGGCAATATGAGACACCGCCTCGGACACTTTCAATTAGAATACAACCATAAAAAAAGCACGTAATCACGGCTTTTTGTGCGTGAAAACGTGCGTAATTCCTTAAACTAGCTTAAAATCAGCGTATTTTCGTGGAGCTGGAGGGAGTCGAACCCTCGTCCAAACAAGGAACGAATAAGCTTTCTACATGTTTATCTTCGTTTGGGTTTTCGTGCAGTGGCAAGACCGAAGCTACCAACTACTGCCTTATCCTCTTTGATTTCATGCTGATCACGAGGCTGATCAACACTATCCCCGATTTAGCTGCACCCTCTGATCATCGGCCTCGGAGCGACGGCCTTTGGAGGATGTTTCGTCCCAATACCTTGTATCGGGATTAAGCCGTTAATCTACTATACTTCGATCAGGCAGCGAAAGCGTAGTTATATTCGCCAGTTATTGTGTGTGTGAACCGTTATTTACGAGCCGTTTTCACCCCGCTCGACATGCTTACTTACCCCTTCTACCTGCTGTCAAAACCAAACAGCCCC
>JAAYQF010000092.1 GCA_012519425.1 Bacteroidales bacterium | reverse complement strand
TAGTAGTTAGTAGCTGGTAGTTAGGAAGTTAAGGAAGCCAGGGAAGTTACGTCTTTGTTCTTTTGTCTTTGTTCTTTGTTCTTCATTCAACATTGCATCAAAAATTCCTTTGGGCTTAATAATAAAATTAAAATGATAAATTCAACAGAAAAAGATATCAAAACGAAACTGGAAAGCCATCGTCAGTTTTTTGATACGCATAAGACGAAAAGTCTTGACTTTCGGATTGAGAATTTGCGGAAGTTGAAAGCTGCTATCCTCAAGTACGAAGCGGAAATAAGTGAGGCTCTTTGGCAAGACCTGCACAAATCGAAGGAAGAAGCCTACCTGACCGAAATCAGCATCGTGCTGGGTGAGATCGATTATCACCTGAAAAATCTGCATTGTTGGACAAAGCCAAGGCGGGTTTCAATGCCTTTGAAGCTCTTTCCGTCTGCAGGAAAAATCCATTATGAGCCGTTAGGTGTGACGCTGATCATGGCACCTTGGAATTACCCCATGCACCTTTTGCTCAATCCGCTTGTGGGAGCCATTTCTGCAGGATGCTGTACCATGCTGAAGCCTGCACCCTATTCATCAAACACCGCCAAAGTCCTCGAACAATTAATCACAGAAACATTTCCAAAAGAGTATATCAGTGTTATTCAAGGCGGACGGGAAGTGAATGAAATGGTGCTGAAAGAACGTTTCGACTTGATTTTCTTTACCGGAAGTCCGTCTTTGGGGAAAATCGTTATGAAAGCGGCTTCAGCACACCTTACGCCTGTAGTGCTCGAGTTGGGCGGGAAAAGTCC
The DNA here is from genome assembly GCA_012519425.1 of Bacteroidales bacterium. Classification (GTDB taxonomy): domain Bacteria; phylum Bacteroidota; class Bacteroidia; order Bacteroidales; family Paludibacteraceae; genus Paludibacter. The sequence continues at coordinate 12,295 of JAAYQF010000092.1, read as the reverse complement.
CTGCATCGTTGATAAAAATGCAGATTTAACCATTGCTGCACGGCGTATCATGTGGGGCAAAACCATCAATGCCGGACAAACCTGCGTGGCACCAGATTATCTTTTTGTGCACATTTCGGTTAAGGATAAACTGGTGAGAAAGATGAAGTCAGCATTGTTGGAAATGTTTGGCGAAAATCCACAAGAAAGTGCCTTTTATCCGCGTATCATCAACGATAAAGCCATGAAGCGTCTTATAGGGTTGATGGAGAGAGGACGGATTTTACATGGTGGAAAAACAAATATTGCAGATAAATATATTGAGCCTACATTGATTGACAACCTGAATCCGGATGACCCAATTATGCAAGAAGAGATTTTTGGTCCTATTCTACCGATTTTCACTTTTGAAAATATTGATGAGCCAATTAACTACATCAACTCCAATGAAAAACCCCTGGCTTTATATTTCTTCGGCACTAAAAAATCTGCCAACAATATCCTTTACAAAACAAGTTCGGGCGGAGGTTGTGTAAACGACACGCTACTGCATATCGGCAACCACAAAATGCCTTTCGGTGGCGTGGGTAACAGCGGCATGGGCCGTTATCACGGACATCACAGCTTCCTCGCTTTTAGTCATCAACGATCCATCGTAACATCACGAAACTGGTTTGACTTGAAACCTAAATACGCCCCGTTTAAGGGTCTGAAAAAGTTAAAGCGGTTTTTGTAACAGCATCCTAACCTCTAAAGAGGAATCGGGCAATTAATCGAGAAGCTAGGGAAGTTAACGGGTTCCGTGTTCCGGGGTCGCGTGGTTTGGTTTATTCTCGTTCATCGTTCTTCGTCTTTGTTCTTTTGTCTTTACTCTTTGTTCTCACTTCAACAGTTAAACAGTTAAACAGTTAAACATTACAGACTAAACACATTAAACAAAAAGTTAAATATCAATGATAAACATCTCCATATCCGATGAAATTTTAGCAGCATGCCCCGAATTTGCCTTTTCAGCCATTCAGTGCAAGGTAAAAAACACCCCTTACAATGCAGAGCTTTGGCAGGAGATTACAGATTTTTCAGAGAAATTTGCAGCTAAAACCCCTTTGAGTAAAATCAACAAATTGCCGAACATCATTGAAACCCGCGAGGCTTACAAAAAGCTAGGCAAAGACCCCAACCGCTACCGCCCATCAGCAGAAGCGCTTTGCAGGCGTATTGTGCGTGGAATTCCGCTTTATCAGATCAGTACAGTGGTCGATTTAATCAACCTCGTTTCGATGAAGTATGGTTATTCTATCGGAGGATTTGACGCAGATAAAATCGAAGGGGATTTAATTTTGGGGGTGGGAAAAACCGATGAAAAGTTTGAAGCCATTGGTCGCGGACTACTCAACATCGAAGGACTACCCGTTTACCGGGACAACATAGGCGGTATCGGCACGCCTACGAGCGACGAAGAACGCACTAAAATTTCACTCGAAACCACCAACTTGCTGATGCTTATCAATGGCTATTCAGGAAAAAATGGCTTGGCGGAAGTAACAGAGTACGCCAAGAAATTAACAGAAAAATTTGCGGCTCCCTGATAAGATTCGGTTACAGACTTATAATGTCTGATAAAACTTTTCTGCTTCATCTAAAACATCGAGTTTACCCACATCAATCATCTGAAAATCATCAGGAATAAAGGCTTTGATAGCTTGTGAGTGCACCCATGACAGATAAAAATCCACGATAGAGAACCGTTCTCCGAAATCTTTCATCAACTCGAAAACCTCTGTAGATAAGACCTGGATACCCGAGAATGCCAGTTTACGGTACAGTTCAGGCTTATTAAAACCTGCGGGACGCAATTCACCGGTTTTTTCATTCATCCATCCTTTGAGATAAAGATTGTCGTCGAAAAGCAGATAACGTGAAGTTAACCGCTCACTCACTACCAGGGTAGCCAATGAATGAGATTTTAAGTGATATTCATACAGTTCTTTTATCTTCAAGTTTGACAGAATATCAACATTATGCGCCAGGAAAGGTTTGCCATCATCGAAAAAATAAGCGGCTTTGCGTACACCTCCACCGGTTTCAAGCAAATCATCGCGTTCATCCGAAAACTCAATGCGAATGCCGAAGTTGCGCTGTGAACGCACATATTCGATGATCTGATCCGGGAAATGATGCACATTGATCATGATTTCCTCTGCCCCCGCATCTTTTAGCTTTTCTACTACATGAGCCAGCAAAGGTTTTCCGCCTATGGGCACCAATGCTTTGGGGATTGTGTCAGTAAGGGGTTTCAGTCGCGTGCCGAGTCCCGCGGCAAAAATCATGGCTTTCATGACGAAAATGTAGTTTGAATTTTTTGCTCCCGGTGTATCAATTGCACCTCAACACCAAACTTCCGGTGGATGTGTTCAGCCATCTTCTGGGCCGCATAAACCGAGCGATGCCGACCTCCTGTACAACCAAAGCTTACCATCAAACTGGTGAATCCACGTTCTTTATACCGTTGCACCGATGCATCAACCAATTGATAAGCTTGTTCGAGAAACGGCTGCACTTCACCATCCTCTTCCAAAAAATCAATCACCGGTTGATCAAGCCCGGTCAATTTTGCGTATTGTGCATATCTGCCCGGGTTGTGCAAAGCCCGGCAATCGAAAACAAAACCTCCGCCATTCCCTGAATCATCGTGAGGAATGCCTTTCTTATAGGAGAAACTATATACTTTTACAACCAGGTATTGGGATGGAACCGACTCCTGAAACTGCTCCAAATCACATAATTGTTGAAGTATTTCTGCCAAATACGGATAGGCACTCATATCCTCATGAAGAAGTTGCCTTAAGTTTTTTAACGCAAAAGGAATGCTTTGAAGGAAATGTGGTTTCTTTTCGAAATATCCTCTAAATCCATAGGCACCCAGTACCTGAAGCGTCCGAAACAAAACAAAATGTTTCAGTTGTTTCTGAAATTCATCCGCATCGATTTCCCGCAATTCTTTCAACGCACTTATGTATTCTTCAAGCAATTCCGCCCGCAACTCATCACTGAAATTAGCTCTTGCCTGCCACAGGAATGACGCCACATCATAATGCAAGGGACCACGCCTTCCACCTTGGAAATCTATAAAATAGGGCTGACCATCTTTGATCATTACGTTGCGGCTCTGAAAATCGCGGTACATAAAAGCATCAGATGGTGTACGGAGCAGGACATCCGACAGATTTTGGAAATCGGTTTCAAGCTTACCTTCCAAAAACTCTATGCCTGTAGCTTTTAGAAAACAATATTTAAAATAATTCAGGTCCCACGAAATAGTCCGGGCATTGAATTCAGGTTGGGGATAACAGACAGAGAAATCGAGTCCTTCAGCTCCTTTTATTTGAAAAGCGGGCAGCAAGCGCAGTGTTTTGCGCAGCATCTCCTTTTCTTTTTCTGAAAAAACTCCGGTTTTTCTTCCTTCTGCTATAAAATCGAAGAGCACCACATCACCCAAATCTTCCTGAAGATAAAACCGGCTGTCATCCGACTGAGCCAACACTTGGGGTACCGGTAAAGCCTTGTTTCTAAAGTGACGGGACATGGCGATAAATGCCTGATTTTCTTTTATTGAAGTCCCTTCAACGCCTATCACCACAACGTCACCACCGGTAATTCTAAAGTACTTACGATTAGAACCCGAAGCCAAAAGTTCTTCGATATGGTCAGGCTTACGTCCTGTATATTGTTGAAAAAGGGTTTCTAATGCGTGCATATTATAGCGGGGTTTTGGAATGGGCAATGGCCTGTTTTATCTGAAGATTTTAAATATTGTGAGAAAAATAATTTTAAAGTACTCTTTTAAAGTCTGATTGTCAACATATATCATGTTCAAACGTATTTTATCAGGCATAATCTTATTGATATACAAAGACTCCGGATCGCCGGCCTGAGATAGTAAAACATTCTCATCCATATATTTGATGGATGCATAATCGGTTATGCCGGGTCTTACAGACAAGACTCTTTGTTGCTCTTTTGTGTAGAGTTTAACGTATTTTTCGACTTCCGGTCGGGGACCGACAATACTCATATCCCCCTTTATAATATTGACAAGTTGGGGCAATTCATCAATCTTAAACCTCCTGATTATACGACCGGTTTTAGTAATCCTTTTATCCCCGGAACCTACAGTCAACAAACCTGACGATTCAGCATTCACATACATGCTCCTAAATTTATACAAATAAAAGGGACGATGATTCTTGCCTATCCTCTCTTGTTTATATATTCCCTTACCAGGACTTTCAACCTTTATCATGCAATAGACAACAAGAAAAAGAGGAAACAAAAGGATCAGTCCAATCAGAGCAAAAAAAACATCAAAAAAACGTATCATGATCAACCCATCACTTCATTGTATGAATGGATAAAAGAATCTATCACAAAGTCCACCTCATCATCTGTCAACTGAGCATGAACCGGCAATGAAATTTCACAAGCATAATTTTGATAAGCAACGGGATAATCAGCAATATGAAATCCAAGGCTTTTAAAATAAGTAAGCATTGGCAAAGGGATAAAATGAACATTCACACTCACTTCTTTCTCTGCCATTTTTCGGATAATTTCATTTCTCTGATTTTCAGTTACACCCTTGATTCGAATGGGATACAAATGGTAAGAGGTTTCTTTTCCACCCGAATTCATGGGTGGCAATACTGTCCAGTCATATCGGCCAAAGGCTTTATTATATTTTTCAAAAATTCTTTTTCGCTTAGCTATCAGAGTATGAATTTTTCGCATTTGAGCCAGTCCTATAGCTGCATTCACATCAGGCATGTTAATTTTCATCCCTAAACCGACAATATCATACTTCCAATTACCTGCTTTCATTTTCGAAAAGGCATCTTTGGTTTGACAGTTCAATGCCATTATTTTCAATTCAGCCTTAAGTGCTACATTGTCAAAACTACTTTCAGGAAGGTTTAAACATATGACTCCACCCTCAGCAGTTGTAATATTTTTGACGGCATGCAATGAAAAAATTGAAATGTCCGTTTCTGAGCCGGTCCTGATTTTTTCGTTAAAAAAGGCTCCAAGAGAATGGGCTGCATCATTTATAATCAAAATTCTTCCTATCTTTTTCTGGATATCTGATGATGGATTAAACTGTTGAATAATTTCCGGTTCTTGAACTAATTCCATAATCCTGTCATAATCACAAGGAAATCCGGCAATATCAACAGCAACAACCGCTTTTGTTTTAGGTGTGATGGCTCGACGAATACAATCAACATCAATATTGAAATCATCTTTTACATCAACCATGACGGGTTTGGCACCCGCATGAATTACCGCCAAAGCTGTTGCAGCATATGTATACGCAGGTACAATCACCTCATCATCTTCATTTAATCCCAACCATTTCAGCATCATGATTGCACCTGAAGTCCAGGAATTGACACATAAAACTTCCTTTGCCGAAGTCAGATTTTTTATTTCAGATTCAAGTGCATTGACCTTCGGCCCTGTTGTAATCCAACCGGATTTCAGCGTATCAACAACCTCATCAATAACAGATTGATCAATATAAGGAGGAGAAAAATTAACCTTCATAAATCTTTTATTTTTTAGCACAGGTAACAAAGCGTATTCTTAATGTCGGGCAAAAATAGTTTAAAATATTGTAAAAACTGCCTGCACACCCTACAGCAGTGAGTTTATTTGACTTTTCATCTACTTGACTGAACATTAAAATCAGTTTTTAATAACAATTTCATTAAACCTTTGAAATACCCCCAACCATAACTGATATGTATGATGAAAAATGTAATGGGAATATGACATATCAATGAAAAAGTTTTATTTTTTACAGCTGATTTGATTCCGATACCAAGACCGATAAAACTGTACAACAGAAGTATAGTTAAATATATAAACAAAAAATATTTTGATAAAAAACTCAGTATGAAGCCGACTATCAGCCCTACAACAAAAAATAACGGAAAAAATTGACGCAATGTGGCAGGCTTCCCCAGCTTTTTATTGACTAACGGCTTGAACAAGCCGTATTGAAAATACATCGCTGCCATTTTACTTAAATTATTTCGTGCATAATAATTAATTTTAATTTCGGGAATCAAATAAATTTTACCACCGTTATTGATCAATCGTGCGTTAAACTCATCATCTTGGTTACGGATTAAATCTTCATCGAACAACCCGATTTTATCAAAAACTTCTTTCTTATAACACCCGAAAGGAACTGTGTCTGTTTCAACGATTTGATTTGCACCTATCTTATGTCTGGAATTTCCAACACCAAAAACGTGACTAGAAGCAATGGCTATAGCTTTACTGATGGAAGATTGATTCGCAGGTAAAGTCTCACATACTCCTCCCACATTATCAGCATCTAATTGATACAAATACTTTACAAGCGATGAAATATAATTACGGGGATACTCACAGTGCCCGTCAATCCTGATAATCACATCTCCACGGGAATACTTTATTCCCTTATTCAAGGCATGGGGAACATATCGATGAGGATTATCCAACAGCGTAATAAAACTATTTTCTTGAGCATATGTTTCAACAATCTCCCGGGTCTTGTCTGTACTCATACCATCAACAATCAGAAACTCTAATTGTTCAAGTGGGAAATCTTGGTTTAAGATAGTTTCAATACATTGTGCCACATATTTTTCTTCATTAAACACAGGGCAAATAACCGTGACTTTGATATTTTTATTTACGTTTGTCATTTTAAATCATAATGTTTCAAAACTTGTTTGAGTTGAACATCATTTGCATTTTCATACACATTTTTGTGTTGAAGAGCAGCATCTTTATGTGTAAACTCGTATAATAAATCAACAATTAGGTACATCTTTGTGTTTACCGTTACATGTTCGGTTGATTGCAATCTTGCCATAACCCAAAACCAGACATCATCGGCAGTTGGACAAAGTCGCATGAACACTTCCTTATTTATGGTTTCTTTATGTAAGCTACCCGGTGGATACAAGCAACCCGCTCCTCCTGTTGGAAATAGTTCAGGAATGCTGTTATCAGACACTTCTTTTTTCCACAAATTATATGGAAGTAGTTCTCCTTTGCTATCCCTCAGGGGCTGATGTGTTACTGCAGCATGTATCTTTTGAGGATGCAGTAAATAGCTGTTATAAAGGTCATGCAATAAACCTCGGTGATAGTACAAATCATCATCTACGGTAATGATGATAGCATCAGGATATTTTATTATAGCCGGTATTAATTTTTTATATGAACGAATATCCTCCCAAAACTTAAATTCTACACCTTGTCTTCTAAAGGTTTGCAGTCGTTTAGGGAAATTTTCATCACTCCAATTATCTTCATCCAACCAAACAATAATTCGGTCCGGCTTCAATCTTTGCTTCAAAAGAGAAATCAGGGCAAAAGGCAATGTTTTGGTAACTCTGCGCCCATAGCTGGTCAGAGAAACGATAACCGGAACCTCTCTTTCTTGTGTATTCAAGCACTCTTTTTTATGGAATCCAAATATCGAATACCATACACGAATACAAAGTCCTAAGAAGGCTCTACACAAAGCTGAAAGTTTGTTCCTGATATCATCCATTTTGATAAAAATTCTTCGAATTTAGTATTTCAAAAAACATATCTCTGTCAAGTTTATTATAACGTTTAACATCAACAAAAAGCTTTTTAATAAAAAAACGCACATCCCGAAATGAGTGTTGTTTTCTTCTCAATAAATAAAAAATATACACTGAATAAAAATACTTCCAAAGTTGAAAGAGTACAGCGTTTGTGTTCAATTTAATATTTATAAACCTGCTCAAATAATAAACATAGGTTTTATTCAAGCTTAACACCTCTGACGTAGAAGAACTTACTTTATGGTAAATTAAGGAAGATGTCACACATGCCATCTTGATGCGAAGCTTTTTCATACGCATTGACAACTCAAAATCCTCCTCACCGAAAAAGAATCTTTCCGTAAAAAGCTTGTTGTTGGTCAGCACATCTCTATGGAAGAACAAGGCGCATCCTGTCACAAAAGTGATGTTAATCATGCTTGTTAACTTAACTTGCTTTATATTCTTTCCTTGATGATAATACTTCCTAAAACCACAAAATAATTTTCCACCTGCATTCCATATTTGTTCCTTGTCGTCATAGCAACATATCAAAGGAGTCAAAATTTTATACTGAGGCTTTTTTTTCCGGAATGTAACTAGTTCAGTTAAAAAATCAGGTGTAACCTGCGTATCATTATTCAGCAATAATGCATTTTGATAATTTGTTTCAACGAGTGATTCGATGACTAAATTATTCCCTTTTGCAAACCCGTGGTTTGTATCAAATTGAATCAGGTAACAACATCCGAATTTTAAGTTTTTTATTTTTTCATTTTTCTCTAAAATGTGGTACTCTTTACGCGCTTCCTGAAGCCATTGAATAATGTTGGGTATGGAATCATCCGTGGAACCATTATCGGCAACAACAACACAAAAGTTTTTATACCGGGAGTTATAAAGTGAACTCAGGCAATCAACGGTATCATTCCAACCATTCCAGTTTAAAAGTATAATGGGTATTATGTCGTTATTTGTCATTGACAATATCTGTGTTTTAGCGAAAAAGATATAAAACTATACCTTCAACATCTTCTTTTTAGAGGTTAATGGATGTATGATGTTATCCTTGTTCTTAAACGAAACACTCTTCAAAGAAATCAGGCCACTGAAAAATAACAGTGTCAAAGGTATTTCAATAACTGATAAAGTTGCAAAATAAAAATCAAACCATCCCATAACTAACAGTCCGTTAACAAAAGAGATTATACTCAATGTCCAAAGGCTTGGTTTATGCTTCATTCTGAACACTAAACCGTAAATGACGGCACTGAATATTAAAATGTAGCATATGGTCCACCAAAAACCTAAGTTAATGTATAAAGTCCCAAAAAACGTACGTACATTCGAGCCTGCCCATCCAATGTCGATATACAGAGAATTAATAGGTACTACAATGGATCTCCCGTCTATCAACGACAATAAATTATGAAAAGGTGCAAAAATATATTCCGGATGAGCTTGTTCTAATATACCGGCTTTTAAGTCCATACCTAAGCCGGCTGTCCCGCTTGTTAAATAAAAAATAGAATGATTGTAAATAAAAGCCATCAAATTGCTGTCCAGTTCACCATCTTCAACTGTAAATACATACAACAAATAATAGCTAAGAAAAAAGATGGCAAATCCACCAATTACAGTATATAAAACATATTTCAGTTTTAAAATGGTTTTTTTGGCAATCAGTCTCATGATAATTCCCGCTAAAACAGGAATAATAACCCATCCTTTAACCTGATATGTGATAGAGACAATTAATACTCCGAATATTAAAATAAACAACCAGGCTCTGTTCTTATTGACAAGATATATGGACAATATCATTACCGCCAACAACACCTCACGTATGTGAGCCCAAACACCTCTTGCCAATGTTTCACTGGCAAATTCATCAGATCCAATAATTTCCTCCAGGGTAAGAGTTTTTCTATAAATATAAAATAGAGTAAACACCAACAAAACAGATCCGATAATATATAAAGATTTAAACGTAGCAGGATCGGGAAATTCCTTTTTTTCTTCAGGTTTATGTTTATTATAAATTAATCCCAATAATAAGCTGGGTATAAAGAAAATAATTAGTCCAATGCTCCAAATTAAAATACTGGGAAAATAGAAAGGATAAAAATCTAAATTTACCGGAAGGAGGATATTAAGTAACACTATCCCTGTGTAAGGTATCATCAAAAAGTTCAAGGGCGTATAATAGGTATCCCATAACACCTTTTCTAATCTCAGCAGAAGCACTACTTCTATCAAAAAAGAAATTAAAATGACAATATTGATGACACCTTCTTGCATCAGCCATTCTTATTATGATAGTACAATCGATATATCCCGTATCCACATCCGACAAATAACAACATTTCTGACAACAACATCGCTATTGCTGCAGCTAAATTATCTAATTGTTGAACAGTCAGTAGCAAAAACATTATACTGAACAGACCAGCCAGCATAACATAGACAAAAAAATCCTTCTGCCGGTTAAAATTTATCAAGCCAACTATTCCCAACAAATAATTAAGTCCGCCGAAAAATATAACCAGGGACATAGTCCGAATAAGGGGAGTTGCATGAATCAATTCTTTTCCACCAATAAACTTAGCAATAAAAGGAGCGAAGAACAAAGTCAATATACTTAGAATCAACAAAATAACTGAAAGTTTTTTTACAATGTTGAGTAGAATTTTAATATTGTCTTTTATGGTACCGGATTTAAATCTGCTGCCTAAGTGGGGGAACAATGCCTGAGCGATTGGAGATACAACGCTTTGAACGGCTTTAATAACTTTTTCAGCCGCAGCATACACACCCACTGATGCATCACTCACAAAAATTCCCAAAATAAAAATATTGGCGTTCCTATACAAATTCATACCCAGGGTTGAGCCAAAAACCGCCATTCCATCCTTTAGCTGAAAAAGGATATCATTTATTCCAATTTTGGTGGGTTTGATACCGATGTATTTGTATGCAATTAAGGTACTAACTATGCCAGCTGCGATAGACCCAAACGAATTTAACAGAATTATATATTGAAAATCACTTTCATCTTTTATCAAAACAAATATCAGCACGGTGAAAATGGACTTAGATATAACATTAACGATGGTGATAAAGCGCATCTTCTCCAATCCTTGAAACAACCATATCGGTATAAATATTTCTCCTGCGACAATCCCTAATCCTAATAACAACAATCTGTGCTGTATATCATTCATAAAAATCAATGCGAAAACAAATAAGACGCCCACACTCACAACGGTAAGTAACAAGCGGCTGGCAATGACAGCGTGATAAATTGTGCTGATTCTTTCAGGGGATTCTTTTGACTGCGCTATTTGTTTTGTGGCTGAGAAATCAAATCCATAATTACTTACCATCAAAACGTACTGAATAATTACATAAACAAAGGCGTAAATTCCGTAATTTGAAGCTCCGACAACCCTAAACAAATAAGGAAGCGTGACCAAAGGAAGTAATAAATTAAGTGCATTCAGCAAATACAGAGATATGAAACTTTCAATCAGAGGTCTGTAATTGGAGTATTTTTTATGCATTTGCTTTTTTCTTATTCAGTAAAAACATACAATCAACTTATTGATTTTCTCGTTGAGTATCTTTTTGAAGCATGCCGAAAAAATACTGCACCAATAAAACTAATACAATTAGAAAACCTGCGAAGATACCTCCCAATGCAACTCCTTTTATTTTTCCCAACTTATCTTTTTTTAATGGAAATCTCGGCTTATCGATGATTTGAATAATTGGGGTCTCCCTGGCTAAATCTAATTTGAGGGTTTCTAAATTTTTTAAAACCTCTGCGTAAACAGTACCATACAGCTGCACATCGTATTCCTGTTTCAATTTAGGAACCATAGCCGTTTGCATGGCCCTGTTGACATTGACACTTGACAAGGACGAACTGTGCTCTAAAGCTGTTTCATAAAGATGTCGTACTGAATCGGCTGTTTTTTGCACCGTATTCAAATTTTCTACGGCTTGTGCCGTTTTGGTTTCCTTGTAAAAAGCGGAAGTTTGATCCATTAAATTTTCAACAAATAACTTGGAGTACTCTTCATCTTTACTGGTAAATAATATTTGTGACATGCCAACTCTCTTGTTTAATCTGTTGACTTTTAATTCATTCTTCTTGATATACCTACTATAAACAGATGAAATGATACTATCCTGTACGCGCGTTAAAGTTTCTGAATCCTGATCAACGGGAAAAGAAACTTCTCTTAACGACTGTTTTTTACTTTTTGACCACTTTTTACGAAGATCGTTATAATCAATATAAGCCTCCATTAAGGTCATTTCCTGACCCTTGTAGGTTACAGTCGACAATAAAGTTTGCCCAACTGCATGTTTCGATTTCATAATCTCCAACAGATTATCTCCACTAAAAACATCATTGCCACTATTTAAAAGAGATGCAAAACCTAAATTGCTGGCTAAATCCATCAAGCCACCTTTTCCACCTCCTTCAATCAAAGAGAATGACAATCTAGCAGTATATGTAGGCTTTATAACAAAAGAAAGTGTCAAACCTATCACGCCACCGGTTAATCCAACTATTACAATAAGCTTCCATTTTTTTAAAAGATATTGAAAGCTGCTTTTGATATAATTCCAAACGTCAATTATTGTCATTTAAATCACTGTTTACTTTTTTTGGTTAC
>JAAYQF010000091.1 GCA_012519425.1 Bacteroidales bacterium | reverse complement strand
ATCAAAATGGGAAATATTGTCGCTATCGTAGGACGTCCAAATGTTGGTAAATCCACTTTGTTCAACCGGCTTACCAAGAGTCGCCGTGCCATTGTGAATGAGCAGGCAGGAACTACACGTGATCGTCAATATGGTAAATGTGAGTGGGTAGGGCGCGAGTTTTCCGTGATTGACACCGGAGGTTGGGTGGTGAACACGGAGGATGTTTTTGAAGAAGAGATCAAAAAACATGTGACCTTGGCTTTGGAAGAAGCTGATGTGGTTCTGTTTGTTGTGGATGTCCAGACCGGCATTACTGACCTGGATAATGAGGTTGCTGCAATTTTAAGGAGAGCTGATAAGCCTGTTATAGTAGTTTCCAATAAGTCGGATACCTTCGACTGGCAGTACAGTGCCGCTGAGTTTTATGCTTTGGGATTGGGTGATCCTTTCATCGTTTCTGCCATCAATGGTCTGGGTACGGGTGAATTGTTGGATCGTGTGGTAGAATTACTCGGTACCGTAGAAAAAAAATCTGAGGAAGCCGAACTGCTTACTCTCCCGCGTTTTGCAATAGTTGGACGTCCGAATGTTGGAAAATCTTCCATTATCAATGCCTTCACCGGTGAAGAAAGAACCATTGTAACGGATATCCCCGGAACAACACGCGATTCGATTTACACACGCTTTAATAAATTCGGACACGATTTTTATTTGATTGATACCGCCGGCATACGTAAAAAAGCCAAAGTGCAGGAAGATTTGGAGTATTATTCTGTGGTGCGCTCCATTCGTGCCATCGAAAATGCAGATGTCTGCATTTTGATGGTAGATGCCACCCGCGGACTTGAAGGGCAGGATATGAGCATCTTCTCGTTGATCCAGAAAAACAAAAAAGGCCTGGTAGTCGCTGTTAATAAGTGGGATTTGATCACGGACAAGGACCCTAAAGATGTCAAGGAACTTGAAAAGTCAATACGTGATAGTTTTGCTCCTTTTGTTGATTTCCCGATTGTTTTCACATCGGCAATTACCAAACAACGCATTCTAAAAGTGGTTGAATCGGCTGTAGAGGTTTATAAAAACAAACAAAGGAAAATTCCCACTTCTCAATTGAATGAGTTTTTATTGCCATTGATCCAGAATTATCCGCCTCCGGCTCTGAAAGGGAAGTACATTAAAATTAAATACATCACCCAGTTGCCCAATACTCAAATACCTACCTTTATTTTCTTTGCCAACTTACCTCAGTACATCAAGGAACCATACAGACGGTTTTTGGAAAATAAGATCAGGTCGAAGTGGAATTTTAAGGGAACGCCCGTTCAATTGTTTTTCAGGCAGAAATAATTTCTCCGCTGCCGATGCATATCTTACTATCCGCATCATAAATAACTCCAAATTGTCCCGGAGCAATGCCGTGTATTTTTTCAGATGAAAGTACCTGGTATCCGTTATCGGTTTTAAAGATTTTCCCCGGAGTAAATTCAGGTGTGTGTCTGATCTTGAAGGTGATGTCTGTTCCTGAATGAAGGTCTGTCCAGGAATTTTCTGTGATAAAGTGAAAGTCCTGCATGGTGAATTCTTTCCCATAGACTGCCTCGACTTCGTAACCCCTGGAAGCCCAAATAATATTGGCTTCAACATCCTTCCGAATGACAAACCAGGGACCTCCGGAAAGTCCCAATCCTTTGCGTTGCCCAACTGTGTGAAACCAATAGCCTTTGTGATATCCTAAAATTTTTCCGGTTTCCAATTCAACGATAGGTCCTTTTTTTTCTCCTAAATACCTGCGGATAAAATCGTTGTAGTTTACTTTGCCCAGGAAGCAAATACCCTGACTGTCATGCCGTTTTGCACTTGGCAAATTGGCTTGTGTTGCGATCCGGCGCACTTCTTCTTTCATCAGATTGCCAATGGGGAACATCAGTTTGGAAACTTGCAAATGATTGATTTGTGCCAGGAAATCCGTTTGGTCTTTTAGGGCGTCTTTGGCTGTTCCAAGGTAGATTTTTTCGTCCTTTTCGATGATGGTTGCGTAATGACCTGTAGCCGTTTTATCAAAGTATTGGCCGGCCTTTTCTTCGAATACACCGAACTTGATCAATTTGTTGCACATCACGTCCGGATTGGGCGTAAAACCCTTTCTGACCTTATCGATTGTGTAGGCAACGACCGTATCCCAATATTCACGATGCAAGTCGATAATCTCCAATTTGCAGTCGTATTTGTGAGCAACCAGCGTGGCCATTTCAATGTCTTCCTCCGAATCGCAGTGCAACAGATCATCATCATCCCTGCCTATTTTGATGTAAAACAGGGTAGGGTCGTATCCCGCTTCTTTTAGCAGGTGAACGACCACTGAACTATCTACTCCTCCCGAGATTAAACCGGCTATGCGCATGTTTTTATTTCCCCCAAAGTTGCGATTCTATCTCAATTAATTTACGTTCGATATTGGTAATTTCTTCGCTGAGCTCTGCGCTGCTTAATGTTGATGTGTTGCTGTAAAGCCTTTTCATAAGGTTGTTATCACCTATCAGATAAGAAGAATACATCTTCTTCGAAAAGAACTCGTGATAGCTGATCCTTTGTGCCATGTTGTTTTCAGGAAAAACCGGCTGTTTGGAGAAATGAGCTTGCAAGTCATCATAAAGCAACCAACAAACAATGGATTCCCGAAGCGTGTTCTTTAGCTGCTGCATGTCAGCTGCGTCGTCACTTGTGTCTTCTTCATCATCAAAAGATGGGAAAATAGGTGCCATGGCATCCTCCATGATCATCAGGGGTGCAATGCCTATTATTTTGCTGTGCATTCTTGAAAGATGTGTATCGAAGTAGTACACTTGCTGGATTAAAAATTTATTGACCCCTCTTGCAAAACGATCGTAGATACGGTTGTTGAGTGATACGGTATTGCTGACTGAATCAAGTTCAAAAAGCGGGTCGATATATTGTGCACCACCTACAAATGTTTCAATAAAGAAAACATCTGATAACTTGTTACGGGGCACAAGATTCACTGTGTCAAAAACAGGTGTTAATTCTGCTTCATTGGGGTAATAAACCGGTGTTTTATCTACAATGGCTTCAGCAATCAGTCTGAAAAGATTTTTGAAATTAGCATCTTGTCCGGTCGGGAACGCCAATTGTGTGTTGATGTTATCCCGCATGTCGATGATGCTGTAGGTGATGTGTGCCCAAACTACATCATCAGCTCTGTTATCCATATGAGTGAGTAAATAACCCAAATCATTGGTCAGCATTTCGGAATAATTGATAACACCGCTGCTGTCAAAGAAATTCAGATTTGGATCCTGCGCTGATGCATTGAGTCCGTATATTAAAAAAATAGAAACAAGGATTTTATTGATTGTCTTCATATGTTTATATTTTCGTCTCCTTTAAATTGATGCTTTTTGGGTTATAAAGTCTATAAAATTCTTACAGCACTTCAATTGCTACAGCTGACAGGTTTCTGTCCAGTCCGTCGGGTCCCGCTGCCATGATACGTTGTATGATCAGGGGTGTTCCGGACGGTAAATTGCTGATGACAGCAATTTGTTCTGCAGAGAAATTGGGTCCGTTCGAATTATAGGTTCTCCGGCCTATTCTAATGGCAAATGATTTTACCGTAAAATTGGCTTGTATCAGGGCATCTTCGCCATAACCTGCTGTTACCGTCGGATTACCGGCTACAAAGGTAGGCCCATGTACGCTGCCGTCAAATACGCTTCGCATGTTACCGTTATTATCTTTATACACCGCATAGGGTTTGGGGTCAGGTAACTGACGTACCCTATAGGTGTTACTTCCCATATTTATTTGCCTTCCGCCTATATTGCCTATGACCGAAACCTCAACACTGTTGGCGGTGGGCTTGATGATGTATTTGCCGCTAGACTTTTGTGTGGCAGTTCCGCCTTTAACGTCTATGCGTAAATTTTCGGTTGGAATACCCGGTGCTGAAATACTGATGTTGTTATCGAACCCACGATACAGGATATTCAAATCATCATTTGAAATGATGGCTGCCGGCTTGCCAACATTGTATTTGCTTGTGAAATTGAATTTTTGAATTTCACCGAGATTATTAGGAAATTCAACATATCCGGAATAGCTATGCTCACCAACGCGTGAAGCGGTAGCAACATAATTGTTACCGGCTAATTTGTTGCCATTTACATATATGTTAGGAGCTTTGGTGGTGTCTATTGCTGCCAACAAAATTTTTGCACGATATTCCTGACCTTCCATTACATAGTTGGATTCAGCCACTACGAAAGCATCAAGTTTGTTTACCCTGACATCGCCTTCGTCCGTACTTTCTTTCAGGTGTTGTATAACTTTCGATTCTGTGTTTCGCACGTCATTCTGATATTTGGTAAGAATAGTAATTACGGCGGAAACCGGCATATTGTCGAAAGTGGCTATTTCCCAGGATTTATTATTGATATTACCTGTGTAAAAGACGTCTTGAAACACTTCATGATCTCCATGATTACCGTTAACAAGAGAAATCATCAAATCGCGAAAATGTTCAATTTTTTCTTTTAACTTAGTCCCATTTCCTTCATTTAATGCATAATGCGAAGGCACATTCAAATCTTCCCTTTTGTAAATCTTTCTTGCCGCTATTGTGTCGGCTTTTTCTTTATCAGCAAGCTTAAGAATATCGACTTTAAACTGATGGATATAGTTGAAAAGCTCATCAGCTTCCCGTTGAACAATTTTTGCTTTCTCGAGCCATTCACCTACCTTTTGCGGATTTTCTGCATACATAGCGTGAAATTCCTGATAGAGGCGACGATTCTGCTCATCAATGGAAAGAGTAGAAGTATGCAGACTGTCATCCACCAGTGTAAAACCGTTTAAAATTTCGCTGGAGACATTCAGTGCAAGTAAGGCAATCAGTACCAGGTACATCATGCCAATCATTCGTTGTCGCGGGGTTTCCGGACAGTTCTTGGTTCCACCCATAATATCTTTTTATACTTGATTCTGCTTGATTGATTTAACCCATTGAGTTCAGCATATTGCCATATATGCTGTTCAGTTTTGCAATATTATCTGCCAATTCATTTGCATTGGTTTTCAGTTTTTCTGTTGCCGATGAAAAGTCATCCGAAACATTCTTTAGTTTGCTCATTTCTCCGGTAACATTTTTCATTTCGTCCGAAAGCTGCTTGGAGATTTCTGCCTGATTGTGGAAATGAACAGATTGCGTATGAACATCTTTCAATTGTATTTCATAAATTGAATTCATACCGGCTAAGTTGCTGTTGATCTTCTCTACTTTGTTGCGGTACTCTTGTGTGTTCACTTCAATCTTTTCGGTATCTTCTCCTATACGTTCGTAAAGCTGCAGCAAGATATCTGTTGCCTTAAACAGAGCTTCCTGATTTTGAACGTACTTGGCAGTGTTTTCTGAAAAAGCTTGTATGCTTTGAGTCAGTTTCTCCGTTTCCAAAGAGAAGCTGGCAATTTCATTCAACTGACTCGCTGTACGTGTCAGATTTTGAATGCTCATGTTGAGTTTTTGTGCATCTTCATCGCTGAGACCTTCGATGTTTGTAACGCCCGGAAATGCCGGAGCCTGGGGATAATGTACGGGGGGAGTTGCCGATGGGAAATGTTGAGTCGGCACGTCATCCGAAGAGGATGGAGCAGGAGGAACAAATGATCTTGGATCAATGCGTAAGTCTAATTTTCCGCTTTCAAAATCAATCACCTTGTCCCACTCATATGTTTTCAACGGTTTCTCAAAAGCGCTCATGAAAAACACCAGGGCTTCAGTTACCAATCCGACCGTCAACATGATGTTTGCGCCTTGCCAGTACATCAACTTAAAGAGCACGCCAATGATTACAATGGATGCACCGACACCGTAACCTACATTGAATAGTTTATCTTTGGTAGGGATTTTTACAGACCCTATTTTTTTTAATTTATCTACCATATCTTTTAAATGCTATAAGTTTCAGAAAAATTTATTTAATATCACCTCTGTAGGATCGAACACATCTGAATCCTATGTATGGTCTGCTAACATGTTGGTATTCATAAGTTCTTGTTCCGGATTGCAAGAAATACGGAATATCTTTCCATGAACCGCCCTTAACGACTTTCCGTTTCATGTGTACGGGATCATCTGCCCTGGCGTTGTATTCAAAGTTTGGATTGATATCGGCGGTAATCATGTTGGTAGTACCGAAATAGGCAGTCGAAGTCCATTCCGCCACATTGCCCGCCATATCGTACAAACCATTGGCATTGGGTACTATGTTATATGACTTCACAGGCTTGGTCGTTACGCCTGCATCATTCACATAATTACCTCTTTCTTGTTTGAAGTTAGCTAAATAACAGTTCTTTTGTTCGTCAATTACTTTGTTTCCTTTCCAGGGATAAATAGCATCCTTATCACGGCCTTTGGCTGCAAATTCCCATTCTGCTTCAGTAGGTAGGCGGTAGGGCTCCACTTTTACTTTATGGGTGTTGTTATATAATTCTGTGCGCCAGTGACAAAAAGCCTGGGCTTGTTCCCAGCTTACACCCACCACCGGGTAGTCCGTATAATTTGGATCACTGAAATACATTTTCATTTTCGGATCGTTGTAGGAGAAACGAATGTCTCTTGTCCAGGTCAGGGTGTCGGGATAAATATTCAACATTTTGGTTGAATAGAAGTCCTGTCTGTTGGTTAGTTTTCTGTTTATGGTCCTTGTTACCAAATGGTTGTTATCATCATAATAAGTGGTATCAACCGACACATAAGCACCTTCGGGATAGGAGTTGGTGATGTAATTGAACTGGTTACGCGGTAGCGATACCTGGTCGTAATTGAAAATTTCATACCGATATATCATGCGTGCAGCGTTCAACTGTCGCGTTCCCAAATCATCTCTTCCTGAATAATACAGCGTAGACAGAGCTTCCTGTACATCTTCATCCCGGTCATTCCAGCGAATGCGTTGTGACCATCTGATCCTGATTGAATCACTTTCGCTATCCGGATCATCAATCATATATTCGTACCTGCCGACATTGATAAGTTCGCGGTATGCGATGGAATCACGCACCCACAAAACAAACTGCCGGTACTGATCGTTGGTAATTTCTGCTTCATCCATAAAAAAAGACTCGACCGTCACCTGGCGTGTGGCTTCCCGTCCGGGGAACATGCCGTTTGGCATATGTGCACCCATCATGAAAGTTCCTTTTTTAATTAGTTGCATGCCAAGCGGTTTGGTGTCTGAGAACCCCATCTTTGACGAGTTGGGAGAAGTTGCAAGTTCACCTACCGGTCTGTTACAGGATGTTACCAACAATACTGATGCAATGATAACAAATAACTTATTCATATAGTTAGAAATTTTTATTGTCAATCTATCAAACGGAAAAGCGTTCATTTTATTCTGTCAAACTAAAGAATTCTGATACTTTTATATTTTTTTCGGCGTGATGAGTCGCCGGACTTGATGTCAAAAACATAAGAAAGCATGATTTCATGAGAACCCCAACTTGCTTTAATCATGTGTGAAACAGGGAGGTCAAAGGAGTATCCGATTGTTATGCCATTGCCGATATGGATGCCGGCTAAGAAAACAACCGCATCACTCCAACGATAGGATAAACCGCCCCAATATTGATTGTTATATTCAACTAAGGTCGATAAATCCAGTTGAAAGGCAGAAAAGTCAGTTTTCACCAGCATGGATGGTTTGAATACGTATTTGGGATTTTTCCATGTGAAATTATATCCGGAAGTAACGAATAGAGAGCTTGCCGGACTAAATTCGTGCGTTTCGTCCCATTCCACAACAGGTTGGTTGAGGTGAGAATAGGAAACACCTGCATAAAAACCTTTGTAGGTAAACCATGTTCCTACATCAATATCCAGATTCATACCTTCAATTAAAGTGGTAGGGATCGCCGGATCAGTGTTGATGTCATGATAATCTCCGATTTGTACCTGTGGACCGCGTACGCTGTCACCCTTAAACCCTACGCTTACAAATCCCAATCCCGGTCCAATATTCAAGGCTGCTTCTCCAATTTTGATTTTATAGGCATATTGGACATGAAAAGTTCGATTGATGAACAGACCCACATTATCGTTGATAAAGCTAATGCCTACACCTTGTTGTTTGCCTGCAATTTTAAAAGGAGTATTTATATTAAATACAGTCGTAGAGCCACCATTTGGCATGCCTACCCAGTGTAGTCTGTGTTGTCCGCTCACATCTAACATTCCACTTTCGCCAACGGCAGCGGGGTTAAAGCCGGTTGGGTGCAGCATATATTGACTCAGTTGCGCATCGAACTGTGCGTGGAGCTTTAAGAAGGAAATCAAGAAAAGACAGGAAACAACTTTTCTCATGTATTTATTATTCATTCTCTTATCAGTCAACTGTACAACTTATCTGAAAAGTCACACAGTGTACAGCTATTTAACTTACAAAATACCGAAAAATTGTTTGTGCATGAAAAAATACAGCCGGAAACGGACTGCAAATGATGTTTGTTATACAGGCTTATGGTGGATACGAAAATAGTGTCCTAGCGTTTGGATATTTCTAAGATACCTTGTTGTTTACTAGTTGAATATTTGTTTTGAGACAGCTTCTGGTTAGTACTCATCTTCATTGAAGAAGAAATCTTCCTTGGTGGGATAGTCTGGCCAGATATCTTCTATTGACTCATAAACTTCGCCTTCATCTTCAATCTCTTGCAGGTTTTCAACAACTTCTAACGGTGCACCTGATCTGATAGCATAATCAATCAGTTCATCTTTTGTTGCGGGCCAAGGTGCATCCTCAATTTTTGATGCTAATTCTAAAGTCCAATACATAGTCGGGTCACATTAAAAAATGTTTAAGTACTATACTCCTAAATATTGTGCAAACATAGAAAAAAAAATGATTATTCCTAACTTTCCCAGAAGATTTCTTTATCTCCTTCAGAGACAGTGAGATAGCGCGATAAAACGAACAGGTAGTCGGATAATCTGTTGACATATTGCAATAATAAAGTATCAATTTCGAAACCTGTTTGCACCAAATGTAAGATTTTTCGCTCAGCCCTGCGGGTAATTGCGCGGCAAACATGGGCCACGGATCCTGCATGACTCCCACCCGGTAAAATAAACTTCCGAATGGGTGGAAGTGATTCATTCAGCCTGTCGATTTCTTGCTCTAATGCCTGAACATCTGCTTCATGAATGACGGAGGCTGATTTGATTTCTGTTTTCGAACGGTCGGTAGCCAGGAAAGATCCAATAGTAAATAGTTGATGCTGGATGCCTATCAAAAACTCCTGTACGTCCGCAGGTAGTTTGCTGGTTATCAACACACCGATAAATGCATTAAGTTCATCAATTGTCCCATAAGCCTCCAATCTGGCATCGTTTTTCCAAACTCTTGTACCGCCAATGAGACTTGTCTTTCCTTTGTCGCCTGTTTTAGTGTAGATTTTCATGATTTTATTTATTGTTTGTTAATGAAGTATTTATTGGAAGTTAATGAAGTTATAGAAGTTAGAGAAGTTAACGCGTTCCGGGGTCCGAGGTCCGTGTTCCGATGTCCGTGTTCCGAGTTACGAGGTCGCGTAGTCTTAGTCTTTGCTCTTTAATCCTTGTTCCTTGTTCTCATCCGTTCTTAGCTTTTAGTTCATCGTTCATCGTCTTTATTCTTTTGTCTTTGTTCTTTGTTCTCAATTAAACAATTCTTACAACATAGTGTCTCTTATGCAGCATCGGATTCAAAAAAACAATACCCATATGATAGACATCTATAGTAGCTTTTACCATGTTGTTTTCTTTTATTTCTCTCCATGCTTTTTCCATTTCTACCGACCAGTAAATATCATCAATGACAAAGATGGCTTTTTCGTCCGCATGGTTCAAACAAGTTTCAAAATAGCGCATCAACGGTTCATAACGATGGTTGGCGTCAATGAAAATAAAGTCTAATTTACCGATGGTTGGTAAAATACTGCTAAGTTGTTCGTCTATATTACAATTGATCAGTTTGATATGTTTTAGTCCGAGCCGGTCAAAGTTTTGTTGCGCCAGGGCACTGATTGCAGGACAGCCTTCTAAAGTAACGACCCGGCAACCTGCTGAAGCTGATGCCATGTACATGCTGCTGATCCCTAAGGAAGTCCCGAGTTCAAGGATATTTTTACACTGATGATGATGGACAATCCTGAATAGTATCTGTGCCATTGCAGGCTCTTTCAATGCGCGCCGTGCAATTTCTGAAACAGTGCTTTTTCTGTCAGTGCCTGTACCGTAATCCGTAACGAAAATTTTACTGTTGTCGGCAAGCATTTGCCTGCGCACAGCCTCTATGTTTTCAAATACATAAAAGGGGTGTTTTACTCTCAGAACGGATTGGATGAATTCATATATATAAGGAGAATGTACGCCAAAGCCATTCGTGTTATGTGCAGTCAACAAATGGACAAAGTACTTGTAAATCCGTCTGATCCTTTTCACTTTATTCTATTCCTTTTTGCAGTAAAGCAAGAAATTTGGCCTGATCGCTCAATAGCTCAATCGCTACCTTTAAATCCTTATCATCAATGAGGGAATATTCAATGGCTCCTTTTTGATAATAATACCTTTTGATAATCTCAATCCCCAATAAATTCAAAATTTCATCTTTATTTTCACGTAATTTGACATCAAGGTCGGGAAGTAATTTTGAACGCAAAGCTTCAAATTCAGCCTCTGCTTCTTTATCTAAGCCTTCTAATTTGGAAAAGTTATACAATTCATCAAAGTATTCTTTTGTCTGTGGGGTATAAGTAAACTTCTTTTCTTTGATGAAGGCAACGAAATCATTGAAATCCTGGTCTGTTAACTTGAATTCAGCGGGTTGTGGAATAGAAGCATGTTGAGCCACATAACGGTTGGCAAAGCTGAAATATAGATTTTTTACATAAATATAATATGCAATATTGATCTTACGTTCATCCTGGGTGATGGAGTCGGGAATGATACCGCCCCCGTCGAGGACTGTTCTGCCACCTCTGGTCTTAAATGCTTGACTAAGGCTGTCGGGAACACGCCTTAAAATACCGTTTTCTTTTCGCTGTGCATAGTCGATGGCCTGGAGGCAGCGACCACTTGGAATATAGTATTTTGCTGTTGTTACTTTTACATGGCCCCCGTAGCTAACCGGTCTGATGTTTTGCACCAGGCCTTTACCAAAAGTCCGTTCACCAACCACGATGCCACGATCAAGATCTTGCACTGCTCCGGCAAGTATTTCTGAAGCCGAAGCTGAGGCGTTGTTAACCAATACGACCAATTTCATGTCAGGAAAAATTGGGTCAAGGGTCGTTCTGTAGGTATGAGAAGCCTGAGGAGTCTTACCTTTTGTGCTGACAACTTCGGTTCCCTTTGGGACAAAGTATCCCATGATTTTTACAGCTTCATCGATCAATCCGCCGCCATTTCCTCTTAAGTCTAAAATAAGCGATTCAATTTGATGTTTGGTCTGCATGTCCATGATGATGTTTTTAACCTCCAGGGATGCTTGTTCTGTAAAGTCATTTAGTAGGATAAATCCAATTCCGGGGGCAACAATCTTCGAAAATGAAATGGGCGGAATGTGAATTTTTTCGCGCAGAAACTTTTTCTCAAAAGGTTTTTTATGTCCGTAGCGCTGAATTTTTAGTTTAATTTCTGTATTGGGAGTGCCTTTTAACTTTGAACTTGCTTCAGAAACAGAGAAATCCGTCGTCTTTTCTCCATCAATCTCCAAAATAATATCACCTGCTTTCAGACCGTATTTTTGAGCCGGCATACCTTCATAAGGTTCTGAAACACATATTCCGTCTTCGGTTTTTGTAATAATGGCACCTATACCGCCATATTCTCCGGAGGTCATGAAAGTGATGTCTTCTGTTTCTGATTCAGGGATATATACGGTATATGGATCCAGGTCTCTCAGCATATAATCTATAGCCGACCTGACCATTTGCTCATGTTGCAAAGTGTCCACATAATACATATCAAGTTCTCTTAGCACGGAATTGAAAATGCTCAGACTTTTGCTGATGTTGAAAGTCTTGGTCGTTTCTTCCTGCGCCGTAATCGTAGCCGGAAGTCCCAAAAACAGGATGAGGAAAAGTAAGGTATGGGGGAGTTTGGAGTTCATATTTGGTAGTTAGTAGTTAGTAGTTTTTTGGAAGTTATTGAAGTTAAAGAAGTTATAGAAGTTAATGAAGTTATAGAAGTTAGGGAAGTTACGAGTTCAGTTTTTAGCTGTTAGCTGTTAGCTGTTTGATAATCGTTCTTCGTTCTTTTTCTTTATTCTTTTGTCTTTGTTCTTTGTTCTTCAAAGTTTCACGTTCGGTGGCAAAAACTCAGAAATATCTTTTCCGTAGCTCATCAGATCGCGGGTAGCTGTTGAGGATATGTGAGCGTAAGTAGATTCGGTAAATAATATTACTGTTTCTATTCCCGAAAGAATCCGGTTTGTGTCACCGATGGTTCTTTCGTACTCGAAATCGGCAACAGTACGCAATCCCCTCAAAATAAAACCTGCTTCTACCGATTTGGCAAAATCAATGGTCAGACTGTTGTAAACCATTGCCTTTACTCTTGGCTCGTCTGCAAATGCCTGTTCGATGATGTCTAGTCGTTTGGCGTCATCAAAAAGGGTTTTTTTGAACTGATTTACACCTATACCGATGATGATTTCATCGAATATGGACAAACCACGTTGTACGATGCTGTAATGTCCAATGGTAAACGGGTCGAAAGTACCCGGAAAAATTGCACGTCTCATAATTCTTTGTTTTAGTGATAACTCACGAGAGAGAATTGAAGTGCAAAGATAAAAAATTAAATCAGAGGGAATTCTATCTTGTTGTATTTTTCAAAATAATTAATAGTCTTAAAAAGAGAATCTTAGTCAAGGCAGCAGTTAAGCGATATGAGACACCGCCATTGGATAAGTTTTCATGGTAGGTGCAAGAGGTAAAAACATCTCTATCATTTTACTTTTTGCGTGTACTTTTTCTTTCTGAAATGGTTGAAGATAAAAGCGAACAACAAAAGACAAACAAAAGGCAATGCAATATTGATGATTTGCAATTTTGTTCTGTTTTGCAAGCTGATGCTTTGGTTCAGCAATCGAATTTTAATCGATTTTGCCCTGAGTTGTATCAACTCTTCCTGGTTAGTGAGGTAATGGACGGCATTGATTAAAAACGGTTCATTACCATAGGTAAATCCTGTTGTCCTGTCGTATCCAAGTGGTAAACAAGTGCTGTCACTTGCAATGCCGGTGGTTTCATTCCGTATGATGCTCGATCCGGCTATAAACAACTGTCGCGTGTGATTTCCAACTGCTTTGAAAGGTCTTTCAGTGATAACATTAGTTGGTGGTATCCGGTTGTTGAAGTTAGATTGAAAATTACCGCTTACCATCACAGCGACCGGCAAATAGCCTGAATGAAAAGTGTTAGGGTCAGTATCTTGTACAGCGTGAAAGGATGCTATTGCAGGAGCTGCCGTGACTTTGGATTGATGGGAACTTGCCAACAGCACCTCTGTTTCCATATTTTTCAATTTACCGATAATGCTGATGCCGGAGACAAATTCAGATAATATTCCACCTGTATTTTTACTGATGGGGTGAATATCTGAGCTTAATAAAAGCGGAGCGTAATGCCAGGGTATCCGGTCAAATTGCGCTTGTTCTCCCTTGGGAGCAACGTTTACAGGTGTGTTGACGCATTGTAAATCCTGAATGACGACCGGACTAATTTTGACTCCGTACCTGAAAAATATGTCCTGCAAATTCAAGTCAGCTTCTATGACAGGCGTAAAGCCTTTCTCTGCGAGTAGTTGTCTGTCATATTTCACTCCGTCAATCAACCAAAGTATGCTGCCTCCATACATGATATACTGGTCTAAAATATATTTGTCTTCTTCACTGAAAGCAGTTTGTGGTCCGGCAACTATGACCAGGGGATAGTCATTTAAGACCGAAGCATCCTTGTTTAATGCTCCGCGATCAATTTGATAATACCTGCTCAGACTTTTGGTGATTTCATAGGTTTCCGCTTCACTTAATTCGCCGTGTCCTTCTAAAAAAGCAATTTTTCGTACGGTTTTTAAAGTCAGTCTTCGCAAGGCATCGGCAATTTCAAACTCTAAATTTTCAATAGAGATGTTAATGTTTTCCTCTCCGGATTTGTTACGGAGGTTCTTCAGCAATGGAACTGCAATTTTTCGGGTATCTGTTTCAATTTCAATCCAGGGGAAAATAATTTTACGCATGGATTTACCTTCTTTGTCGCGCATATAGACCTCCGT
>JAAYQF010000090.1 GCA_012519425.1 Bacteroidales bacterium | reverse complement strand
AGAGCAAAGAGCAAAGAGCAAAGAACAAGGAGTAAAGACAAAAGACAAAGAACTAAGAACGAAAAAACTACCAACTACTAACTACTAACTACTCAAGTTAACTTCTTTAACTTCCCCAAAAAACTACTAACTACCAACTACTAACTACTAACTACTAAAAATAACTTCCTGAAAATGCTTCAAAAATTCATTTTTTTTCAGATTTTTTTTATTTTTGCTTGTAATTTGAAAATTATCATGTAGATTTGTGGTCAACTTTTATTTTTATTATCTTTCTAAAACCAATTTGAATAAAATTATTAATTAATCATTTAAAAACAACAATTATTATGAGTACTTATTACAAAGTTTCATGGAAAAACACAAAGAAGATCCTTTTGACTTTTTTAATGTTTTTGGGTATATCGGTGGCTTCGTCTGCTGATGAAAGTTTGATGTTGCATTTTACCTTTGATGAGGCTGACATATCAGCGGGTGTGCTTACAGACGTAACGGGTAATGGTTTTGATGCACTATTATCACCTGATGGCAATGTAACCGCTGTTGAGGGTAGAACAGGGGGTGCAGCTTTTTTTGCGACAGTTGCTGACTATGCTCAGTTGCCCGACAATTTTATCGCATCGTTGACGAGTTTCACCATCTCTACCTGGGTGAAGATAGAATCTCGCAACATGTGGTGTCGTATTTCCGATTTTGGATCGGGCACAGCTTATAATATTTTTTTAACACCGCACGGAGGGTCAAGTAAAATTCGCTTTGCCCTGAAAAACGGAGGTGGAGAGGAACTTGTTGATGGAGTACAATGTCCTGTTGGACAATGGGTTCATATAGCAGTAGTTTTAGATTATGATGAGTCGGAAAGTAAAGGTGTTTTAAAATTGTACATGGATGGCGGTCTGGTTGGAACCAACCCCAATGTTACCATTTGTCCGGCTATGCTACCGGAATCAAATCAGAATTACCTTGGTAAATCGCAATATGCCGACCCTGCTTTGAATGGTGCAATAGATGATTACAGGATATATAACCGTGCCTTGTCTGATCTGGAGATTCTGGTATTGGCAGGTGTGCCCGACGAATTGACCAGTGCTCTTCAGGCGTTGGACGCTGATTTTATCAAGAAAGACAATGCAAGTCTTCAAAATGTAACGTCTGATCTGAACTTACCGACAGCGATGGAGGATTATCCGGAGGTGGCTATTGAATGGTCTTCTAATGGAACCGCACTTGTTGATATCACCGGTACCGTGGTATTGCCCGAAAAATATCCTGCGGCAGTTAATTTGAAAGCTACATTGACTCAGACTGATGCTACCGGTAAAGTTCATACTTTAACCAAAGAGTTTTTAGTGGACCTTTATCCGGGAGGTGATGAGTTCTGGGAGTGGGAGAACTATGAAATTGCCCGGTGGGACTTTTCAAGCGGATCTTTGTCTGTCAACGAAGGTGTTATTAACGTGACTGACCTTAGTGAAAATGAGTTTGTGGGAACGGTCATGAATACTGCACGGATCAGAACAATAGGTGAGACAGAACGCTTCAATGTGTTGGATTTGGGACCTGATAACGGTTATTTTGACATGGGAGAAGGAATTGGGGAAGTAATGTATGCTTTGTCCGATGAGTTTACCATGTGTGGTTACTTCTATATCGATGAATCATACACCGGTCTAGGTAGTGCCGGAAACTTCTATTGGACTTTCTCCAATTCGGATGACGCAATGAATGATCAAAACGGATACATCATCGGTACTTTGGGAGCACAGTCATATTCGATTACGGCAGCTCATTATGCGTCTGACAATCAAGTTGGTGCCGGAAGAGCTGAGCAAGGTACATGGCATCATTTTGCTTATGTTCAGGAAGGAACCACCGGTACCATATACATCGACGGTGCGCCTGTATTAAATGAAGAAACCGGTGAACAAATTGCAACAGGTACAATTTCCAAATTACCTAAGTATACGCTCAGACAGCCCGGTAGAAATGGAACTATATACAATTGGTTAGGTCGTTCCAACTATGCATCTGATGCTTATCTGCGCAATACCTTATTATATGATTTCAGGGTGTTCGCAATTCCATTGACACCTACTGATTTTGCGACAAACGAAGAATTTCTTGTCCCTGCAACGCTTGAAAAATTAAACAATGCTTACCAGGAAAATCCGGATTATATTGCGGATGATTTGGATGTTGAAAGTCAAGCTTTGGATTTGGGCGATTTGACTGCTGTGACTGCCGATCTCACATTGCCCGTACAAGGCACAACCAATCCGGATATCGCCATAGTGTGGAAATCTTCTAATACACAACTAATAACCAATGAAGGTGTGGTTACTCGTCCTGATTTCTTTGACTACTCAGTTACTTTAGTTGCTACCTTAATTAAAGATGGACAGTCTATAAGCAAAGAATTTGAGGCTACCGTATTGGCAAAAGAAGGTACTGCTTTCCAAAATGATTTGATGGTTCATTTCGATTTCTCTGAAATAGATGAGAACGGACATGTTGTTGATCAGGCAGAAAAAGGTTTTAGAGGTGTTTCCAGAAATGGTGCCTGTGTAGGCAAGATAGGAACAAGTACCGTGTATAACGTGTTGCACCTGGGTGACAGCATTGGTTATTTCGACATGGGAGAAGATGTAGGTAAGGTGATTTATAACTTAACTGATTATACCATCAGTGCATATTACAGAATTGATGAAGAATATGATGAACTGGAAAATGCCGGTAACTTCCTATGGACATTCTCTAACTCTCAAGATATCCACAGCGATCCTTCGGGCTATATCATTTGTCTCCTGAATGGACAAAGATATTCGATCACTCCTAACAGATGGGATGGAGAACAAAGTGTTTCGATGGCATCTCCATCCATACAAGGCGCATGGAATCACATTGCCTATGTTCAGGATAGTGAAAATCAAATCGGAACTTTGTATGTGAATGGCTTGGCTATAGCAACCGGTGAGATTTCAAATATACCGAAATATATGTTGGCTAAAGAAGGAAAATTAGGAACTCCATACAACTGGATTGGCCGTTCATGTTATTCCGGTGATGTATATCTTCGCCATACCCTGGTCTATGATTTCAGAATTTATGGTAAGGCTTTGGAAGAGGTTGATTTCGAATCAGTTTATGAAACACTTGCAAGCTTAGATGCGGCCTATGAAGAGTTCTATGACGGACTACCTTCAGTTAGTTTGTCTGAATACAAGGTATATAGTGTAAACAATTCCATCGTTATCGAAGGTTTAACAGGCAACGAACAGGTGGCTATCTATAATATATCCGGACAAAAGGTTAGAATGTCTGACCAATCATCAGCTACTTCTGTACAACCCGGAATCTATGTAGTTAGAATTGGCAACTTTGCTTCAAAAGTGTTGGTGCGTTAAAACCGCGATAAATTCGTTTTTGAAGATATCTTAATAACAAGTGATTCTATTTCGGTCAGAAAATAAATGACTGAAATAGAATCACTTTCATTTAAATAATTTTGTTTTCATCTTTCTTTACAGTAGTTTTGAATTGTTTTTCAACCTTTTTGAACGAATAAAATCCAGTTTGAAAAAAATATATTGTAAATTTGCATAACTGAAATTTACCATGAATTATTTTGCAAACTTCAGGTTTGTTTGGTATTTTATTAATCTCAATTTGTCAAAATTTCAATAACTTAAAACCCAAAAGAAATTCTTATGAACAAAAAATTCTATTCTTTTTTAATTTTGTTTGTGCTTGGTTTATTCAGTGCGC
Organism: Bacteroidales bacterium; assembly: GCA_012519425.1. Lineage (GTDB taxonomy): Bacteria > Bacteroidota > Bacteroidia > Bacteroidales > Paludibacteraceae > Paludibacter. Next base: position 22,910 of record JAAYQF010000090.1, on the reverse strand, counting down.
AAATTTATTCCCAAAATTTAATTGCCGGATGGGATGGTGATGGTGTGACTGGTGAGAATTCGAAACCCAATGACGTAGGCTGGCTTAGTAGCGTAGATGGAGTTCCCTGGTCAACTGCCAACTCGGGTGGTGGTTGCCGTTTTAGAGACCCCGGTGAAGATAATTGCGTTGGCTATACCAATGAGGATGGTACAGAAAATTTGGGCCGTCAATTGATGTTACGTTGGGATGGTAGTCCGTATAATACTGCAGTTTATGCATATCCGGTTGAATTAGAGGGAAATTCAACCTACGAATTTTCACTTGATTTTTTATTGGGGGGAAGTTCTACAGCACCGAAGAATATGACCGTAGGTGCAAGCACTACACCTGATTTAACCGGTCAGCTTGTTGCTGAAACTTTTACCAGTACAGATGACGTGAAGGTATATCGGAGAGTTTCCATTCTATTTACAACTTCCACAGCCGGAACATATTACGTAACTTTTACAGGAGCATGGGCCTGGTATGGTATTACCAATTTATATCTGGAAAAGAGTGATGTTCAATTGACTGAACTGAATAAACAGTATGAAGACCTGGATTTGGGTGATTTAATGGGTATCATTGAGGATATTGATTTGCCAACAGAATTGGGTACGCAAGGTGTTACGGTTGCATGGTCTTCTTCTAATCCCGCCGTGATTGATTCAACCGGAAAAGTAACTCAACCGGAAAAATACAATGCCGTTGTTAAATTAACAGCCACTGTTTCTCAACAGGTAGGAGATTCAGTTTATTCTTTGGTTAAAATATTCAATGCAATGGTTGAAGGCATTATTCCTACTCCGGATGAAGTGGCTCAATGGGATTTTAATCCTGAAAGTATTTCTCTGGTTGAAGGTGTAACGCAGGTGACGGATAACTTTAGCGGATTTGTGGGTACACTGAAAAATGAGGCTCGGATACGGACTATTGGTGAAACTGACCAATACAATGTATTGGATCTAGGCAATGGTACAGGTTATTTTGATATGGGTGAAGAAATAGGCAAGGTGGTCTATTCTCTCTTAGATTACACCCTGTGTGGCTATTTCAGAATAGATGAGGATTATGCCTACATCAATAATAATGGTAATTTCTATTGGACATTCTCCAACAGTGCCGATATAGATGCTGATAAAAACGGTTATATGATTGGCAGCTTAAAAGCCCAAAGTCAGAGTGTAGCAACCAATTATTACAATATAGGGAACCAGGCAACCAGTGCCGGAGCCAACGCTCCTTTGGGTGCATGGCATCATTTTGCCTTCGTTCAATCGGGTAATGTGGGAATTATTTATTTAGATGGTGTGGAGGTCGCCAGAAATGAATCTATGACTAATCTACCCGCCTTTGCCATTCCAAAAGAAGGATTTACCGGTACCTTGTACAATTGGCTGGGACGATCAAATTATAAGAATGATGTTTATTTGAGAAAAGCACTTTTGTATGATTTCAGGATGTTTGCTGTCCCATTGTCAGTAGATGATATAAATCTGGATTATTTGAGTGTACCTGCAACCCTGGATTTACTAAATAATGCTTATGCTGAAAATCCGGATTATATTGCAGATGATCTGCAAGTTGAAAGCGATAATTTGGATCCGGGTGATTTAAGTGCCGTAACTGCTGATCTAACACTACCTTCACAAGGAACGACCAATCCGGATATCACCATAGTGTGGAAATCTTCCAATACACAGTTGATTACCAATGAAGGTCTGGTTACTCGTCCTGATTTCTTTGACTATTCACTTACTTTGACTGCTACTTTAATTAAAGATGGACAGTCTGTAAGCAAAGATTTTGAGGCTACCGTATTGGCAAAAGAAGGCACTGCTTTCCAAAATGATCTGATGGTTCATTTCGATTTCTCTGAAATAGACGAGAACGGACATGTTGTTGATCAGGCAGAAAAAGGTTTCAAAGGTGTTTCCAGAAATGGTGCCTGTGTAGGCAAGATAGGAACAAGTACTGTGTATAACGTGTTGCACCTGGGTGACAGCATTGGTTATTTCGACATGGGAGAAGATGTAGGTAAGGTGATTTATAACTTAACTGATTACACCATCTGCGCATACTTTAGGGTTGATGAAGTGTATGAAGAATTGACCAGGAATGGTAATTTCCTATGGGCATTCTCTAACTCTGAAGATATCCGTAGCGATGCTCTGGGCTACATCATTTGTCCCTTGAATAATCAAAGACACTCGATTACCCTTGATGGTTCCGGTGCAAATCAACAAACTGTTTCTGCCGGATATGCGCCCTTACAAGGTACCTGGCATCATATCGCTTATGTTCAGGACAGTGAGCTGCAAACCGGGACATTGTATCTGGACGGTGTGCCCGTAGCTCTTGGTGAAATTACACATTTACCGAAATTTGCGTTGCCCAGAGAGGGAAAATTAGGAACTCCATACAACTGGATTGGCCGTTCATGTTATTCCGGTGACGCTTATCTTCGCCATACCCTGGTTTACGATTTCAGAATTTATGGTAAGGCTTTGACGGACGATGATTTCGGGTTAGGTGGTGAGATGGATGTCACGGAAACGATCGTAAATTTAGACGCAGCCTATGAAGAGTTCTATGACGGACTATCTTCAATTAGCTTTTCTCCATACAAGGTGTACAGCGTAAATGGCTCCATCATTATTGACGGACTAAACGGTAATGAACAGGTTGCCATATACAATGTATCCGGACAGAGAGTTAAGATGTCCGATCAATCATCCGCTATTTCTGTACGCCCAGGAATCTATGTGGTAAGAATTGGCGACTTTGCTTCAAAGGTAATCGTCAGATAACATTTTTTGTACAAGACTGATGGTAGTAAACCAGGTCTTGTACCATTTTATTTTATTAACACGACTGAGCAATGCTTTTTGCATTGCTCATAGTCATAAATTTATTTCTAATGTCAACAAAATACTATTTGCTGTCTATATTTTTGTTAGGGGCTCTGAGTTTGTCAGGTCAAGAAGACAGAACACCGGTTTCAATTACAGACCAAACGATCACAAGAGCGGCTTACTCAAATAGTGAGATAACTATTTCCGGTAAATCAGAACTTCATTTAACCTCTACTTCTACTACCGACGTTCTTAACAACTCTGTGGTAGAATTAACATCAGTTGATTCCTGGCTGTTTTTTGATAATATCAGACCACAAGCAGTCATAAATTCATTGCTCAATAAAGTATCTGTCGAAGGTCAAGCGGCGAAGTTAAATACAAATTGCCGTGTTGTAGTCTATAAACACGGAACGGTGGTGATTCCTCAATCTTCTACTTTCCAACCATTAACGGTTTATACCGAATACAATTTTGAGGGTGAATCCAATTCCGGCTATAAAATTTTTGATTTTCACAGAGCTTTAGGTGAATTCGATAATAAGATAAGTTCTTTCAAATTAAAGCGGGGTTACATGGTGACTTTTGCCACAGCCTCGGATGGTTCCGGCTACAGCAGGGTGTTCATTGCTCAGGATGAAGATATAGAAATAGCAGAGTTACCTGACCTGTTGGATGACAAAATATCATTCATTCGTGTTTTGACATGGGAGTGGGTTACTAAAAAGGGATGGTGTGGTACAGGTTCGGGAGGCAGAACAGACAATGACAAGGTTGATGGTACCTGGTTTTATACATGGAGTGCGGATAATTATTCTACACCTTCATCGCAATATGTACCCATTAAGCAAAACGGAGGTTGGCCCGGATGGAGTGAAATCAGTGGAAAAACCAACGTTTCTCATGTCCTGGGGTATAATGAACCGGATCAACCGGATCAATCCAATATGACTGTGGCCCAGGTGTTAGCCGGTTGGCCTGAAATTTATAAAACAGGTTTGAGAGTAGGTTCACCTGCTTATGCTAATCCATGGAATGGCTTGTTTGAATTTGTAGATTCGTGTGATGCACGCAATTATCGTCTGGATTTTATCGCCGTCCACTGCTATTGGGGAGGTAAATCGCCGCAGAACTGGTATAATGATTTGAAAGTGATATACGACAGGTGCGGACAGCGACCTTTGTGGATCACAGAATGGAACAATGGTGCTAATTGGACGAGTGAATGGTGGCCTTCCGGTACCGCAGAGCAACAAGCCAAGCAATTAAATGATTTGAAGGCTATTTTACATGTGCTTGATACCACTAAAATAGTTGAGAGGTATTCTATTTATAATTGGGTTGAAGATAAAAGAGCCATTCTTTTAAACGGTCAGTTGACTCCGGCCGGAGAATATTATAAAGCCAACAAGTCGGCTATTGCCTATGATCCGGAGAATGAAGTTATTCCAACCTTTAGGTACAGAAGTCCATCCATGTCTATCGCTTTTGGAACAAAAACATTGTCTTTGAAGGTGAACGACCCCAATTTTGAAAATTTTGTTGGTGCTGTCATAGAAAAGAAAACGGATGATGGCGATTACGAAATCTTTGTCGACTCGGATGATTCAAGTTTAAAAATATTTTCCGACACATTGGACATAGATTCCTATCGATCTGTCAGATACAGAATGCGCTCTAAATTTGCGAACGGTGATTTTTCTGATTACTGTACAGCCAGTTATTATTCAACTTCCGGTGGCGAATTTCAATATGGTAATGTTTTGATAAACAACAATAATTACAATCAGGTGTTTTTTAGAACTCCCTACGATAGTGCTCCTGTAATAATTTTGGGAGCACCCACCCGTGCCAATTTTAGTACACTGATCGTGCCGCGCGTCAAATTAATTAGCGCCAGAAAACGAATGGATCTTCAGTTGACTCCATGGCTTTACCAGACTAATATTAGATTCGATAAGGATGAAAGCTTACCTTATTTCGTGTTGCCTGAAGGAACATATGACTTTGGTGGTTTAAGTGCACAAGCGGGTAAAGCCAATGCTTCCGGAAACTGGACTCAAGTAACTTTTGAAACTCCTTTTGAAACGCAGCCTGTCGTATTCGCCGATCCCATTTTACCACTCATGACATATCCCACTTCCTTAAGGGTGCGTAATGTAACCACTACAGGTTTTGAAATGAAACTTATGAAAGATCCTGGCATCACAGCTAATCTTCCAAAAACTAATCAAATATCATATCTTGCTGTTGAGCAAGGCGTAGGTGCAATTGAAGGCAATAAATTGATTGTGGGTAAGACAGATGATGATTTTGTGGGTTCAAGTTTAAAACGCATTTACTACTCGGATAGCATCCCAAATCCTGTATTTATTGCTCAAATGCAGACTTGCAATGATGATCCTGTTGTTGCGGCTTTAAGATATACAATTGTAGGCGAAAAGTCTGCCAATTTACTGAAGGAGAGAGAGCGTTCTACGGGCTCTATGACTACTGCTGCTGAAACGGTGGGATGGTTGGTCATTGGGGAAAAGGATCGAGTTAGCGCTTTAAATGATATCCGACCATCATCTGTTGCCATTTATCCTGCAAGAGACTTTATTCGTGTTGAGGTCGATGCACTTCAATCAGACTTCGATTTATGGATATACGATATCTGTGGTAAGATTGTTAAGCAGATTAGGATAACAGAAAGCACCACTATCGACTTAACAGATTTAACCTCCGGAACTTATATTATTAAAGCGCCTGATCTTAAAGCGCAAAAATTTATAAGACTATAGTTATATAAATCACTTAAATATATATATCCAATGGTGAGTTCTCCAATTCGAAGAGTTAATCCTTTCATGAGAATCCCCATCTTGCTGCTATGGATGCTGTCCGTACTGTTGGTTTCGTCATGCTCTGATGATTATATATACAACAAGTTGGAACCTGAATGGTTGGGTGCCAGCATATACGATTATTTGAAAGAAGATGGTAGTTTTAAGATAGTAGTAAAGCTGATTGATGACCTGGATTATACTGAGGTGTTGGGCCGAACAGGAAGTAAGACCTTGTTTGTTGCCAACGACAGCGCTTACAATGAGTTTTTCAAAAATAACGCATGGGGGGTTGGCAGTTATGATGAGTTGTCCTTATCGCAAAAGAAGCTTTTGTTAAAGTATGCAACCTTAAACAATCCTTATACGCTGAGTAAGCTGTCAAATTACAACAGTTCCGGTACCCTTATAGAAGGGCTGGCCATGCGTCAGGAGACCGAATACGTTCCGATAGACAGTGTGGCCTTTAGTACCGGCGACCAACTGCCAACCAGTCCGTTTTGGGATTACTACAGGGATAAAGGTGTGTATGAGGTGAAAGATAATACCAAAAAACCTATTGTCTATTTTACTAAAGATTTTGTAGATAAATACTCGCTGACCGAAGAGGATTTTGCATTGATTTCCGGAGGAAAGACTCGTTCCGCATCTGATTTCTATGTTTTTAATAATAAGGTAATTCAGAAGAATATCAGATGCAAAAATGGCTACATTCACGTGCTCGAAAGTGTGCTTATCCCTCCGGGAAACATGGCAGAATATATTCATGATCACGAAGAAACGAAAATTTTTTCAAAATTATTGGAAAGATTCTGTATCCCTTATTATGATGATGCGATTACCAATTTATATGCATTGAATCATCCCGGATTTTCGGATTCAATATTTGCAAGAAAGTTCATAGCTTCACGCTCTAATGTGACGATAGGTTCTTACAAAGGTCAGGTCATTAAAAACTATTTACCTTATGATCCGGGGTGGAACAGCTATTCAAGCGGTACCTTAGAGGCTGATATGGCTGCCATGTTTGTACCGACCGATGCTGCCATGGATGAGTATTTTAACAGTGGTGTGGGTAGAATTTTAAGGGAAAGATACGGTACCTGGGAAAACATTCCCGATGAAACGATATTGCCCTTTCTCAAACGTCACATGAGGACTTCCATCGCAGAATCTGTCCCCAGCAAATTTCATAAAATGGTTGATGCTGAAAATTATGCACTGCCTGTTGAACCCGGTCATATCGTAGGTACCTATTCTGCTGTAAACGGTCAGGTATATCTGACCAATGCAGTTTATCCTCCGGTAGACTATATTTCAGTATACAGCCCGGTACTTTTGAGTGATAACACCAAAGTGTTCGATTGGGCTATCAATATCTCTCAACAGAGCGTGGATGGGACCTTGTTTGCGTTCTATAAACTGTATCTTAACTCTTTGGTGAGTAAGTATGCTTTGTTTGTGCCTACTGACGAGGCATTGAAAGAACATTATTACATAGACCCAATTGCGTATGGCCAGACTACCAACGGCATGCTGAAGTTTTGGTACGATGAAAAAGATAAGGCTGTATATGCAACTGTTTACGCTTATGATAAAACAACCGGAGTGGTTGGAGATTCGATAGATGTGATCAAGAGTAATACATTTATCAGAAACAGATTGTGGGACCTGTTGGATGGACATATTGTGGTAGGTGGGATAGAAACCGGCAACCAATATTATGTAATGAAAGGAAATGGATTGATCAAGGTAACAGACAGTGGCTCACTTAGCATACAGGGGGGAGGTGATGTTTTTGATGGAACCAAATCTGTTGTTACCAATGTTTTTGAACAAGATAACGGTAAAACTTATTTTCTGGATAAATACATCCAACCATCCTTGCGGTCAGCCTATAAAATTATGAGTGAAACACCCGAGTTCAGCGAATTTTTCAATTTGCTCAACGGGGTTCCTGATACTTATGCAAGTCAGATATTTGAACAGCAGGGCATTGATTATCGCATTAAATTTTTCAGTGCATTCAGATATACGATTTATGTCCCCACCAACCAGGCTGTGCAGGATGCAATTGCGAATGGCACCATCATTCCGTGGGAAAATATCAATGCCATAGCTGATGCCGGTGAAAGAGATCAAGCCGTTGATAATTTGGTGCGCATCTTAAAGTATCATTTTCAAGACGACGCATTGTTTTATGGGCAAAACTACCATGATGAATGGGATACCCGGAAATCTTTGGAGTGTCAATCCGCAACCCTCAAAACCAGCGATGTGGAAACATATTTTGGGTCGGTTAAAAATAAGTATTTGAAATTGGGTATTGAAGGGACAAGCGATTCATTTATCATTACCATGGATAGTAAGAAAGGAGATCCGATCCGCCAGGCTAATGTTGTGACTACCGATGGGTTGTATAATATCATTGCGAAAGACTATGTTTTTGGGAAAAAACCTTCTGAGTATAGAAATGTGGACGGAACAGGTTCCGTAACCGGTAGTCTGTTTAATACTTCTACTATTACAACTTCTGCCTCAGCTGTAATTCACCAAATTGATAAAGTTCTGACATTCGAATAATGATGAGAAAACTTATAAAATTATCTTTTATAGCACTTATACTGGTGCTTAGAACGCCAAGTGAAACAAGTGCACAATCAACTTCTGATGTTGGAGGTCTTGTTCAGGGAACTGTAACGGATTCAAGAGATGGTGAACCGCTTGTAGGTGTAAATGTAGTTGAGATTGACGTAAATAATCGTGTGGTCAGCGGTACAATTACGGATGTCAACGGGCGCTATGTGCTCAAGGTGAAAAGTCTTAAAAGCAGGTTATCCACAAGTTATATAGGTTACAACAGACAAGAAAAAAATATTTCGGGTAATGTTGTGAATTTTGTTTTATCTGAAACTTCCGTAGCCATAAGTGAAGTGGACATTGTTGCAGCTAAAAAGCAAACTCAGGGTGGCTATAGCATTCCAATACGAGAAATTGCGACGTCCATGCAGACCTTTGAAACCAAAGAATTGGAAGGGATTCAGGTTTCAAGTGTTGATGAGGCTTTGCAAGGAAGAATAGCGGGCCTGGATATAGTTGCTAATTCCAGTGATCCGGGTACGGGTTCAACAATGCGCATTCGCGGGGTTACTTCCATTACCGGCAACAATCAACCTTTGATTGTAATAAATGATGTGCCGTACGAATATCAGATTGACCCCAACTTCGACTATGCGCATTCCAATCAAGAACAATATGCAAATATGCTGAGTATCAATCCCGACGACATCCTTGAAATTACTGTTTTAAAAGATGCCGGAGCATCTGCCATTTGGGGTTCCAGAGGGGCAAATGGTGTAATCATGATAACTACGAAAAGAGGATCGTCCGGTCCCACCCGGGTAGATTATACCTACCGTTTTACCAGAACTGTGCAACCTAAGGGGTTGAAAATGCTCAACGGAGACAATTTCACCATGTTGATGAAAGAGGCTTATTTTAACCCGAGACAAGATAAAACTGCATCTGATATTCCGGAGTATAATTATGATATGAACAATCCGAATTACGAGCAATATAACAATAACACCGATTGGATTGATGCAGTAACGCAAGTCGGACAGATCCATGACCATTATATTACGGTTTCGGGTGGGGGAGAACGTGCTAACTTTCGGATTTCAGGAGGTTTTCTGAATCAAAACGGAACAATTATAGGACAGAATTACAACAGGGTCTCTTCGCGCTCGAATTTGGATTATCGTGTATCGGACAGAATTAAGTTTTTTGCTGAGTTCTCACTGACAAATTCAGACAATGACAGAAGCTATAAACCCATTCTCGGAATAGCCTATCAAAAAATGCCCAATGTCAGTATTTATGAACAAGACAAGGATGGAAACGATACGAAAGTATTCTATAATATTCCGCTCTCCTCAACATTAAACGATGGACAAAGAAGGTTGGAAAATCCTGTTGCCTTGGCTATGCTTGCCAAAAACACATTGAAAACTTTTCAAATCAGGCCTTATTTCAAAATACAATATGATTTGATTGATCCTGCCAAGCAGATGCTAAGGTTGTCATCATCGGTTTCTTTTAACGTAAATAACAGCAAAACTACTTCTTTTTTACCACAGGAAGCTACCAATTCCGTTTGGTACGAAAATAACAAATCGGATTATTCAGATAATGAAAGTTTATCCGTTTACTCGGACAACAATATCACCTGGCAACCAAATTTTTCTTCTAAAGATCATAGTTTGTTACTTTACGGCGCTTTTCAAGTGAGCATGGGAAGTTCTTCCAGTCAGGTACTACAGCGCTATGGAGTTCCTTCAGAACATGCGACGGATGCTTCGACCGACACTTATTTGGGCAATGCCGGTTCATGGTACGGGTCATGGAGGGGATTGGCATATATGCTCAGAGGACATTACGCCTACAAAGGACGGTATATTTTGGATGGAACATTGAGGATTGATGGCAGTACCAAATTTGGAGAAAGTAATAAATACGGAACTTTTCCGGGTGTTTCTGTGAAATATATCATGTCTGATGAGGCATTCATGCGGGATAATGTGCCATGGATAAGTATGTTGGCATACCGATATGCCTGGGGTTTAAGCGGCAATCAACCGAGCGCTGATTATTTATTTTACAGCAGATATGCCAATTATGGTTCGTACATGGACATAAGTGCCATCAGACCTCAGAATTTACGTCTCGACCTGTTGCGTTGGGAATCCACTTCTTCCAATAACTTCGGTATAGATTTAGGTTTACTGGATGATAAGTTCGTATTTGACATTAATTTTTATACCAAGGATTCCCGTGATATATTATTTTCAAATTTCCCTACTTCCTCAACCTCCGGCTTTGGTTCGTTGTCGTATAAAAATGCCGGGGCGATGTATACTACCGGCTGGGAAGTAAATCTGTATTCAAGCAGGATTTTACAGCTTGATAAATTCTCCGTGGATTTTACTTTCAATTTATCGAACTTTAAGAATGTTTTGACCGATTTGGATCCCAAGCTGCTTGAAAATTATAATGCGGACTTTAATTACAGAAACGGATCTTATTTAACCCGAATTCAAACGGGCAACCCATATGGCTCTATTTACGGCTTCAGGTACAAAGGCGTATATGCTTATGACAAGTATATCCCGGGTGAGCAAGAAGATGCTCCTGTGGCACGAGATGCCGACGGAAATGCCATTTTAGACCAAAGAGGTAATCCCAAGAATATGTATTTTGCTTATGGAACACCTTCAGAGTACAGGTTCAGGGGCGGGGATGCCAGGTATGAAGACATAAATCATGATGGGAGCATTGATGAACTTGATATTGTGTATTTGGGAAATGCGAATCCTAAATTAAACGGTGGCTTCGGTCCTACGTTCCGCTACGGAAGTCTGACTGTCCGAACGCTTTTCAACTTTAGATACGGGAATAAAATTATTAACAATGCCAGAATGAACGCTGAAAATATGTATGGTGACAATAATCAGAGTATAGCGGTTAACTGGAGATGGAGAGAAGAGGGAGACGGTGCGGATAAAAGTATGCCTTCTCCTTTGCCAAGAGCATTGTATGATACGGGTTTTAACTGGTTGGGAAGTGATAGGTTCGTTGAAGACGGATCGTTTTTAAGGTTTAAATATTTGTCTTTTAATTACAATGTGCCTTCCGGTATTGTAAAGAAAATCAACATCAATAAAATTAATGTATATCTCACATTTAATAACCTGTTTGTCTTAACAAAATATACCGGAGTAGATCCGGAAGTAGGATATGGAGCTTTGCAAAGTGATGGAGGTCTGAGTATTGACAGGGCAAGTACACCCAGAACAAAAGACTTTACCCTGGGCTTAACCATCGGATTGTAGAATTGCTTTTAAACAAAAAAATGTATGAAAAAGAAACTCAAATATATTTTATCCGGCTTTTTATTTCTCTTTTTGATTGGTTGTTCGGAATGGTTGGTTGTTAAGCCGGAGAGTGAAATCATTTTGGATGAATACTGGCGTTCTTCCTCTGATGTAAATGCGGTTGTTGCATCTTGCTACAGGAGATTAACCGAGCCTGATATCATTGCAAGAATGATGATATGGGGCGAACTTCGTTCTGATAATATCACTGTAGGATCAGGCCTGTCCGGCAATGACAATGTGTTGGGCAGTATGTCGGATGTAAGAAGGATTTTAGAGGGAGAAATAACATCTCACAATAGTTTTGTTTCATGGGGTGGTTTTTATTCTGTGATTAATTATTGCAATACAGTTCTGGAATATGCACCTTACGTAACTCAAAGAGATCGTAATTTTACTCAGGCTGATTTGAGCAGAACACAAGGAGAAGTGCTCGCAATAAGATCTTTGGCTTATTTCTATTTAATCAGGGCTTTCAAAGATGTTCCCTGGATTGAAGACGCAAGTATCAATGATACGCAAGATTATGACCGGCCGCAGACTCCGGAAGAACAGATTACCGATAATATTATTCGTGATTTGCTGATTGCCCGAAATACCGTTCCTGTAAGCTACGGACGAACGGATTATGATAAGGGACGTGTGACTCAAAATATGGTCAATGCCTTATTAGCTGATGTTTATTTATGGAAAGGTGATTACCAAAATGCCATTGAAGCTTGTGATTTGGTGTTAGCTGCTCCCAGGTTGAAGTTGGAAAGGGGGGCCTATGCGTTTAGTAAAAACTTTTATTTAGGAAATTCATTGGAAAGTATTTTTGAGTTACAGTTTGATGATCACGGTATTGTCAACGAGCCTGTAAAGAGATTTTACGGTTCTGAATCAAGGCCTGCCGGTTATTTGGGGTTACCGATCGTGTTGTCTCACAATCCTTATGCACTTGAGAATGCTACCGGAGATGGCAGCCCTTTCAATTTTAAGGTTGCATCCATAATTGAAAGTGCTGACGATGTGAGAACTAAAGATTCATACTTGTTCCAGGGTGGTGTAGCATGTATTTTTAAATATGCCGGTGCTGTCAGAGAAGAAAATGCCACACAAACGGGTAGCGTGTATTCTTATCGTAGTAACACTTCCAACTGGATTATATATCGTTTGTCTGATGTGTTGTTGATAAAGGCAGAAGCTTTGGTTCAGTTAGAAACTGAAGAAAGTTTCAGACAAGCTGTTCTGCTTGTAAACGATACTTATTTAAGGTCTAATGAAGGTGCAGATTCTTTGCAATTAACGAATTATTCAGGAAAGGCAGAGTTGGAAAATCTGGTTTTGCGTGAACGTCACAGGGAGTTTTTATTTGAAGGGAAGCGCTGGTTTGATTTGTTGAGGATGGCCCGACGCCAGGGTAGTACCAATGAAATCAATGCAATTGTAGAGAAGAAATCATCCGGAATGGCTGTTTCTTTAAGCGTTCCTGTATTAGATGCCTTGTATTTGCCGGTTTCCAATGGTGAATTAAGGGCGAATCCTAAATTGGTTCAGAATCCGTACTACAAGGAAGTCACTTCTTCCAGCAGGTAGCAGTTATGTTCCGGCAAGTGTAATCGAAAAAAGACATGATGATTTACACAGAAACATATCCTTATTATTGGTAAGAGTTATTTATACACGAATAAAAACAAGATATATATATGAAATATAAGTGTTTAAAACGATTTGCATTATTGGTTTCAGTAATTGCTGCGTTGATTGTGACTTCTTGTACTGAAGAATGGAATAAGCACTACTCCGAAGATTTTTCAGGAACCAAAAGCAATCTTAATTTGTACGAATTGATTAAATCCAAAGAAAATCTAAATTCGTTTACAAAATTGCTTGAGGTATCAGGCTACGATTCGCTCTTGGCTGAAGATCAGTCTTTTACAGTATTTGCTCCCGATAATAATGCACTTAAAAATATTGACTTGAACGACAAGGTTTTGGCGACCGAAATTGTAATGAATTACACCGCCCGGTATGCTTATTCAACTTCAGGAATTGAAAACTCAATCATTCCCATGTTGAATAAGAAACTGTTGCCATTCGAGCGTAATGCTTCAAACTTCAAGTTTAACCAAATCGAGATTGGGGAGTCGGATTTGGCAGCACAAAATGGAATTCTTCATATCATCAAAGGCTACGAGCCGTATAATTATAATATCTGGGAATATATTTACCACACGGAAGGATTTGATTCACTAAGAACCTATGTTAGTTCTTTATCTGTTGAGGAGTTAGACGTTAATGCAAGCTATAAAAATGGCGTTTTTGTGGATTCAATATTCAAAACAGAGAATAAATTGCTGACTGACCTGGCTTTGATAAATGCAGAGGATAGTATTTATACTGCATTGCTTCCTAATAATGAAGCGTGGACTGAAATATTAAACCGGGTTAAGTCCTACTACATCATGTCGGATGCTGATGGAGGTGTTGCAAAACAAAATGAAGTAAGTAAGTGGGCCATCATCCGAAATTTGTTTTTCCGGGGTAAAATTGATTTGCCTGTTTCAGAAAAGGTGCTTACATCTACCGGTCGTGTTAAATTTTATAATCCGGATGCATTGTTTCAAGATGTTGAAGCATACGAGCTTAGTAATGGTATTGTTTATACGGCTGGACAACTGCACATAGAGGACACGGCATCATGGGCAAAACCCATTATCATCGAAGCAGAAAATGCTTCTATGGGACGAATGCTTTCAAACTTCAGCCCGCAGACTTTATCAAGTCTGGGTACCGGCTTTGATGTTTCCGGAAAGTATTATTTGGGACTGAATGATGCTTCTTTGAATTCATTGGCAAAACTTCATGTTACTTTCCCTGTTCCTAATGTGTTGTCCACCAAATACAATATCTATTGTATTTTCGTACCCAGGATAATTTTAGATGAAAATGATGAACGTCCCTATAAAGTAAAATTTTCTTTAAATTATTACGATGCAGAAGGGAAAAAACAAACCGGCTACATCGATGCAGATAAAAATGTTCAATCTGCCGCCTCTGCTCAAGCTACTTTTATTACGGATCCAACGAAGATAGACAAGTTTTTGATCACTGAAAATTTTGAGTTTCCACACAGCAATGTGGTATTCGATTACGAAACTACGGCTGAGTTTGTGCAACAGATCAGGTTTTCTGTAAAGGTTGAGAATGACACCAAAAAGACAACGGCTGAGCAGCGTTCTTACAGCAGGGACCTTTTAATAGATTGCATCATTTTAGAGCCTGTGTTGTAATATCCCTTTAGTATAACATACATCCAAAGAATAATCATGTTAAATAAAATACTACCATCCATTGTCAAGTACATTAGCAGATACTTCATATGCATAAAAAGTACTGTTTTGATCATTTTGATGTTTGTCGTGTTAACATCGAATGCTCAGCAAAATTCTAAAACAGACAATTTGAATATTGAAGTAAGAGGTTTGGTGCGAGACGCTCATACAAAAGAACCTTTGAATGCTGTTCAAATAAATGTGGTAAATAAAAAATCTTCAGCGGTTTCCGATGAAAATGGAAATTTCAGTATTTATGTGAGTTCATTGGCCGATGTGCTTCATTTAAGTGTGTATGATTATAATCCATTAGAAGTTCCGTTGAAAGGTCGTGATACCATAACTGTTGATTTATATACCGATCATTTTGCCGCTTATTTCAAAAATATTGAAGGTGGTTTTGGTGCTGTACCCAATTCACTTCTAAGTTATTCGCACAAAGAGATAGATGTATCAGAGCACCTTATTGCGCTTTCGCCGGATGAAATGCTGTATTCTTTGGGAGGCGATGTCAGAACCATGTCCAAATCCGGATTGTGGGGGATGGGTTCCACCTCCTTCATCAGGGGAATAAATTCATTAAACGCCAATGCACAACCTCTTTTCGTTGTTGATGGGGTAATATGGAACAATTTTTACGATGCTGAATCGGTACACAATAATTGTTTTTCAAACATCTTGACAAGCATAGATGCGAATGATATAGAGAGTATTACGGTGTTAAAAGATGGTTTGGCTCTGTATGGAAGTAAAGGAGCAAATGGTGTCATTTTGATAAAAACCAAAAGAGGCGCATCCATGGTGACAAAAATTGATTTGAATATATTCACCGGGTTCAAAATGGCCCCATCGGGTTTCCCTATGATGAATGGAAATCAATTCAGGATTTATGCAAGTGAACTGTTAAAGTCTCAAGGGATAGCTCCGAATGATGTAACGAAGTTTGATTTTTTGGAAACAGACCCGGAAAATAAAATGATATACAATATGTATCATAACAATACAAATTGGGAAAATGAAATATATCAAACGGGCTTTACCCAAAATTACAACATAAATGTTAGCGGTGGGGATGAAAAAGCTTTGTATTATTTTTCTTTAGGCTATGCAGGAAACGAAGATGTGGTGAAGACCATAGACTTCTCACGCCTAAACGCTCGTTTCAACGCAGACGTAAATATGACGGATAATTTTTCTGTCGGACTGAATGTGGCGTACACACAAGTAGATAGAACAATGATTGATGATGGTGTTTCGCCATTTTCTGTTTCCTGGATAAGCAAAATAAAGTCCCCTTTCTTGAGTCCGTATTCCTACACCGATACGGGGGAAAAATCTCTGGATTATGCTTATGTAGATAGTTTTAGTGTTGCTAATCCCTCCGCCATTTTGGAATTTGATGAGGTAAATGGAAATTCTGCCAGACGCTTTAATTTGGGTGTCAATCCGGTTTACAGGATAAGTCCTGAGCTGTCTGTAAGTACTTTGTTCGATTACAGCCTGTACAAAATGTCTGAAAGAAGATTTATTCCCATGTATTATACTCCTCTGATTTACATACCTAAGTACAAAGGGTATTCGGAAAATGAGATTAACAGTCAGGTGATCAGGAATATTGCTTTCTTTGATGATACCCGAATCAGCTACACCAAATCTTTCAATGATGAGCATAATATCAAGGGCATATTAGGATGGAGGTATGTAAGTAACTTTTATGAATCTGACTATATCAGAAGGCATAACACCGGATTAAACTCCACGACTACAATCGGAACGGCTAATTCAGCCAATGCGTTCTGGGATATCAAGGGAGACAATAGCAGAACGAAATCCATTTCAAATTATATCAATCTTGATTATAACTACGACAGCAGGTACTTTCTGTCGGCAGTTGTCAGCATGGACGCCTCTTCACGTTTTGGACGGGAAACTGATGGCGGATTCTCCATGTTTGGTAGAAGTTGGGCAGTTTTCCCTTCTATAACAGGCTCCTGGTTGCTTTCTTCTGAGAAATTTATGAAACATATTGACTTTGTGAATTTCTTAAAACTTAGAGCCGGATTTGAGTTGACAGGAAATGATGGCATCAAAGATTATGAGTCTATGGCATACTTCTCTGCGGTACGTTACATGGATAGAGCCAGTGGAATGGTCTTATCCAATATTGAAAACAATAAAATACAATGGGAAACTTCGGCAAGGACCAATATAGGTCTCGATACCCATTTGTTTAATAATATTTTAAGTCTCTCCGTTGATTTGTACTCCAATCAAATCTCCAATTTGCTGATGCTGAGAGAGCTTGCTGAATTTACGGGACTTGAAAATTATTGGGATAATGGTGGAACAATGGTAAACAGAGGACTTGAAGCTTCATTTAACGTAAAAGTTCTGAATCTAAATAATTTCACCTGGGAATTAGGTGCAGGTATAGGACGCTATAAAAATAAAATCACTTCACTTCCATTTGGAAATTATTCCATGCCCGTGTATGGGGGAGAGGTGCGCATGGAGGTTGGACAACCTGCTGCGGTGTTTTATGGCTATAAAACAAAAGGAGTTTTTGCAACCCACGATGAATCAATTGCTGCCAATTTGAGCATAGTAAACAGGGATGGAACGCTTTCCGCATTCACTGCCGGTGATGTGATCTTTGATGATTTCACTCCGGATAATATCATAGATGAGAAAGACAAGCAGATCATCGGAGATCCCACTCCGGATTTTTATGGTACAATAAACAATCAAATGACTTACAGGCGATTTACCTTCAATACAATATTTTCATACACTTATGGTAACGATGTTTATAATTACCAAAGGAGTTTATTGGAGTCGGGGGCCGAGTTTAACAATCAAACGATGGCAATGCTGAATCGCTGGACTGCAGAGGGTCAGGTCACCAATCAGCCGAAATCCTTTTACGGCGACCCAATGGGAAATGCACGCTTCTCGGACAGATGGATTGAAGATGGTTCTTACTTCAGATTAAAGACTATTTCGCTTTCCTATGAAGTTCCCTTTAAAAATGATTATATCCATGGTCTGAAAGTGTGGGCTTCCGCAAATAATGTATTTACCCTGACGAATTATTTGGGTTTGGATCCCGAGTTCTCTGCCGGTAATTCCGTTTACTTGCAAGGTGTTGATGCCGGATTTACTCCCTTGACAAGGAGTTTTTATTTGGGGGTTAAGTTCAATTTATAGTGATAAAAATATATTATAACCATATGATGAAACCTATTAAAAAAACCATATTATTTGCATTTATATCACTATTTGTATTTAGCAGTTGTGATGAATTGTTAAATGTAAATTCCGAAAGGGTAGTGTTTCCGGATGAATATGATTTCACAGGAGCTAACGATACGCTTTTTTCTATGTTCGGTGTTTTATCGCAGTTGGAAAACCTCGCCAATACCTACGTCCTGTTGGGAGAACTAAGAGGTGATTTAATGTGGCTTTCTAATGAATCGAGCGCATATTTAAAAGAAATCCATAATTTCAATATTTCGAAATCTAATCCTTATGTCAACCAAAGGGATTATTATGCCATCATCAACAACTGCAATTATATCATTCAACGTATCGATACTGCTGTCGTCAGAGGAAACAAGCAGGTGATGATGCGGGAGTTCGCTGCATGTAAGGCAATCAGGGCGTGGACATATATGCAGTTGGCTCTGAATTTTGGGTCAGTGACTTATTATGAGCAGCCTGTTCTTTCCGTGAAAGATGAGGGAGTTCTTAAGGCAAAACCTAAAATGACCCTGGAGGAAATTGCACCTTTGTTGATCCGGGATATTCTTCCCTACCGGGATGTAGAAGAACCCAGACTCGGAATTTTGAGCAATTACAATACGAATTATTCCTATTTCCCCATCAGAGCATTGTTGGGTGACTTGTATTTATGGTTGGGAGAGTATGAACAAGCTGCCCAGGCGTATTATGATTTGTTTTATCATTCAGAAAACTTTGTAATTGCGGATAATAAATATGAAAGTTATATTGAAGTCTTGAATAATGCGTTTACGACTAATTATATTACCAGTTGGAGTACGATTTTTACTACCGACGCCGGTACCGAAGAGTTTGTTACCAATCTGGCAACCTCCAATGAGTTTGGACAAAAATTCGAATTGGACAGTCTGACATCAAACCAAACCTTGATACCCTCGAAGATTGCCCTTGATAATTGGAATAACCAAATCTACTATTATTCTGCTGAACTTGACACAGTGGGTGATTTGAGAAAAATAGGCTCTGTTTCACTGTCTAACAGAGCATTGGTCAGGTCTTCTTCAGATTCTGAGTTGGAAAATGACGATTACTATATTTATAAATATTTGTCGCTTAACAATCCTTCTGTAGATTTTAGAAACAGGGCTAAACAAGTGTTGATCTATCGTAAAGCTTTGTTGTATCTGCGTTATGCAGAAGCTTTAAACAGGGCAGGAAAGCCAAATGCTGCTTTTGCTGTGATCAAAAACGGTTTAAATAGCAGTAATTTGTCTAATCGAACTGTAATTCCACACAGGGAGTTGGAGAGGGAGATTGCCGAAACTACTGTTCCTTCTCAGTTGGATCCTGCAGTTGATTCGATTCAATACGATACTATTTATTTTCCTCCAAAGTATATGGATTTCCGCGAATATAAATTCAATAACAATATCGGTATCAGAATGCGAGGGTTGGGCAGGGTGAATATGGATACTACCCACTATGTTATTCCTAACTTACCATCTTTACAGGATTCTATACTGTTTGTCGAGGACAAAATACAAGAAGAATTGGCTTTGGAAACGGCATTTGAAGGCAACCGCTACCATGATTTGATGCGTATTGCCATTCGCAGGGATGACAATGCGTACCTGGCTGATAAGGTTGCCAAAAACCATCCTAACGATTACAACACCATTAAAGACAAGTTGATGACACGAGAGAATTGGTTCATCAAGTAAAACTTAATATTTTACGTAACTTTTTCAAAAAACTCCGCCCTTTACTGTTTCATGATTAACTTGCTGGCACCCGCAATCCTCAAATAATAAGCACCGGGAGGCAGGGTGGAGATGTCAACAGAAACAGTACTATCACCGCTAATTTGACTAAATACCATTGCTCCCTGCATGGAGAAGATCTGAATGTTCTCACCCGGTTTTATATTTTTGATATTGAGAATATCTCTGACAGGATTCGGATAACAAACAATATTGTTGATTGTGTTGTCTGCAACTTGATTGGGATCAGGAGGTAAAATAATTGGCTCACCATATTGCTCATTCAGGAAGTCAAATCGGGAATATAACCAAAGATCCAGGTACATTAATTCTTCCTCAAAATCAACCACAATTCCATTGGTTCCGCTCCAACGATTAATTTCTCTCGCTGCTGCTCCACTACGTTCAAAAATTTCTTTGTACTGAACAAAGCGATCCAGCATATTTTCGGGATCAAAATGCGAGAAGCGCAATTCATCGTAACGCTGTTTGAGCAGGTCATTGAAATCAAAAGCGTTGGTGTCCATTAATCGGCGGAACAAATAATGCTCTCCGTGTTCATGGCGTTTTGTGTATGTGGGATAATCCTGTTCTGCAGCAACTGCACTTGCATCCCAACGTCTTCCGAGAGTGGCATCCATATCCCAGGGCGTGATGATGAACATTTTGTTTTTTGTAACATCTCTTATCGAGAGGTAACAATTCTTCCCATGGTTGTCAACAGCAAGGATATACTCCATCATCAGGTAATAGTCTACCCATACCGGCAAATCTACGTATTTGTCAATATTTGTTATAAAATCATCGTCTTCGCTTTTAGAAACAAAAAACACCAGGTCATATAATGGTTCCCAATCTATTAAATGACCATCATCCAAATCAGGATAATCAAGATCGTATTTGGCCCAATTATCTACGTTATTGTCAAAATCTTCAATTTCGTAGTATAGATCAGGTCCACTACGGGGTATGTAGCCCATCATCACCTCATAAGACCAATCTTTTGCCTTGTACAAAAGACCGTGTATCCTTTGCTTTGATTCATCATACTTTTTTAATTGTAGTTGTTTTCTGTCAATTCTTTCCGTCATGCAATACAAACCCCAGTACTGATCATCTAAAAATACTTCAACGTATTGTCCCCGGGTACCATTGATCAAGCCTGGTTTTTCATTTTTGTAATAGGGATCGGCTGAAAAATCATTCCACAAATCAGTGGCTACACGGTTTCGCATACGACTTTTATCAATGGGCATGGCGTCCAAGATCCAGTAATTATCATCCCGTAGTCCGTAGTATACAAAGTTTTTCTTTACGAAATCATCATCATAAAGTTTGATTGCAAATGATTTTTTTTGATAGTTCATAGTGATACCACCTCTATACCTCATCTCTGTGTTGAATAGTTGATAAGGTTGGTCGTTTGTTGTATCGTGCACCCGAATCTTTCCGGGCGTAAACTCTTTGCTCAGTGAATGTCCATTTGTATAAACTTGTACAATGGGAAGACCGGTAAATACCAGGTACTCTGTTGCTACTTTTGTTGTTCCATCAAAAAATTCAACTTTATGTCTTCGTTCCGGTGCACTAGTACCCTTGAACGTGTAAGTCATATTATTTAAAATCGGTTGCCCGTCAATTTTAATCAAATAATTATTATCTGCTTTTTCAAAAGAAACTACAAGATCAACATCCTGATCTATTTGAGATAAAGGGAGTGAGTAGTAATATAGTTGGTCATCGATTGACTGAGCGATTTCCCTGTCATTCAGAGTAAAGGAGTTTAGATAAGTGAATAATTTTCCATCACCGTTTTTGGGCATATTTTCGATTTCCTCATCAGTAAAGCCGTATAAAACATAAATGTCGTATTGGCTCAAAGCTCTGTTATATATCCGAAAATCGTCTATGCAACCCAACAAGGCCGGATCAGATGTGTACTGAGATTTTCCTATATAGTTTTGAGGCAGGGTGTCACCTAATGAGGCAGGTGTGGTTGTAACTCCCATAGCAGTTCCACTCAGCAGTCCGTTTATATACATTTTCAATGTATTTGTGTTATAATTTCCGGTCACTACCACATGTGTCCACTCGTCAATGGGTAATTCCATTTTTCCGTCAACTATTTGTTCACCCACCTGGTTATTTTTTTTAATGGCAAAACGAGTCGTACCACTGCCTCCTCTAGGTGTTAAGAACATATTGGTCGCTGTTCCGGCCCCAAAATCATAAATACGAGACCATGTGGATGATCGGTCCAATTTCACCCAAACAGCAACGGTAAAATCAGTTAAGTCACGAGTAATATTGTCAGGTAAATGCAAATACCCACTTTCTAACTCATTTTCTCTATCCCTGTCTAATAAATGGATGGACTTATCTGTTGATTCTCCACTTTGCCCTTCGTCTACGGAAAAATTGCCGTTAATAGCGGCATGAAATCTATTTCCGGACATATCCACAAGATTCTTGTAAGTTGGCTTTAGCAGATCAAAGTCATAGTGCAGAATTAAACCTTCAGTGGTGTTTTGAGCCAACAGACAAGTGGCAAAGAATAAAACAGTCACAAGCAAAATAGGCTTATTCCAACGAAAAGCTTTTAAAAAATAAGTGTGCATACGGTTTTTCTTGTTAAAAAATGTGTTCTAAAATGGCTTAAATGAGGCTGCGAAAGTACAATAATTTTTTCAGATAGTAAAGTTTTTTTGTTTATATGATTTTTAAAGAAGTTAAAGAAGTTATTTTTAGTAGTTAGTAGTTGGTAGTTAGTATAGTTAGGAAGTTAAAGAAGTTATTGAAGTTAAAGAAGTTATTTTTAGTAGTTGGTAGTTGGTAGTTTTTTGGGGAAGTTAAAGAAGTTAACTTGAGTAGTTAGTAGTTAGTAGTTGGTAGTTTTTTCGTTCTTAGTTCTTTGTCTTTTGTCTTTACTCCTTGTTCTTTGCTCTTTGCTCTTTGCTCT
>JAAYQF010000089.1 GCA_012519425.1 Bacteroidales bacterium | reverse complement strand
TTACACAAACGCGTAATCGGACAGGAAGAAGCGATTGAGGCTGTTGCAGATGCGGTAAGAAGGAGTCGCGCCGGTTTGCAAGACCCCAAACGACCGATAGGTTCGTTTATCTTTTTGGGTACTACGGGTGTGGGTAAAACCGAATTGGCCAAGGCTTTGGCTGAATATCTTTTCGATAATGAAAACATGTTGACACGCATTGACATGAGTGAGTATCAGGAGAAATTTTCAGTTACTCGTCTGATCGGCTCTCCTCCCGGCTATGTAGGTTACGATGAAGGCGGGCAGCTTACTGAAGCCGTCAGGATGAAGCCCTACTCGGTGGTACTTTTTGATGAGATTGAAAAGGCGCATCCGGATGTATTCAATGTGCTGCTGCAAGTGTTGGACGACGGTCGCCTGACCGACAATAAGGGTCGTACGGTCAATTTCAAAAACACCATCATTATCATGACGTCCAATATAGGATCATCCTTGATAAGAGAAAATTTCGAAAAGATGACGGCAGAAAATCATGATGTCTTGTTTGAACAAACCAAAAATCAGATTTTTGAATTGTTGAAACAAACCATTCGTCCGGAGTTTTTAAACCGTGTGGATGAGCTGATCATGTTCACTCCTTTGAATAAAAAACAAATAGAAGAGATTGTTAAGTTACAACTCGCCGGCATACAAAAACTGTTGGCTGAGAACAACATCCATTTGGAAATCAGAGAAGATGCTTTGAAGCTGATAGCTAAGGCCGGCTTTGATCCGCAATTCGGCGCCCGGCCTGTGAAGCGTGCCATACAAAAATTGCTCTTGAACGATTTGTCAAAAGCAATTCTTGCAGGTACCATTCAGCAAAACAGTACTATCTATGTTGAAACAGATAACGGAGTGCTGAAATTTAGCAATTAGGTATTCATTCCGCCGCAAACATGGATAACTTGTCCACTCACATAAGAAGACAAATCAGATGCGAGGAAAAGCGTTACCTTAGCTACTTCTTCCGGCAAACCGCCGCGACGCAAAGGAATCATTTGCGCCCATTGGGCACGTTGTTCTTCCGTTAATACTTGTGTCATCTCAGTTTCAATAAAGCCGGGGGCGATGGCATTGGCTCGGATATTTCTGGAGCCCAACTCTTTGGCAACAGATTTAGCCAATCCTATCATCCCCGCTTTAGAAGCTGAATAATTAATTTGACCGGCATTACCAGACACCCCAACCACAGAACTCATATTGATGATGGAACCGGAGCGTTGTCTCATCATAATGGGCGTACAGGCATGAATGAAATTAAATGCGGATTTCAAATTCACGTTGATCACTGCATCCCATTGTGACTCGCTCATACGCATGATCAAACCGTCTTTGGTAATACCTGCGTTATTTACTAAAATATCTATCCTTCCAAATTCCTGATGAATCTTTTCCACTACCTGGTGGGTCTCGTCAAACGAGGCTGCATTGGATGCGTACCCTTTTGCTTTCACGCCCAAAGCTTCAATCTCTTTTTGGGTATTTAATGCATTTTCATCTATATTCAAATCGGTAAATGCAATGGCTGCACCTTCGCTCGCCAATTTTAATGCAATTGCTTTTCCAATACCGCGAGCGGCACCGGTTACAATGGCAACTTTTCCTTCTAACAGTTTCATGTGATTATAATTTGTTTTTTTGATTATATTTTTTCACTCATCATGGACAACAGGAACTCTTCGTTATTCTTGGTTCTTTCCATGCGATCTTTCATAAACTCCATAGCTTCAACCGGATTCATATCCGCCAGGTACCTGCGTAATATCCACATACGGTTCAGCGTATCATTGTCCAGCAACAAATCGTCGCGTCTGGTACTGGAAGCCATAATATCAACAGCCGGGAATACCCTTTTGTTCGATAAACGTCTGTCTAACTGCAATTCCATATTACCCGTTCCTTTAAATTCTTCGAAAATCACATCGTCCATTTTAGAACCGGTTTCCGTTAAGGCAGTTGCGATGATGGTCAGGCTACCACCCTTCTCGATATTTCTGGCAGCTCCGAAAAACCGTTTGGGCTTATGTAAAGCATTGGCATCCACACCCCCCGTTAATATTTTCCCCGATGCCGGGGCAGCGGTATTGTACGCGCGAGCCAAACGTGTGATGGAATCTAATAAAATTACTACGTCATGACCGCATTCCACCAATCTTTTTGCTTTTTCATGCACCATGGATGCCACGCGCACATGCCTTTCAGCCGGCTCATCAAAAGTGGAAGATACCACTTCCGCATTCACACTTCTTGCCATATCCGTTACTTCTTCCGGACGTTCGTCAATCAACAGTACTATCATAAACACTTCCGGATGATTGGTGGCAATAGCATTGGCTATCTCTTTCAACAAAACGGTTTTTCCTGTTTTGGGTTGCGCCACTATCAAGCCGCGTTGTCCCTTTCCAATGGGAGAAAACAAATCGACCATCCGAACAGACAGCGGATCATTTACCCCGGTGCATAAAGTAAACTTTTCATCCGGGAACAAAGGAGT
>JAAYQF010000015.1 GCA_012519425.1 Bacteroidales bacterium | reverse complement strand
TTATCCGACTTTGCAGAAAAATCATTGATAGCGTTGATATCCGCTTGGTCACCTGCATTACCGCCTTTCACAGCATCATCGGATGCAACATCACCAAATATCCACAAAGTGTTTCCATACAAGGAATTGTAAATGGCATTTACAGACATGGTGGCATTTTCAGCAGAATTATAAAAGCTTTCAGTAGTATATTCTCCACGCAGATCGGTCGTGAGAAAATCTTCACACGACAGCATGGATAAAGCCGCTATAAAAATAATTGTTATATAGATTTTTGATTTCATAATGCCTGTTTTTAGAAGGTTAAGTTAATTCCAAATGTAAATGTCATGGCCACCGGATAGGTACCCCAATCAATGCCGTTGGCTAAATCGCCTTCGGCTGCGGAGTTGGTGCTGACCGTCATCTCAGGGTCTAATCCCGGGTATGCAGTAAGCGTAAACAAGTTGGTACCCGCCAGATAACAGCGTAAAGTTTCAATCCCAATCTTCTTTGTGTTAGGAATTGTATATCCTACTTGCAGGTTTTTCAGCCTGAAATAAGAGCCATCTTCAAGGAAACGGGATGAAGCCCTCACATTATTCGATTTTCCTGACCAGGAAGCCCTGGGTTGCGTATTGGATGTACCTTCTCCCCTCCAGTGTTCCTTGTAATACCTTTCAGTTATATTAAATCCTCTGTAAAATCCTTCTATGTCAAAATTGACTTGCGAAAATATTTTCTGACCGAATGCTCCCTGGAAAAACATGGAGAGATCAAAATTCCTGTAGTTGCCCGTGAAGTTCAATCCCGTGGTAAACAAAGGAATCGCACTTCCCAGATAGGTGCGGTCATTTGCATCGATCACATTATCTTGATTCTGATCGACATATTTAACGTCACCGGGCTTGATATTATTACCCTGGTAAGCTGAAGTCAGCACTTCCAATTCATTCTGGAAGATGCCTTCCATTTCATACAAGAAGAACGAGCCTATCGGATACCCTTCGGCAGTACGTGTGGCATTTACACCGGTGTCCACCCTGCCGGCAAAGTAAGGAAAGTCAAGTTTCAGCACTTTATTATGCAAAAACCCGCCATTCAATGCGATGTTAAATCCTCCCTTATCGTAGTTCTTACGATAGAACAATTCCAAATCAACTCCCGTATTGAGGATATTTCCTGTACTGTTGATTTGAAAGGGAGATGCTCTTCCGATAGATGGAGGTAAGGATGCCGGCAAAAGCATATCGTTTGTGATCTTATAGTAATAGTCGAGGGTTACACCCAACGAACCCTTCATAAGTTCCAAATCAACACCGGCATTAAACTGGTTGCTGGTTTCCCATTTTAAGTCGAAATTTCCCAGTTGAGTCAGGGCATAACCGTTATAACTGTCTCCCCCGAAAGTATAGTAATAATTATACCCATACCGATCAGTGTAGGCATATAAAGGGATATTCTGATTGCCTATTGATCCGTAACCAACCCTGAGCTTCAGTTTATGTATCTCTTGAAGGTTATACATAAATTCTTCAGATTCAACATTCCATCCGCCTGAAACGGAAAAAAACGTACCCCATTTATTTCCTGCACTGAAGCGTGATGAGCCGTCGCGGCGCAAAATACCGGACAAATAATATTTGTGCTGATAGTTGTAGTTGACGTTCCCAAAAAAGGACACCAGGGTAGATTCCCAAACCGGCTGGCTGATGTTTGTCCTGCTGGAGCCCAATCCAAGATAAATGAAATTGGGATCGGTATTTAAAAACTCACTTTCAGACCCATACAAGCCGTTCCCTGAATTTTTGATTGCTTCCGCACCCAACATGGAGGTTATGTTGTGACTATCGTTGATTTCAATATCATGATTCAACGTACTGTTTATGCTCCAATTGAAATTTTCTACCCTCGATTCCGACAAGCTGTTAGTAGCATTAATACGGTTTGCTGAACCCCAGGTTTTGTTGTATTCATGAAAAGCAGTATTGTTGTAATCAATACCTGCCGTGGTTTTCAATGTAATATCGGCAGGAAATGAAATTAACATGTTTCCGGTGATCAACAAGGTTTTTGTTTTTTTGGTTCTGTCTGTATACTTTGTCAGACCGACCGGATTATAACCATCACCAAAGAAAGAATTATAAACTGAATTTCCGTAATATTCCGACGGCAAATCTATAAATTCACCCGAGTCATCGTAAACGGGAATAGCCGGATTGCGGAACAAAGCATAACGCACCACACTTCCGCCTTCACCGGCATAACCATCACCCGATGATGATACCAGGCGATTATTCGACATACCCCCGCTGACATTCAATCCTACTTTCAACCATTTTTTGACTTGGGAGTTGATGTTGGAACGCAGGTTTGTACGGGAGAAATGGGTGCCCTTGATGATACCATCCTGATCGTAAAAGGTTCCGGCAAGCATATATTGGGTTTTTTCATTGCCCCCGCTGATGGATATTTCATGTGATTGAAACGGAGCAGTTCGAAAAATTTCCTCCAGGTGATTTACATTGGGGAAATCCTTCACCCAGTCTCCCGCAATCAGGGTACGTTGCACGATGGAATTGAGATTGTCTGCCGCAGCAGCTTCGTTATACATGCTGATGTATTGTTCCGTAGTGGCCATTTTAGTTAAATGTCCGTGTTGTTGAAAACCCAATTGCGTGTTGTAATTGACTTTTGCATCGCCGGCCGCGCCACTCTTTGTAGTGATCAAAACCACCCCGTTCGTAGCACGCGATCCATAAATTGCTGCCGACGAGGCATCTTTCAATACCGACATGCTTTCTATTTCATTGGGAGATATGTTGTTCAACGCCCCTTCCACAGGTATTCCGTCAACAATATAAAGCGGATCGTTACTCAAACTGATAGAGTTTACGCCACGGATTCTAACGGAGATTGGCGCCCCGGGTGCGCCTGTTTGAGCTGCAACGTTTACTCCGGCAACACGCCCTTGTAAAGCCTGTTGCGTGGTGGCTACGGGAATTTTACTGATCTCCGTACTTTCAACCTTGCTGATTGCTCCCAATACATCCCGTTTCTTCTGCACTGTATACCCAACGACTACAACTTCTTCAATAATTTGGGCATCAGCTTCCAATGCAATATTCAAGAAAGCGTCATCAGTCAAAACAAGTGTTTGAGATTTATAGCCTACATAGGAAATCCGCACGCTTCCATTGACCGGGACTTCTATGCTGAAATCCCCATCAATTCCGGTTATTGTGCCGGCTTGTGTCTCCGGTACCAAAATATTCACTCCTATCAGCGCCTCGCCTGTTGATGCGTCTTTTACCACGCCCTTCACAGACATGAGGTTTTGCGCTCCGGCTGTCAGAGTGATACAAGTCAATAGAAATAAAATTATCGTCTTTTTCATTTTTTAGCCTTTAAGTTTTTATTGATATGCTATTATATGACCGTCCGCAATTAACCGGTTATTTTTGTGTTTGATCCGTGTGTCAGCAGGTAATTCAACAAGAACACAGGCTTGGTTCGCGGGCAGCTCGATCAGAGTGGATGTGTCAATCCCCTTTGCAACATAAGTTTTTGAGATGATGTCAAATACATCTGCTACTCCTTCGGGATGATACAAAATTTCTTTCGATTCCGAAAACGGATTGTAGTATAAATACACAGGATATGGTTTTTCTGCGTAAAAGTCAGTTGTATTACAGTTGATACGCAAAACCATAGGCACATTGGTAGTGTCGATCATGGCACCGAAAATTCCTATGGGAGAGGTGCTGTACAAGCTGAACATGCTCTCTTTCGGGTTATTGGGATTCCAATTGGGCCCATCACCCAAAGCCACGGGATGCACACCTTTAAGTTCCGGCTTCTGATACAGATCTTCATATCTCAACCCTTCATAGGCAACTACGGAGTTGGTGAGATTTTTCATTTCAGGAAGCCATTGATTGCCATCTTCAATTTCATCCGGGAAAAACAAACGACAAGCATTCACATTGTTCAGCATCCACTTTCCAATGGCCGAAGCAAACTGAGGTTCATACTTAACCAAAGGAACCAATGGCCAGGCTACTTTGATGCTGTTCATTAAAAATGCATAACCGCCACCGTCGGTGAGACTGCCCTGCAATCCGCTTACATCATAATCACCCCAGGTATCTGCAATAATTCCCCATCCGGTACGTCCGGCAGGACTTTCACAGCCTTCGAACACCCAGTTGATCATTTTTTCGATGTCATAATTGGTTTGCTCTTCTGCATTCAACCGGGCAGCAGTATAAATCCCCATTGGCAACAAAATTTCATAAAATCGACTTTCCTTTTGATTCTCCAAAGCATCAATGGCTGATTTAGCATGCTTGAGATAGCGTTCGTCCTTGTATTTCTGATAAGCTGAATACAGCACATAGGCATGTCCGCCTGCTGCATCCTGCTGCAAAGGAATGTGATTGATCATCCCTTTCATTTGATGATAATCGAAATACGAATAATCATAGTTTCCATTCAATACTGAATCTGCCCTTACAAATTGTTCTGCAATGCTCCGTTGGATATTATCCGAGTTTTCAACATCGGGGAAAACATCACAAACCGCGTAAAACAACACGTTTGGGAACACATCATACCACCAGTCACGACCATAACCGCCACCCAACAAGGCAACATCCGGATTCGTATTATTCATGACGATATTCCAACCATTGTCTGAGTTGAAATAGTTTTGGATCATCTTTACATAATTATATCCGTTTTGGTTGGTCTTGTCAATGCCTATCAACCCCGCTCCCAAAATGGCGGTCAGCGAATTTAAACTCTCGTGAAATTCTCCGTTGTTATTGTTTGGACCCTGACGACAATCGTTAACAGCGGTATAAAGTCCAAATGTAATTTGTGAAAGGTTACGCTGGCTGTTATCAAGCCATATCATGCTGCCGGCCGGCAAGTCAGGATTAAAATCAAACACATAATCATCATATTCTTTAGCCTTCTGCTTCCAATCTAAAATCTTGTAGGGTTTTGGAAATTCAGGCATTTGCTGAATACGTGGGATGGTTGTTTGAGTGACCGGCTCACCAAAATCAGCTTTCTTATTGCAGGAAAAGAAAACTGAAATGGTTGTAACTATTAATAATATGTATTTTAATTGTTGCATGTTTTAAATATTTATATCTCCCTTTCAAACAGGACACTAAGAATCAGATGCTTTAACCGTATATTTCGTGTCAATTTCTTTGATGATGTGCTGTGCCAAAGGCAAAGACAACAACTGAATGGTTCCAACGACGATAAGCGCATATTTCAAGGCAAATTCTTCTGAGATGAAATAGGCGAAAGCAATAAACAACAGCATGCCGAAAGCACGACCGACAAATAAACCTACTTCATGACTCATGATATAGGCGTATTCATTGCGATTTTCTATGGCTGAAACGGCATCAATGGTCTTCATCATCGTGGGGAAATACGCCAGATCGTGAAGAGGCTGGAAAATTACTTTGCAGAGCACGAACAGGATAACTCCGACAGCTGAGAACATCAAGCCGTTTAACACGGTACCTATAAAGAAAACAAATAAGCCAAATCCAAAAATGCGCATGCGATGATGCGGTTTACTAACCCTCCCCAATACATAGACCAAAATGGCAGTCAGTCCTCCTCCAATTCCCTGGATCAACCCGAGTGAACCTTCCTCACCTACTAATCGCATGACTAAGATGGCAGGAGCAGTAACCAAAAAACCCTGCACCATTCCTTTTAGTCCGGAAAGAGCAAGCAGTTTTTGCCAAAGCACGTGGAATTTAAAATAGATAAATTTCTTTTGAACAGGATTGGTGAAATTCCCTCTTGATAACACGATGGTTGCCAAAATAGCAATGACCAAAACCGCTATGGTGATCAATCTGTAACCGGAATTCACATCAAGTGTATGCCCAAAAATCACTTTTCCGTGAATGCTTGCCAGGAAAGCACCTACTATCAGGGGAACAACTATATTCCACAAGGAGAAGAAAAACGATTCAAGACCGAAGAAATAATTCCGGTTATCATCATTGGTTGAGTTGAGTGTTAACAGATAACGATTGGTCCAGAAAAATCCGGTAGAACCTCCTAGCAAGAAGCCGGCTACTCCTATTTCAAAGATGCCCAATTGTTGAACGAACATCATTGCCATCAATGCGATAGCTGAAAGTATAATACCGAAACTGTATAATAAATTAACTTTGATAAACTTGAGCAACCATCCGTTCAATACGGATGTACACACAATACCTATATACATAAACAATTGAAACATCGCCACATAAGAAGGACTTCCGGTGTTGCGCATGATATAAGCCCCGACGAAAATTTCTATGATCGGCAGAATAATCGCATACAACATGTTTGTTATAAGCAGCGTGCGTATATTGAGAGATTGCGATCTGAAAAAGGCAATTTCACCTGTAAGTTTCTTGCTCATTGCTATTATTTTAAAGAATTCAATATTGCAGTGATTGAAAACTCTGCACTGCAAATCACTTCATCACTTGCTCCATAAAAAAGTTTGATGGTGTCACCATCTACATAATGACCATTGGTAAATACGACATTTCCGAAGAAACCGGTCTTTTCGTAGGCCGCAACGGGCTCCATAATGGGCTCGGCACTTCTGGCAAGCACTTTTGAAGGGTCATTTAAGTCCAACAGCAAAGCACCCAGGCAATACCGATGATTATGGTCGGCTCCATGATAAATCTCCAACCAACCTTCTGATGTCTTGATTGGTGCTGCTCCCGCACCAACCCGGGCTGAGTCCCATTTGTCCTCGCGCGTTACAGCTATGCATTTATGATTCCCCCAATGTATCCTGTCGGGAGACTGAGCTATCCAGATATAATTACCTCCCAGTTCCGGACTGCTTGGACGATGCAAGGCGTAGTACATACCGTTTATCTTTTCTTCAAAAATTGCACAGTCCTTATTGTGTGGCGGGAAGATCATTCCTTTACGCTCGTAAGTTTTAAAATCCTTTGTGATGATCAATCCAACTCCGACGGCCACGGGCGAAACTTCCGTAAATGTAAGATAAAAACCATCTTCCATGGTAGAAACCCTGCAGTCTTCAATTCCGAAAGACTCCAAAAAACCTTTTCCAAAAATTGGAGGATATTCCGGGTCTTCATGAAACGTAACATCATCATCGCTGTAAACCAACCTTAGATAAGACAGGGTCGTAAGATAATTTTGTCCTTTATACTTGATAACACGCGGATCAGAGGCATCCAATTCCGGATCGTCTTTGTCGAAACTGAGCACTTCAATTTTACCGGCTTCATTATAGATAGGAAAGCTTATTTTCCCTTCTATCTGTTTGGGACGTTCCGCAACACGCAAAACCAACCAGGTTTTACCATGAAGTTTGAAAACACCGGGATTCAACAAACAGGTAATTTCCATGCCCGGAATAGCAGGCTTTAAATCTGCGGGTTTTAAAAGAGGATTTCTGTTTGAACGTTTAGCTATGTCCATAATTTTTAATTGATATTAGATACATTGGAACAAATGTACGGTTTTATAAAATAATCAAAGTATTGTATTTTTACAAAAGAGTATACTGGAATTACATTACAACAGAGCTTGGACTGATTATGACAATATGAGGGACTCAATGAGCAAATAGATGATTGAAAAACACTATATTTGCGTGTGGTAAAATGGTTGAAATTTTATAATTAAAACACATGAAAAAACACATTTTACTTTTTATACTTTTGAACGCTTTCTTTTCAGTTGAAGCGAAGTATTACGACCTGGTCAATATCACCAATAATGACGGCTTGTCCAACAGCTCCGTCACAACCATTTTTCAGAATTCGTCCGGACTCATGTGGTTTGGCACCTGGGATGGTCTGAATGCCTATAACGGAAGAGAATTTAAGGTGTATAAACCCGAACCGGGCAATTCACAAAGCATTTGTAATAACATTATCCGGGATATCATTGAAGAAGATAAAGAAACCCAATGGATAGCTACCGACTTGGGCATAAGCAGGATGGATCTTCAGAGAAAAACTTTTGAATGTTATTTTTCGGACGGGAAAGATCATACTGTTTATAACGAACACTCTTTTTTAATCGCAAAAAATAGTGCTAAACAAGTGTTTGCTGCTGTTTACGAGCAAGGTTTGTTTTTGTTCTCCAACGAAGAAAAGGACTTTAGGAAGTTAGAAGTAACCGATGATTTTCGTTATAAAAAGATTTTTTTCGACCTGGATGATAACCTTTGGGTATTTACGGAAGACAGAGGACTTTTCAAAATTGTTTTCAAAAAAGGGGAGATAGAACAAAACTATGTCCATGGCGTTGTTGAATTTCCGCATGTGAAAAATATACTTTCGGTCTTTTATAATAAAGACAATGAAATTTGGATACAAACAACTGATAACAAGTTATTGACATATCAAATTTCAGAAGGCTTATTGAAAAAACCGGGAGTCAATACTTCCCCTGTTGGCAGCATTCGCACCATTTTGTTTGCGGAAGATTATCAATTGTGGGGAACCGATCATGGTCTGTTTCGCTTTAATCTGAAAACGAAATCTTTGGAGCCTATTCTGAATAATGTATCTGTTCTTTCTTTGTATGCGGGTTCTCAGCAGATTATATGGGTAGGCACTGATATGCAGGGAGTATGGATGTTGACTCCTCCCCGTAAAAATTTCAGAACCTATGCTGCGGAAAATATTGAACATTTCGGAGAAAGCGCAGTCAGAACGTTTTTTATAGACAAAAAAGATCATCTTTGGGTGGGAACAAAAGGAAGCGGAATATATGTTTTCAATGAAACAGGAAATAACAAACAGTTGAAAACAGTACGCAGATTCACCACCAGGCAAGGGTTGTTAAGTAATTCTGTTTTTGCGATCGTCCCGGGAAGCGAAAAAGAATACTGGATTGGTACAGACGGGAGCGGCATTAACTATTACGATGTTCAGACACAGAAAATCAATAAACTTTTTATTCCCGACAGGTTGAAAAATCAAGTAAATCTGTCGGCAGTGTACTCAATATATGTACAAAATTGGAACACCATTTGGGTGGGAACGAGTGGCTACGGTATGTACAAGCTTGTTATTAACAAAGCGACACAACCGTATTCGATCAGTGCTTATAAGCAGTACGTCTATCGAAACGACGATCCAAACAGTTTGAGCAATAATATTGTTTATTCCATCATTCAGGATGATTCGCTTCATTTGTGGGTAGCTACGAGGGGAGGTGGAATAAACCGTTTCAATATTGATACTGAGGAATTTCAAACATATAGATTTTCTTTAGATAACAGAGGGTTCATCAGCAGTGACGACGTGTTGTGTCTGTATAAAGATACGCAGGGAATGCTTTGGGCAGGAACCAGTATGGGTTTGAACAAATTAATCCGATTTGACGATGGTAAACCTGTTTTTATGCGCTTTACAGAGAATGAAGGAATGCCCAACAATACCATTCACGGGATTTTGGAGGATCAGGAAAACAACCTTTGGCTAAGTACCAATCAGGGCATTGCAAAGTTAATTCAAAATGAGGGAGATTACAGGATAGTGTCTTATTACAAGAAAGACGGATTGCAAAATAACGAGTTTTCTGACGGAGCTTTTTTCAAAAACAAAAAGACACAGGAGTTGTATTTTGGAGGGATCAGCGGCTTTAATATTTTTAGTCCTGTTGAAATCACCCATGGCGGCTATATGCCATCCTTGTACCTGGATGCTTTCCTGATAGACAATACCGAAGTTTTTATGGATGATTATTTGACACATTCGAAAAGCGGACACCGACTAGAGTTGTCTCATGAACATAAATCCTTTAGTTTCCGTTTTATTCCCATGGATTATCTGGCAGGCTCAAAATGCGAGTTAGCCTATATGCTACAGGGCTTTCAAGAAGATTGGGTGCAGCTTGGAACCTCAAACACCATTGTCTTTTCAAATCTGCCAACAGGTAATTACACTTTAAAAGTGAAGTGTAGCAATGCTGAAAAAATTTGGAGTGATGATTACATAACGATACCTATCAGAATGAATCCTCCCTGGTGGCAATCTGTGTATGCTTACTTGTCTTATGTTTTATTGTTCATCTTGTTTTTTCTGGGGGTTTTGCGCTTTATTAAGTATCAGATGAAAGTGAAGCAAGACATCCGGTTAAAAGAATTGGAAAAAGAAAAGGCTGAAGAAATTCATCAGGCCAAGCTTCGATTTTTCACCAATATCGCCCATGAGTTTTCTAATCTGTTGACTCTCATCTACGGTCCGTGTGAACAATTGCTTAAGACAAATGCAGATGATAATTTCAGTCAGAAATACATCAGCATCATCAAGTCTAATTCAGAGCGGATGCAAAGATTGATCAAACAACTGATTGATTTCAGAAGGGCTGAAACGGGATATTTGCGTACTTTCATTGAGAAAGTTGATATTACGGAGTTGGTGAGGTTTGTGTTGGATAACTTTTTAGAAGTGTTCGAACAGAAAAAGATTAAATTGGTGCAGAATTTTTCTCCTGCTAATATCAGTTGGAATACCGATAGAGACAGCCTGGAGAAAATCGTTTTCAATTTAATTTCCAATGCAGCCAAATACACCCCCGACGAGGAAAGCATTGAGATTGATGTTAAGATAAACGAAAACGATCATCAATTGCAGCTGAGGATCACCAATACGGGAATTGGCATCAAAGAGCCCGATCATCAACGAATATTTGACAGGTTTGAGGTACTGGATCGACTTGAAAAGCAAGTGGTAAAAGGACATACAAGTACGGGAATCGGACTTGCTTTATGTAAAAGTCTGACAGAGCTTTTACACGGAACCATCGGTTTGGAAAGCGATGGAGAGACATTTACTTCCTTTTTTGTTTCCCTGCCCAAGCAGGAGATTGATTCAACAGAACTACCTCAAG
The DNA here is from genome assembly GCA_012519425.1 of Bacteroidales bacterium. Taxonomy (GTDB): domain Bacteria; phylum Bacteroidota; class Bacteroidia; order Bacteroidales; family Paludibacteraceae; genus Paludibacter. The sequence goes on along the minus strand of JAAYQF010000015.1, from coordinate 13,536 downwards.
ATGCTGAAGTCTCCTCAGAACAAGTACATCATAAGGTTTTCAAAACAAATCGTCCGGAGATTAAAAATGATATTTCTGTGATTCCTGATACGACAAAGAATGGACTGCTGTTGATTGTGGACGACGACCCGGATATTTGTGAGTTGCTGAAAGAATTTCTTATTGAGAAATATGAAATTGCCATTGCAGGAAATGGACAGGAAGCCATTGAACTGATGAAGTTACGCCTGCCTGTACTAATTATCTCAGATGTGATGATGCCTGTGATGGATGGTGTGGAGTTTTTAAAACTGATGAAAGCGCAAGAGTTAACGCGGCATATCCCTGTTATTTTGCTCTCAACGAAGGGTTCCATCGAAAGTCAAATAGAAGGATTGGAAACAGGGGCAGATGCTTATTTGAGCAAACCATTCCACCCCCGTCATCTTGAGGCTATGATTGAAAGACTGTTGCAACGGAACAAGACACTACTTGACTTTAGTGAGTCCCCTTATGCGGCAATTACTCAATTTGGAGGAAAAACAATTCATAAAGAAGATAAGGAACTCATTTTGAGAATCACTTCCATCATTTATGATAATATCGACAATGAATCCTTATCCGTTGATCTACTGGCTGATGAATTGGCGTTAAGCAGGATGCAGGTATATCGGAAAATTAAGGAAATAACAAACCAAACTCCTACGGAATATATGCGTTTTATTCGGTTGAAGCATGCAGAAAAATTATTGAAGACCACCAACAAGACCGTACTTGAAATCATGTATGCATGCGGTTTCAACAACAAAAGCTATTTCTACCGGGAATTTGCGAAGATGTTTAATGATACACCCAACGAGTACAGGAAAAAGCTCTGATCACTCATTCCTCTTTTGCACATTGTAATATATCTTCATCTGGTTGCCCAAGATTTTGGTAAACCCTTTTACGTCGTCGGCAGTCCAGGCTTTGTTCATTTCGCCATATTCGCCAAAGTCGGTTTTCATAAGGTCGTATGAACTCTCAACACCTACCAGGGTATAACCAAGTGGACGTAACTTGATGATAACGTCGCCGGTTACGTTTCGCTGTGAGCTTTCTAAAAATCGCTCGATATCGCGCATCACAGGCTCTAGGTACTGTGCCTCGTGCAAAAACATACCATACCAATTGCCCAATTGATCTTTCCAGTATTGCTGCCATTTGGTCAGGGTATGTTTTTCCAGCATTTTATGTGCATTGATGATCAACAAAGGTGCGGCAGCTTCGAAACCCACACGTCCTTTGATACCGATGATGGTATCGCCGATGTGCATGTCACGTCCGATACCGTATGGGTTGGCGATGGCTTCCAGCTTATTGATCAAATTGACTTTGTTCTTGTCTTTTTCCCCGTTGATGGCCGTGATCTCACCTTTCTCAAAGCTGATGGTGACGGTTTCCTCACCGGTTTTTACTACCTGACTTGGATAAGCTTCTTCCGGCAAAGTTTGCTCAGAATGCAAAGTTTCTTTCCCTCCTATGCTGGTGCCCCATAAACCTTTATTGATGGAGTATTCCATCTTTGTGAAATCGGCTTCAAAACCATGTTCTCTTAAGTAGTTGATCTCGTATTCACGTGTCAGCATCATATCTCGTGTAGGAGTCAGAATTTTAATCTCCGGTGCCAACACATCGAAGGTCAAATCGAAACGCACCTGGTCGTTGCCTGCTCCCGTACTGCCGTGCGCTACAAAATCAGCGTTAATTTTTTTGGCGTAATTAATAATGGCAATGGCCTGGAAAATGCGTTCAGAACTTACTGAAATAGGGTAAGTGCCATTGCGGAGCACATTCCCAAATATCATGTATTTGATGCTTTTTTCGTAATAATCTTGTGTGATATCCAAGGCCACATGTGATTTTACACCCAAACGATAAGCTTTGTCTTCAATGACTTTCAGTTCTTCTTCACTGAATCCGCCGGTATTTGCAACGGCAGTATGTACTTCATAATTCTTTTCTTTAGCTAAGTACATGGCGCAGAAAGATGTATCCAATCCGCCCGAAAATGCTAATAATACTTTTTGTTTCATTCTATCTAAACATTTAACTTCTCCATATTTCCTTAAAGGAAACTCCAGAGTTCATCAGTTATTTTTTATTTTTCTTTATCTTTTGCACTACTCCCAATCTCTTCTTCGCTGCCTTCTTGGGGGAGGCATTCGGATCATACAACATCCCCGTGCACAGGCAGTATCGTCGGTTGGTACGTTGCAATATGTCATAGTTCACACATCCTTTACATCCTTGCCAGAACGCTTCATCATCGGTGAGTTCGGCAAAGGTTACCGGACGATATCCCAATTCCGTATTGATTTTCATTACTGCCGCACTGGTCGTCAGGCCAATAATTTTTGCGCCGGGAAATTTTTTCTTTGATAACTCAAAAGCTTTGGCTTTGATGCGCTTGGCTACACCAAGTCCTCTGTATTCCTCCACGACTATCAACCCGGAGTTGGCAACAAATTGTTTATTTGCCCAACTTTCTATGTAGCAAAATCCGGCAAATTTATCACCGTCCAATGCAATGATGGCTTTGCCCTCTTTTTTTATTTTCTCAGCAATATATTCCGGTGAGCGACGGGCTATACCTGTACCACGTTTAGCTGCCGAGTCGGCAATGGTGTCTAATATTATACCTACATAGCCCAGGTGACTTTCATCAGCTATGGTCACAACAATATTGTCTTTTGGTTCCTGTTTCACAATCTACGCAAATTAACAAAAACAACTTTTATTTACCTTTTACCTTATTTTTCATCCACAAAAATCACCTGCATCAAAGAGGAAATCTGATCCCTTCTGACACCATCGCGGGGAATAATCAATATTGTGTCATCTCCTGCAATAGTGCCCAACACCTCTTCCGCTCCTCTGTTGTCAATATCCCAGGCTATAGCGGACGCGTATCCCGGCTTGGTCTTCATAACTGCAAGATTACCCGAAAATTCCAAACTCAGCACAGCACCGTGCGAACTTTCTTCGTTCAGGGTGCCTTGCGGACTGACAGTCTTGGTAGTGGAGGGCAATACGTACTTATAAGTTCCGTTTTCCAAAGGCGTTTTGGAGACTTTCAATTGCTTCAAATCGCGCGACAAGGTCGCTTGTGTAACGTACAAACCCCTTTCGTTCAACAAAGCGAGTAGTTCCTCTTGATTAGATACTACTGACGAACGGAGAATTTCCGTAATAACTTGCAAACGATTTCTTTTGTTTTTCATTTTGTAAATTTTATTGTAAAAAACCAGATAAATGTATAATTATTTATTAAGCACCGCAAATATACAGCTATTTTTTGTATATTCAATCAATTTATGAATAATATTTCATCTGTTTATTTATTATTTTAATTGGGGGCAGCCGAACTCATGACCACTCAAACGCTGTAGGTGTTTAAGAATTTAAGTTTAAGGAAACTCTTACAGAGTTTTATTACCATTCTCGACCTTACCACCCCGGATGAATCCGGGGGTTATTCACGTGTTTGTCCTACGGACAATTTCGATATTTTTACGCTGTTCTCACTTATTTTTTGGCTCACCAGGCAAGGTCTTCGGTCGCGCTACTCAATCATTCCCAAACCAACCACGCAACCCCGCACCCCGGAACACGGAACCCGGAACACGCACCCCGCGAACACATAATCAATTTTTTCCTTTATCCATTTTTTCTATACAAATGCTTTTAAAAACACAGTTTTTTATGTAGATTTGCAAACTTAAATCAGCTGCACAGAAAAATGGAAAAAAAACAAATTAAAAAGGCATTAATATCTGTTTATCATAAAGATAATTTAGATACTATTATTCGGAAATTACATGACGAAGGAGTTGAGTTTATTTCTACCGGAGGCACACAGGCTTTCATCGAATCGTTGAACATTCCCTGCCAGGCGGTAGAAGATCTGACCGACTATCCATCCATCTTGGGCGGCAGGGTAAAAACCCTGCATCCGAAAGTATTTGGAGGCATCTTGTCAAGAAGACATTTACCGGAGGACAAGGAACAACTTGCGACTTATGAAATTCCTGAAATTGATTTGGTCATTGTGGACTTGTATCCCTTTCAGGCAACCGTTGCTGCCGGAGCCGGAGAAGCCAATATCATCGAAAAAATTGACATAGGCGGTATTTCGTTGATCCGTGCAGCTGCCAAAAACTACAAAGACGTTGTCATCATCGCTTCTCAACAGCAATATGAACCTTTCCTGAGTTTGATCACTGAAAACGGCGCAGAAACCACCATTGAAGAACGGCGTTGGTTTGCTAAAGAAGCCTTTGCTGTTTCCTCTGATTATGATGCGGCTATCTTTAACTATTTCGATGCTGCTGAAGATTCAGCTTTCCGGTACAGCGAAAATAACGCTAAGGTACTTCGATATGGAGAAAACCCGCATCAAAAGGGATTGTATTTCGGGGATTTTGACGAGATGTTTGAGCAATTACAAGGCAAGGAAGTCTCTTACAACAACCTGTTAGACATCGATGCAGCCATCAATCTGATCAATGATTTTGACGACATCACCTTTGCCATTTTAAAACATAACAATGCTTGCGGCATAGCATCCCGTCCGATTTTGGTGGACGCCTGGAATGCAGCTTTGGAAGCTGATCCTCTTTCCGCTTTTGGTGGTGTATTGATTACCAATGCTGTAGTCGATTTAGCCGCTGCTGAAGAAATTAATAAAATCTTTTTTGAAGTAATTATTGCCCCGGACTATGATTTGGATGCCCTGGAAGTTTTATCACAAAAGAAAAATCGCATTATTTTGATTCTGAAAAATCCAAAGCTGAAAAACAGACAATTTCGTTCTCTGCTGAATGGGGTTTTGATACAAGATAAAGACACACGCATTGAGACTGAGGAGGATTTAAAAGTAGTCACCGAAAAATCACCTTCCGGACAAGAAATTGAAGATTTGTTGTTTGCCAACAAAATAGTGAAACATACTAAATCCAACGCGATTGTATTGGCAAAGAACAAACAAATGTGCGCCAGCGGTGTCGGACAAACATCCCGCGTGGATGCTTTGAAGCAAGCCATCGACAAAGCACATTCTTTTGATTTCGATTTACAGGGAGCTGTAATGGCCTCAGATGCTTTCTTCCCTTTCCCCGACACAGTCACCATAGCCGCAGAAGCCGGCGTCACAGCCGTTATACAACCCGGTGGTTCCATCAAAGACCAGGACTCCATAGATGCTTGCAATGAAAGAGGCGTGGCTATGGTAACCACAGGATACAGACATTTCAAACATTAAATAAACTAAATAAAAAATTATATGGGATTTTTTTCATTCACCCAGGAGGTGGCGATGGATTTGGGTACGGCAAACACCCTCATCATTTATAATGATAAGATAGTCGTTGATGAACCATCCGTAGTGGCACTAGACAAGCGTACTGATAAATTGATTGCCTTTGGAGAAAAGGCAAGGTTGATGCAAGGCAAGGAAAACGAGGGGATACGCACAGTCCGCCCTTTACGGGATGGCGTAATTGCCGATTTCCATGCTGCTGAGCTATTGATACGCAGTATCATCAAGATGATTCCTTCTAAAAACTTTTTCTTTACGCCATCCTTGAAAATGGTAGTCAGCATTCCATCAGGAAGTACCGAAGTAGAAATTCGTGCGGTGCGTGACTCAGCCGAGCATGCCGGCGGACGCGAGGTTTATATGATTTATGAACCCATGGCAGCCGCTATTGGAATAGGCATTGACGTGGAATCACCTTCAGGATGCATGATTGTAGATATAGGTGGTGGAAGCACCGAAATTGCCGTAATTTCATTGGGTGGCATCGTATCGAATAAATCCATTCGCATCGCCGGAGATGACCTTACAGCTGATATCATTGAATACATGGGACGCATGCACAACCTCAAGGTGGGTGAAAGAACAGCGGAAACCATCAAAATTAAGGTGGGTTCAGCCTTGACTGATTTGGAAGATCCACCCGAAGATTATATTGTTCGCGGTCCCAATAGAATGACGGCTTTACCAATGGAAGTACCGGTTTCGTATCAGGAAATAGCACATTGCCTGGAAAAATCCATCTCTAAAATTGAAGCTGCCATTTTGAGTGCTCTGGAGCAAACACCACCGGAATTGTACTCAGACATCGTTGAAAGGGGCATTTATCTCGCCGGCGGCGGTGCCTTGCTGAGGGGTTTGTCAAAACGACTGACTGACAAGCTCAATATTCAGTTTCACATAGCTGAAGACCCTCTGAAAGCAGTTGCACGCGGGACAGGCATTGCTCTGAAGAATGTGGACAGATTCGGATTTCTGATCCGTTAAGCTGGCTGTCAACGGCGGTGAAGGTATAGACAGATTTTTATGGAAATAGATGAGAAAACTATTTGCCTTCTTGGCTAAATACAGTGTGCTGATATTATTCATTATCCTTGGAATAATATCTTTCGGTATGGTCGTCAATAATGACGGATATCAGCAAAGTGTTTTCTTTTCTTCCGGAAACACAGTCATAGCTTCTCTGTACAAAGTCAACAATTCAATATTTGAATACTTCTACCTGAAAAAGGCAAATGAAGGATTGGCAAAAGAAAATGTCAATCTGCAAAATGAATTGGCAAACCTCAAACTCAGGTTAGACACTATGACAACTCATCCGATTGATAATGCAGATGTACAAGCTTCGTCAATCGACCCCAACCTGGAAATCAACTACATCCTCGCCAAAGTCATCAATAATTCAACCAACAAACAGTTGAATTACATCACCCTGAACAAAGGAATACGGGATGGGGTCAGAAAAGATATGGGTGTTATCAACGAGGACGGAGTGGTCGGCGTAGTGTCGAATGTATCCGAAAAATTTGCGGTGGTGATTCCCGTTTTGAATCCCCGCATTCATATCAACGGAAAATTTACGAAGAATAACTACAATGGATTTGTAAACTGGGACGGAGTAGATTATCGCTTTGCGAAATTAAACGACATAGCCCGACATGTGATTTTCTCGAAAGGAGACAGCCTGGTAACCAGCGGCTATTCCCATTCTTTTCCTGAAGGCATTTTAATAGGTACTGTTGACGATTTCAATATTGAAGAAAGCGACGCTTTTTTTGATATTCGGGTAAAACTTGCCGTTAATTTCAGAACACTCTCGTACGTCAAGCTTATCGATTACCTGAATTATGAAGAAAGGTTGAATTTAGAAAGTGAGATGGAATGAAAATGGTGCTGCAGAACATAGTCAGTTTTATCGTGTTGGTCCTGGTACAAGTGCTTGTGCTGAACAACATCCATTTTATGGGATACATCAATCCTTACATTTACATACTTTTTATATTGCTTTTGCCGGTTCGTTTTTCACGCCATTTCACTTTAATACTTGCTTTTGTACTTGGATTGATCATTGATGCTTTTTCCAATACCTACGGCATGCACGCATTTTCAACTGTTCTGATTGCTTTCCTGCGACCTTTTGCCGTCAATTTGTTTGCTAATATTGAAGAAGACACCAATCCTACCCCCTCCTTCAACAGCTTTGGAATATTTGCCTTTTCCAAATATGTGATTTCTTTAGTCTTTATCCATCATGCAAGTTTTTTCCTATTGGAAGTTTTTAGTTTTACTGCATTTGGTCATACATTGTTGAGGATTGTGCTCAACACCTTGATTACGACTGTTATTTTATTGGGGATCTGTGCCGTAAAAAGGGAATAATATGCGAAACAACACATTTCAAGATAGAAGATGGGTTATTGCAGGAATCTTTTCTGTTGTCATACTGATATATATCATCCGACTTTTTTCCCTCCAGATCGTAGAAACAAAATATAAAATCGGCGCAGAAAGTAACGCATTACTGAGAAAAACGATTTATCCACCCCGGGGACTGATATATGACAGGAACAACACGCTCCTGGTGTATAACAGACCTGCCTACGACATTGCCATGATCCTCCGTGAAATAACGGATTTGGACACTTTGGAGTTTTGCAACACATTGAATATCACAAAAGATTATTTCTGCGAACGCATGAAAGACATCAAAGACAGGAAGAAAAATCCCGGATTTTCTGTCTATACACCTCAAATTTTTATGACCCAATTGTATGGAGACGAGATTGCCAACATGCAGCAGAATATTTACAGATATCCCGGGTTTTACATCCAAAATCGTACTTTAAGAGAATATACTTTCCCTTATGCAGCCCATGTTTTTGGGAGTATTGGAGAAGTGTCAAAAAGTGATATCGAACGAGACCCGTACTATCGCCAGGGAGACTATTCCGGTCGCGACGGAGTCGAATTTACCTATGAAAAGCATTTGAGGGGCGAAAAAGGAGTTGAGATATTGTTGCGTGACTCGAAAGGACGCATCCGTGGAAAGTACCGGGACGGAGATGCCGATGAAGAGCCTGTTGCAGGAAAGAATCTTACTTTAACGATCGATATTCAATTGCAAAAAATTGGCGAGGAACTGTTGAATGGGAAAATCGGCAGCATTGTAGCCATTGAACCACAAACCGGTGAGATTTTATCTATGGTAACAAATCCCGGATACGACCCATCGATATTGGTAGGACGTTCCCGCTCAAAAAATTATAACGAACTGGTCAATGACCCCACTAAACCTTTATTGAATCGCGCTACCCTGGCGCAATATTCACCCGGCTCCACATTCAAACCCATACAGGCTTTGATATGTCTTCAGTTGGGCGGAATTAACGAGCATACACGCTTCCCCTGCAATGGGGAAAGTTCCGTACCCATACGCTGCTCCCATTATCACGGTTCTCCGGTAAGCCTGCTGAATGCTATTGAACAAAGCTGTAATCCGTATTTTTGGCAAGCTTTCAGGGCCACCCTGGAAAAAGATGGTTACGGAGAAAAAAATTCATCCTTTAAAGAAAATTACCAGGCATGGATGGATGCACTCTACAGTTTTGGGTTCGGACATAAATTTGAAGACAGTGATCTGTTCGAGCATGTGAAAGGCAATATTCCCACTCAGAATTATTTCAATCGTTATTTTGGAGAAACCGGGTGGCGGGCTTTGACCATCAGATCCTTATCAATCGGACAAGGTGAAGTGTTGGCTACACCGCTTCAATTGGCCAACGTCATGGCAATCATAGCCAATCAGGGATATTATATCACCCCCCATCTCAATAAGAACGATACGATGTTGTTAAAAAAACATGTCACGGCAGTTGATTCAAGCCACTTCCCCATCGTTACGGAAGGAATGTGGCGGGTGTTTGAATACGGAACCGGCAGGTATTATAAAATACCGGGTTTGGATATGTGTGGTAAAACCGGCACCGTACAAAATAATTTCGGTAAAGACCACTCTTTGTTTGTCGGCTTTGCCCCGCGGGAAAATCCGGTGATCGCCATCGCAGTAGTAGTAGAAAATGCCGGTTTCGGAGCTACCTGGGCCGCCCCTATAGCCAGCCTGATGATGGAACAATACATACTTGGCAAAATCGACAGACACTATCTTTTCGACAGAATATCAACCTCAATACTTAATCCCGATGTTCAAAAGAGATAGCGTAACATATTCCATTGACTGGTTGGTACTCCTTCTGTACTTCACCCTGGTGATCATGGGCTGGTTCAATATATACGGAGCCAGCTACGATCTGGACCATGAAGGAAGCATGTTTAACTTTGATTTTAGGGCAGGCAAGCAGTTTATCTGGATCATCACAGCCTTTGTAATTGGCGGTGTTATTTTACTCTTAGACTACAGATTCTTCAATTATTTTGCCTACTATATTTATGCCTTGACCATACTTTTGCTGATAATTACCATCTTTATTGCACCCGAGATCAAAGGTTCCCGGTCCTGGTTGGTAATGGGTCCCATAAGTATTCAGCCTGCCGAATTAGCCAAGGTTTCAACTGCTTTAGTACTTGCCAAGTGGATGAGCCGTTATAATTTCAAGATGAAATCTCCGCGTGATTTTATTCCGTTGATTTTTTTCATCTTGCTACCCTTCGGGTTGATAGTATTACAAAGGGAAATAGGCTCGGCATTGGTGTTTTCGACATTCCTGTTGGTACTTTACAGAGAGGGAATGAGGGGAGAGATCCTATTAATGCTGTCACTGTTTATCGTGCTGTTTATTCTGGTATTAAAATACAGTGCCTCCCCCATAGCAAACGCCGAAGGGACCTGGGGCATGGTGTTGGCGATGGGCATCGTCCTGATCAGTCAGTTTGTATATACCTACTTTTTCACCCGCCACAAAAAAGAAGCATGGATATTAGCAGGAAGTGTGACCGCACTAAGTTTGATTTTCATCGTGCTAAACAAATGGTTTTTTACAGTTAATTTTGATTATGTTGCCATAGCAATAACCGCTGCCACTACACCTTACTGGTTGGTAGTTGAATTGATCAAACGCTACAAAAAATATCTGTTCCCGGCATTTATGACTTTAGTAGCCATCGGATTTTGCTTCACCTCCGATCAGATATTCAATCGGGTATTGGAGCCGCACCAACAGATACGGATCAAGATCCTGCTGAATATGGAAGAAGACCTGATGGGCGCCGGTTACAATGTGAATCAATCAAAAATAGCCATCGGATCAGGCGGTTTTTGGGGCAAAGGATTTTTGAATGGCACTCAAACGAAACTGAAATATGTACCGGAACAAGATACGGATTTTATCTTTTGCACCATCGGGGAAGAGCATGGTTTCGTCGGTTCCGTATTTGTTCTGATCCTTTATTGGTTGCTACTGATGCGTATCCTGGCCATAGCAGAAAGACAAAAAGAAGCCTTTCACCGCATTTATGCTTACGGTGTAGCCAGCTTGTTGTTTTTTCATGTCATGATCAATGTCGGGATGGTCTTAGGCGTAATGCCTGTTATCGGTATTCCATTGCCATTTCTCAGCTATGGCGGCTCCTCTTTATGGTCATTTACCATCTTGCTCTTTATCCTGTTGAGACTGGATGCTTCACGCCTGGAACGGAGGTAAAAAAAGAACTTATAATCTTTGAATACAACAATGATATTCTCTCTAAAAAAACTATCTTTGCATATTAATTAAGCCATCCTTGAATTTTAAATATAAAGTGGAATTATAAAAATATAATATCATGAGTCCTTTAAATGAAGCTTTAATCATTACAGTCGTGGGTATGGTAACGGTGTTTTTCATACTGTTCCTGATCATCCTGGTTGGAAATTTATTAATCCGGTTTTGTAATAAATACTTACCGGAAGAAGTCAGGGTAAAAAAACCGGACAAATCTGGCGACCACACTCCTCAAATTCATCAAGCGATTGAAGCCGCAATTGATGTCTTTACAAAAGGAAAAGGAAAGGTCACAAACATCAGAAAACTTTAAACAACTGAGCGTGTTTGTAAGTGCAATAATAAGCATTTCACATGCTGCTTCTGTGGACAGAACGATGAGTCAAAACATAAATCAAAAAATATAACAAGTTATCATACAGACAATTAAAATGAAGAAGGAAATAAAATTTTCGTTGGTGTACAGAGACATGTGGCAAAGTGCGGGTAAGTACATGCCACGCGTAGATCAATTGGTAAGAGTAGCACCGGAAATCATTAAGATGGGATGCTTTGCTCGTATTGAAACTAATGGGGGTGGCTTTGAACAGATCAATTTGCTATTCGGAGAAAACCCCAATCATGCCGTTCGGGCCTGGACAAAACCATTCAACGAAGCCGGTATTCAGACGCACATGCTCGACCGCTCACTGAACGGTATCCGGATGAATCCTGTACCTGCTGACGTCAGAAAACTTTTTTATAAAGTAAAAAAAGCACAGGGTGTTGATATTGCCCGTAGTTTTTGCGGACTCAACGATCCCAGAAATGTCACAGCCTCCATCCGATATGCCAAAGAAGCCGGAATGATTGCACAAGCTGCTCTATCAATTACCGTATCCGAAGTACATACCGAAAAATATTTCTGCAACCTGGCGGATGAGCTAATCGCCAACGGTGCCGATGAAATCTGTCTAAAAGATATGGCGGGCATCGGTCGCCCTGCAACGTTGGGGAAAATAGTAAAACACATCAAAACCAATCACCCTGATATCCTGGTTCAGTATCACGGTCAGACCGGACCGGGTTTCACACCTGCTTCTATCTTAGAGGTATGCCGTAATGGTTGCGATATCGTTGATGTAGGGATGGAACCGCTTTCCTGGGGTACCGGTCATGCCGACGTCATCATGGTGCGCGAAATGTTGCTTGATGCGGGATTTAAAGTACCTGATATTGACATAGCTGCCTATATGAAAGTTCGGGCATTGACACAAGAGTTTATGGATGACTTCCTGGGATATTTTATTCCTGAATCAAACAGACGTTTGCAGTCGCTGCTGATCGCTTCCGGCTTGCCGGGTGGCATGATGGGGAGTTTGATGAATGACCTGAAGGATAATTTAGTCAGCATCAACCGTTCCTTGTCCAAAGCAGGAAAAGCCGAACTGACCACCGACGACCTGTTGATTCAATTGTTTAAAGAAGTAGCATATGTATGGCCGCGCGTCGGCTATCCGCCCTTGGTAACTCCCTTCTCGCAGTATGTAAAAAACTTGGCCATGTTCAACATCATGCAATTGAGTAAGGGTAAGGAACGCTGGACCATGATTGCCGACAATATCTGGGATATGATTTTGGGCAAAGCCGGCAAATTACCCGGTGCTGTTGACCCTGCAATCAAAGCACTTGCAAAAGAGCAAGGACGAGAGTTTTACACGGGTGATCCGCAGGCCTTGTATCCCGACCAGTTAGATGAGTTCAAAAAAGAAATGCAAGCTAACGGATGGGAATTGGGTAAAGATAATGAAGAGTTGTTTGAGTTAGCCATGCACCCCGAGCAATACCGTGCCTATAAATCCGGCAAAGCAAAAGCCGATTTTGAAGTAGAGTTAGCTCAGGCAAAAGCACAAAAAAGCGCTACGGGTGCTCAACTCCAACCCGAAACCGTTACAGTGGAAGTGAATGGTGAAAAATATGTGGTGAACATTGCTTATGGCGATACATCCGATTCAGCAGATTCTAAAACATCCCAGGCAGCACAAACTTCCACAGTATCGGGAGAAGCACATGAAGTCGTTTCACCCCTGGAAGGCAAGTTTTACCTGACTAACAATCCGGGTGACACTCCCGTTAAATTAGGTGATGTAGTGAAAAGAGGTGACACTTTATGCTATATAGAATCCATGAAGACCTACAATGCCATCGTGGCAGATAAAGACGGTAAGATTGTTGAAATCTGCATTGCCAATGGCGAATCGGTATTTGAGGATGATGTTTTATTTAAATTGCAATAAGCAAAATGGAAGAAATTTTATCAAATTTATATGACATGACCGCCTTCAGCGGGATGAGCTGGCAAGTGGTTTTAATGTGGGTAATTGCTTTTATATTACTTTACCTTGGTATCAAAAAGGAATATGAGCCTTTGTTGCTTGTTCCCATCGCCTTTGGCTTGTTGCTGGCAAATTTCCCCGGAGGGGGTATGGGCATTGTTCCTGCTGA
>JAAYQF010000088.1 GCA_012519425.1 Bacteroidales bacterium | reverse complement strand
TTGCCATGTCAATAGGTTTACATGATTTTGTCGAAAACAATGAAATACATATTTTCTCTGCAAAGTTAACACATAGAAAAAATATATATATCTTTTATTTGATTTTATAACTGTTCTTTTTGACAAAAAACAGTGAACATGATTGTAAAACTATCAGTTTTTTATCTTTTATCAAAAATTATAGTTGTAAAATCATTTTCTTAACATAAATGTATGGCATTATCAATTAACTTTGCACATCATGCAATTTTGAGTTTTTTATAAGAAGTTATGGAAATATGATGGATAATCAATCATCTGAATTTTTAGCAATAGACCTGGGTGCAACCAGCGGAAGAGCCATATTGGGTAAGTTGCAGGACAATATGTTGGAACTCGAGGAAATTAATAGATTCCCAAATCCTATTGTTGACATAGACGGGTTTTTACATTGGGATATATTTTATTTGTATTCGAAAATTTTAGAATCCATTTCTAAGTTGGTCCATGAAAATCAGTATATTGACTCCATAGGGATAGATACCTGGGGCGTTGATTTTGCTTCTTTTGCAAAAGATGGGCAGATTTTAAGAATGCCGTATTGTTATCGTGATACACATACATTTGATGCCCCTGATAAGTTTTTTCAGCAGGTTTTGTCCAAAAAGGAAACATATCTGAAAACAGGCATTCAAATCATGCATTTTAACTCTCTGTTTCAACTTTTTACTCAAAAAGAAATGGGTGTTTCCACTTATCCCTTAACCGATAAGTTTTTGTTTATGCCTGATGCCTTGTCTTATTTGCTAACCGGAAATATGGTTACTGAATACACCATTGCATCAACCTCTCAGCTTTTAAATCCTTTTACCCGTCAGTTTGATGAGTTTTTGTTATCAGCTGTCGGATTGTGTGAGAGTAATTTTGCTCCAATTGTATTTCCGGGGACTAAAATTGGTACCTTAAGTCAACATGTTCAACAACAAACCGGAGCAGGTGAAATTCCTGTTATTGCAGTTGCCGGACATGATACGGCTTCTGCTGTATTAGCTACACCGGCTGAAAATGAAAACTTCGCCTATTTAAGCTCCGGAACCTGGTCATTAATGGGGATTGAAACAAGCGTTCCTATTGTCACCGAGCAAACTTATTCTTTAAACTTTACGAATGAAGGTGGAGTAGGGAACACAATTCGTTTACTCAAAAATATTTGTGGAATGTGGCTAATAGAGCGTTGCAGGGATGAATGGCAAAAGGAAAAACAAATCTCATATGACGGATTGGTGGCCGAAGCAGAAAATGCACCGGCTTTTAAATCTTACATTAATCCTGATGCTGCACGTTTTACTAATCCTGACTCAATGATAACCGCTATTCAGAGTTATTGTAAAGAGACAAACCAATATATTCCAAATACGGTTGGAGAAATAGCACGATGTATTTATGAAAGCCTGGCATTCAGATATAAACAAGTATTCGATGATTTGCAAAAATTGGCTTCGTTTCCAATTGAAAACTTGCATATTATTGGTGGCGGATCACAAAATAATCTACTCAACAGATATACTGCAAATGCGATAGGTAAACCCGTGATTGCGGGACCATCGGAGGCAACAGCAATGGGAAATGTTTTGATGCAGGC
>JAAYQF010000087.1 GCA_012519425.1 Bacteroidales bacterium | reverse complement strand
GGACAATTGGTAAAATGCCCGACTATCAATCCGGAAATTTTCTCAAACACATTGCCCAGCCTCAAATTTTGCATCATCCTGTCGATACGGTAAGCTTCTTCACCTATATCTTCTATAAACAGAATATTATTTTGATAATCCGGTTCAAAAGGGGTATTTCTCAAGCCCATCAATACGGAAAGATTACCGCCTATAAGCTTTCCACGCGCTTGTCCATTTCTGTTTAATGTGTCCGGCTCAACATGATAATGAGGAAGCTGGCCATTTAGTATGTCTCTGAGAGTTAACAAAGAATCATCCTCAATATCAAACTCAGCCAATTGTTTGGCCATAACGCCATGTACGGAAGGGATATTCATGCGGGATAAGGCAGCATGCAAAATTGTAATGTCGCTAAAGCCAATGATGAGTTTCGGATATCTTAATAAAGGTGTGAAATCAATTTTATCAATGATTTGTGCCAGACCATACCCCCCTCTGGAACACAAAATAGCGGTGAGGCTATCGTCCTTGATGGCATCCTGCAAATCTTGAATTCTCTGGTTTTCTGAGCCGGCATAACGCCCATGCACTGCGCGGGCATACTGTCCCTCTGAGACTTTAAAACCCCATTGGGTCAGCACTTCCGAAGCCCAATCCAAATAATCCGTATGAACAGTGCCGGAAGGAGATATCAATTTGATTTTCTTTTTTTGTTGCTTCATATTTCTCAATCTTTATATAACACCCATTTCATCATTTCCTTCCAGGAGATTTTCTTCCCATACATTAAAATGCCGGTTCGGTAAATTTTACCTGCTATCCAGGTACTTCCGACAAAGGATAAAATCAAAATGCCGATTGACAGGGCGAGTTGCCAGAATGGGACCCCAAAAGGCAAGCGCACCATCATCACAATGGGGGATGTAAATGGAATCATGGAGCACCAGAAAGCGAGCGGTCCATCCGGATTTTGTGCGCTATAAATCGCAGCATAGATGGCAAAAATAATGGGTAAAGTCAAAGGCAAGGAAAACTGCTGGGTATCTGTTTCATTATCAACGGCGGATCCTACGGCTGCAAACAAAGAAGCATAAAGCAAATAGCCGCCTAAAAAGAATATGACAAACAAAACACCTGTCTGCACAAAGTCAAAATTAGCCAAAGCCATCAGTATTTCAGAAGTCACGGTGTCACCGGCATCAACAGTGCCGGACTGAACACCCACATTCATGCTCTGTTCATAGGCTTGTACGTCCACATCTCCTCCCATCAGGCTGGTACCTGCTGCAACAAGAACAAGTGACAAAACCACCCACAAAGCAAACTGTGTCAAGCCCACCATGGCAATGCCGATTATCTTCCCCATCATCAACTGAAAGGGTTTTACGGACGAAATGATAACTTCGACGATGCGACTGGTTTTTTCCTGCACAACACCCGACATCACTTGTGCGCCATACACGACAATAAACATGTAAATGATGAATGCCGAGATCATGCCGATGATCAACGCCAACTCCGCCGACCCCATCTTCTCCTCGCCATCTTTGCCCCACCGCACTGTTTTGACATCAATGTCAACCTTTGTGTTCTCGACAAGCTCTTTAAAATCAGGTATGTTTAGTTCAGCTATCTTTTGTTCTTCCACATAATCCTTCAATATTCCCACTAAATACGATTTCACCTCCATTCCAACCTGTTCTTCTGAAAATATTGTAGCAGACTTGGGATGAACCGACAAATCTTCAGGTATATAAAGCACCGCTGAATAACTGTCTTGTATTTTCGTTTCCTTAAAAAATTCAATGTCTTGATTGAGAAATATAAACTGATATTCTTCATTATCTTCAAAAGCCTTTGTGTATAAACCCGTTCTATCTATCACAATGATCTTCTTGACTGCATCGTCTTTTATCTGCGCCAGCAAAAGCGGCACTAAAACCAGTGCTGCAATAAGAATAGGCGTCAGAAATGTCAGGATGATGAAAGACGGTTTCATCACCCGGGTCTTGTATTCTCTCTTAATTATCAAAGCGGTCTTACTCATGACTGTTGGGTTTTTGAGGTTACAGTTTGGATGAAAACATCGTTCATGGTCGGTAAAATTTCCTCGAAGGCAAATACCTCCGACTGCGCCATAATATTGCTGAGCAGCAAATTATTTGTCTCTTCCGGATTCGCTTTTAATACATACTCAAAACCATGATGATTTTCTTTTCTTTCAATCACACTGAAAGGCTCTTCATTCAGTTTATTTTTCGCAATGACACGATAGGTGCCGGTTGCATGGGAAGCTCTGATAGAGCCAACACTCCCTTGCAACACAATTTTTGCCTTATCTATCAATGATATATGATCGCACAATTCTTCTACTGATGCCATATTATGGGTAGAAAAGATGATGGTTGCTCCCTTGTCTCTTAAACCGATTATCTCTCTTTTAAGCAAATCTACGTTGACAGGATCGAAGCCGCTGAAAGGCTCATCGAATATCAACAATTTGGGTTGGTGCAGAATAGTAGTGATAAATTGTACCTTTTGCGCCATTCCTTTGGACAATTCCTCCACTTTCTTATTCCACCAGGATTGAATTTCAAACTTTTCAAACCAATATTTCAACGCTTTCAACGCATCATGCCTGGTCATCCCTTTGAGTTGAGCCAAGAACAAAGCTTGTTCGCCCACTTTCATTTTTTTGTATAAACCTCGTTCCTCCGGCAGGTAACCGATGTGGCGGACATCATCTGAGCTGAGTTTCTTTCCATTCAGCAATACTTCTCCGCTATCCGGTGCAGTGATACAGTTGATGATGCGGATTAATGTCGTTTTGCCGGCGCCATTTGGTCCCAATAAACCATAAATCGAATTTTCCGGAATATCCACGCTGACTTTGTCCAATGCCAGGTGGTTGGAGAATTGTTTGGTTACGTGGTGAATTTGTAAGATAGAGGATGTAAAATATTGATTATTATTTTTCATTCCTGTTTGTTCGAACATATTGTATGTAGTTATTAATTTTTGCTTAAATCAAAAAATGAATTCTTTAAACTCCTCTTCATTTTTTTGTCTTGACACAAAAAAACGAAGCAAAAAAAGGTCAAGACTGTGCCCGCTTCGCTCGAAAAATTAGCGCTCAAACAGCTAAATCGTCCAAACTCGCTCGTTCCTCGCTCAAACAAGGACGATTTTTAACGCTGTTCTCACTTATTTTTCGGCTCACCGGACAAGGTCGTTTTCGCGTCATCCAATTTACATCCGCGTAAATCTGCGAACTTTAATCTGCGTTAATCTGCAAGAAATCGACCCCGGAACTCGGAACCCGGACCTCGCACCCCGCAAACTCGTCTACATCCTCCCCTCATCACAATAGCTGTAATATGAGCCGCCTGTAACAATGATATGGTCCAGGAAACGGATACCGACTGCCTCACAGCCTGCTTTGACACGTCTGGTTACCCTGTCGTCTTCACCACTTGGATGTTTTTGACCGGAAGGGTGATTGTGCGCTACAGCTATGCAAGCTGATTTTGCATCGAGCGCCGACCTCAAAATCATGGGAACATCCACTATGGTTTGATTGCTGCCGCCTTGTGTCAGCTTTCTGACCTCTATCACCTTATTCGCCCCATCCAACAAAGCAACCCAAAATTCCTCATGATGCAAATCTAACATATAAGGTTCAAACAAATTGAACAGATCAACACTGGCGGTTATCTTTTTACGTTTGATAACATCGGATGCCTTGCGTCTTTTGCCAATTTCCAAAGCTGCCATGATGGTAATGGCTTTGGCCTGACCGATTCCCTTGAAGTTTTTGCATAAATCGGAAACCGAAAGCTTTGCCAACTCATTGATGTTGTTGTGGCAAGAAGCCATGATTCTTCGGGCCAATTCCACAGCCGACTCATTTTTACTTCCTGAAGCTATCAATATAGCCAACAGCTCCGCATCTGACAATGCCGCCACACCTTTTTTCAGCATTTTTTCACGAGGCCTGTCCTCTTCTGACCATTCACGTATGGTCAGGTTTTTTACTTCTTCCGCTATCATAAACAACAAATAAAAATTTCATCTTTCCTTTTATGGGCGTAAAATTAAGAAAAAATGGCAGATGTAGGCACGCAAAAGGTAAAAAACCACATAATAAAAGACCGATATACGATCTGCACATCGGTCTTTACTATTCTTATCGAATCACCTGAAATTTATTTCTTCGCTTTTAATGCTTCTTTTGCTTCTTTCCTTTTATAAAATTCGTAAGCTATCGGAGAGGCGAGGAAGATGGATGAATAAGTTCCCATTACGATACCGAACATCATCGCGAAAATAAAGCCTCTAATGGTTTCACCTCCAAATACAAATATGATGAACAATACTACTACGGTACTCATAAAGGTACTGAAGTTACGGCTCAACGTCACATTGATAGAGTCATTAATAACCGTTTTTTTATCGCGTTTCGGGTATAGCTTTGTGTTTTCACGGATACGGTCGAATATCACCACCGTACTGTTCACCGAATACCCAACTACCGTCAGTACAGCAGCAATAAATGACTGGTCAATCTCCAAGGAAAATGGTAAAATTCCATAGAACAAGGAGAAAATTCCCAGGGTCAGCAGAGCATCATGAGTCAATACCGCGGTGGCCCCTACAGAATAATTAACATAACGGAAGCGTAACAGAATATACAAACCGATGGCAATAATGGCAAAAGAAACCGCCCACACGGCCGCACGCTTGATATCATCTGCAATCGTGGGACCTACTTTTTCCGAGCTTAAAATATAGGATTCGGAAAATTCTTCCAGTGAAACATCATCACCCAACAATGGTTGTAAATTCTCATACAGACGCAATTCAATTTCATCGTTAATCTCGTCCGCCGTTTCATCAATCTTATATTTTGTAGAGATTCTCACTTTATTATCCGATCCAATGGTAATCACCTGAACCTGTTCTCCGTCAAACGCATCTGACAATAAATCGCGGACATCCTGGGTTTTCACGGACTCCTTGAAGCTCACTACATAATTTCTACCCCCACTGAAATCGATGCCCAGGCTAAATCCCCTGGTTGCAAAAGAAACAACAGAGATGAGGATCAATATACCTGAAAAGATGTAAGCATATTTTCTTTTCCCAACAAAATCAATGTTAGTATTCTGGAACCAACTAGCAGTTATTTTTGTCGTAAAAGGCAATTCTTTAGCATTCTTGCTATTGGCATATGCATCCAACATCAGGCGGGTTAAGAATACTGCCGAGATAAATGAAGTGATGATACCGATGATCAAAGTATTGGCAAAACCCCTGATAGGTCCGGTACCAAACACGGACAACACAATACCGGTGATCAAGGTTGTCAGGTTAGCATCTATAATAGCTGAAATGGCTCCTTTGAATCCATCGTTAATGGCCCGCTTCATCGATTTTCCGGCAGACATCTCTTCCCTGGCTCGTTCATAGATCAATACGTTCGCATCAACTGCCATACCCATGGTCAGCACAATACCCGCAATACCGGGCAAGGTCAACACCGCAGAGAAGGAAGCTAATATTCCCAAAAGGAAGAAAATATTGGCAATCAGTGCTAAGTCTGCAATCAAACCGGGAATAAGGCCGTAATAGAAAATCATGTACAGCATCACTATGAAAAAAGCGATCACAAAAGAAATCAAACCCCGGTTGATGGCTTCCTGACCCAAAGAAGGACCCACTACGTCTTCGTGCACAATGCGGGCAGGGGCAAGCATCTTACCCGACTTCAGCACGTTGGCAAGGTCTTTTGCCTCTTCAACCGTAAAGTTACCGGTAATCTGAGACTGTCCGCCTGTAATTTCCGTATTCACAGTAGGGTATGAATATACGTAACCATCCAACACAATGGCAATGGATTTTCCAATGTTTTCTTTAGTCATCCTCGCCCATACCTTAGCTCCTTCGTTATTCATGCTCATAGACACATTGGCATAAGCAGACATCTCGCTAAAATCAGCACGGGCATCGGTAACTACTTCACCGCCCAAAGGAGCACGATTGTCACGATTGGTTTTGATGGCAATCAACTGATAGATGCTTTCGCGCTCATCGATGGCTTTTACTGTCCAGAACAAACCTAAGTTAGGAGGCAACAATTCCTTCACATATCTTTCTGTAAAGTAACTGTTGATGGTGGAAGTGTCTTTGTAGTGTGCATAACCTACAACCGGACCCCTTCCAAACTGGCCGGTTTCTATGCCGGGGACTTGCAACACGGCAAACAGAGGATGTTCCTTTTTTAATTGTTCCTCATCTATTGCGGCTTCCACAGATTTTTCCGTATCTTGCTTCAATGCAGCGAGCAGACTGTCTTGTTCACTCATGGGAGCAGCTTGTTCTACCGCCTCTTCTGCTTCAACAGTGGCTGCAACTTCTTGCTCCGGACTTTCTTCCAGACGTTTGCTTGCCAACACCCTATCCACCTCTATCAAATTTGTTGCGATTTCAGCAAGATCATAAGTTTCCCAGAACTCAAGATTAGCCGAACCTTGCAACAGTTTACGCACACGTTCCGGTTCTTTTACACCCGGTAGCTCGACCAGGATACGTCCTACATTATTTCTGTCACGTTGAATATTTGGCTGCACAACACCGAATCGGTCGATACGGGAGCGCAATACATTAAATGAGTTGTTGATGGCATCGTCAATTTCGCTTCTCAAAACGGCAACCACCTCATCATTGGTAGATTTTAAGGAGATTTTATCTTTCAAATCCATGGTGCTGAAGATAGAAGCCAGCTGTCCCTGAGGATTAATTTCTTTGAAAGCTGTTACGAAAAGATCTAAATAATCAATCTGACTACTTGTCTTTTGTCGCTCTGATGCCATTTGCAAGGCTTGAACAAAATCAGGACTGTTGTTATGGCCTGATAAAGCTTTCAGAATATCGACAACTGCTACCTCCAAAGTTACGTTCATCCCTCCCTTCAGGTCAAGACCCAAATTGATTTCTTTTTCCCGACATTCTTTCAAAGTATAACCCAAATATACTTTTTCAGCGGAAATGGAATCAAGATATTGATATTCTTTCATGATATCTCCACCCGCATATTCTTTGGCTCTTTTACCATAGACACCTGTTACGATGGAAAATGAAAGATAAAACATACTGACCAAAGCCAGCACAATCAGTAAAAATCTAACGAGACCTTTATTTTGCATGGAATTTCTTGTATTTTAATTAAAACTATATATTTTTTCGAGCCGCAAATATAATATATTTTTTTGATTCCTACATTGATTGTAGTGATAATAAGTTGTTTTGACTGAAAGTACAGGTCTGTTTGTCCTTTTGGAAAATCCAGGTGTTTTGATAAATTTTAACGCAAAATTCATACACACAGATTTATTAAAGTAACGGATACAAGCATTTTTTATGAACAATCAACAACTTATAAGAGCCGAATTAAATAAATAATGATTATTTTTGTGGTCGAATTAATTAATCAATCAATTAAAAAATAAATATATGGTAAGTTACAAAGAACTTGGTTTAGTTAACAGCAGAGAATTATTCAAAAAAGCCTTCGAAGGTAAATATGCCATTCCTGCTTTTAATTTCAACAACATGGAACAGTTACAGGCAATTGTTGCAGCCTGTGTAGAAACCAGATCGCCGGTTATTTTACAAGTATCGAGCGGTGCCCGTAAGTATGCCAACCAAACCTTGTTACGCTACATGGCACAAGGAGCAGTTGAATATGCCAAAGAATTGGGATATGCCATCCCTATCGTGTTGCACTTAGACCACGGTAACAGCTTTGAACTTTGCAAAGACTGTATTGACATGGGATTTTCTTCAGTTATGATTGACGGTTCACATCTTCCTTATGAAGAAAATGTTGCCTTGACTAAAAAGGTGGTTGAATATGCACATAAACACGATGTGACAGTAGAAGGCGAATTGGGTATTTTGGCGGGTGTTGAAGACGATGTAGTTGCTGAACACCACACCTATACTCGTCCGGAAGAAGTAGTTGACTTTGTTACCCGGACCGGGGTTGATTCTTTGGCCATCTCCATCGGAACTTCACACGGAGCCAACAAATTCACTCCTGAGCAATGTACCCGCGACGAAAATGGCGTACTTGTTCCGCCTCCACTGCGTTTCGACATCCTGGAAGAAATCGAAAAACGAATTCCGGGATTCCCCATCGTTTTACACGGTTCTTCTTCAGTTCCGCAGGAATACGTTAAGACAATTAATAAATATGGTGGTAATTTGAAGGATTCCATCGGTATTCCGGAAGACCAATTACGCCACGCCGCTCAATCGGCTGTGTGTAAAATTAACATTGACTCTGATGGTAGACTAGCAATGACAGCCGCTGTACGCGAAGTGCTCGCCAACAATCCTGCTGAATTTGACCCGCGCAAGTACTTAGGTCCTGCCCGCGAAGAGTTAAAGAAACTGTACATGCACAAAACTAAACATGTGTTGGGTAGTGCAGGGAAAGCGTAAAAATTAACGAAAAGCGAAGAACGAAAAACTAAGAACTGATTATTGAAGTTAAGTAGCTGGTAGATAGTAGTTAGTAGTCAGGAAGTTAAAGAAGTTAAAGAAGTTAGGGATGTTCGTTAATTAATAAGATTAAGCCAACTAAATCATTTTGAGATAGTTGGCTTTTTTGTTTTTGGATATTACCTCGTGTTTACAAATTTTGGCTCAAAACGGGGGTAGTCAACTACTGAAGATACGGCAAGAATATATATTGGCGGTGTCTCATAAGTGCCCAACTGCTGCGTTACTTTCGATATTCGGGCTCAGTCACATACTTCAGTATGCTCCTTCGCCCTCAATCTCAGTGCCTTGCATTTAGACACTTCTAAGACACCTTACAATTTTTGCTTGAACATTTACTTCTGAGACAGCCCCAACATATTTTTTAAATTTGAATTTAACGAATATCCCTACAAAAAAACGAAGCAAAAAAAGTCAAGACTATGCCTGCTTCGCTTGAAAAATTAGCGCTCAAACAGCTAAATCGTCCAAACCTGCAACTTCGTTGCTCAAACAAGGACGATTTTAAGCGCTGTTCTCACTTATTTTTCGGCTCATCGGTCAAGGTCGATTTGTACCCTACAGCGTTTTAACCCCGCGACCACGGAACCCGCGACCCTGTACCCCTATATCATCGCGCTTGACAAAAACATTTCCAGCTCTTCCGGTTTCACATTGAGCGTTAATTCACCATTGATTGCGTAAGATATTTTGCCGGACTCTTCGGAAACAACAATTGCAATGGCATCTGTCTGTTCGGTGATTCCCAAGGCTGAACGGTGCCTCAAGCCAAGGCGTTTGGGTATACTTTGATTTTTGGAGACAGGTATGATGCAAGAGACAGCAACTATCCTGTTATCACGGATGATCATTGCACCATCATGAAGCGGACTGTTCTTGAAGAATATATTTTCTATCAGGCGTGAGTTAATGGTTGCATTGATAAGCTCTCCTGATTGTATTTGCGTCTCCAAGCTACTCTTACGGGCAAGGATGATAAGTGCACCGGTGGACATTTTGGACATATTGCGACAAGCCAACACAATCTGCACAATATTATAGTCTGTTTTTTCATTATCACTCTTTCCATTTCCAAAAACTTTCTTCAAAAATTTATGAAAAGCCCATTGCCTTCTGGACCCCAGACGCGCAAAAAATTTGCGTATTTCTTCCTGAAAGAGCACAATCAAGGCAAAGGCACCTACACTAACCACCCTGTCAAAGATTCCGCCCATCAATTCCATCTTAAATACCTTGGACACAAGATACCAGATGATCAAGAAGCTGATGATACCCAGAAAGACACTCAGTGCACCGGATTTTTTCAGCAATATAAAAAGTTGATACAGCAAAATCGCTACAAGAACTATGTCGATTATATCTTTAATTCCCATTTGAAAGTCCATGACATTACTTTATTTGTAGTTTGCGGTCCCTGCTGTTTTGTAAGCCTGAAATATCCTGATCGCCTCCATGGCCTCTTTTACGTCATGCACGCGCAGGATGGAAGCCCCTCCCATCAATGCCAGCATGTTCAAAGCCGTTGTGCCGTTCAATGCCTGTTCCGGAACAACATCCAACAGCTTATAAATCATTGACTTTCTGGATATGCCTACCAACATGGGCGCATCGATCATCTTGAAATAATCGAGCTTTCTCATCAATTCGTAGTTTTGTTCCAAAGTTTTAGAAAACCCAAATCCCGGATCAATCACTACATCATGCACTCCCAGCAAGCGCAACTGTGCTATCTTTTTAGACAGATATTGCATAATTTCTGCAACCATGTCCTGATAATCAGTATATTCCTGCATGTCTTTGGGCGTTCCCCTCATGTGCATCAATACATAAGCCACCTTCAAGGATGCAACGGTTTCAAACATTTGCAGGTCAATATTCCCTCCACTGATGTCGTTAATCATCGCTACTCCATACCGCTGAACTGCCATTCTGGCTACCGGCGAACGGTAAGTATCTATAGAAATTACGGCTTCGGGAAATTTTTTACAAACAACTTCCAGGGTTTCGGATATAAGCCTCATTTCATCATCCATCGACACCTGGTCAGATCCCGGACGTGTCGAACAACCTCCTATATCTATGATAGTTGCTCCTTCAGATAAAAAATTTTCTATCCTTTGCAATAAAACCAGGTCCGATTTAAACCTGCTGAGCGAAAAAAAAGAGTCGGGCGTCACATTGACAATTCCCATCACGATGGGGGTACGCAAATCGTACAATTTACCTTTTAAGTTTAGAAATAAGTTCGAATCTTCCATAGAAAAACAATTAATTTTAAAATACCCGTTATGTAGTTGTTGTTGACAATCGAAATAGCTTCATCGCCATAATTCAAAATGATGTTTTCAGCCATGTCAATTTCGTTACAAGTCGGATATTTTGAACAAATCTCTGCAAATTTAAGAAAATATTATACGAAATACGCTTTATAACCGTTTATTTAGACATAAATTTAAACACTTCACCTCTATGTTACGCAACTTATTCGGTATTTCCATCTTATTCATGGTAGTTACATTTTCTTCATGTAACAGCAGAAGCATCACCAGCTCAACTACAGGATGGCCCTACGACTATAAAGAAAAAAATGCTTTCCGCTCCGCCGGAAGTTTTTCTTCCCAGACTCCTCCGGGGATGGTAGAAATTCCGGGTTGGAGTTTTACCGTGGATGATGCGGATGAATATGAAACCGTTAATCGCAGAATTCGTCCAAACGAACTTAATACACGTAGAACGCTCACCGTCAACAGCTTTTACATGGATCAATTTGAAGTCAGAAACATTGACTGGCGTGAATATCAAAACTGGCTTACTTCCGTGTATGCACAGGTAGCTCCCGAAAAAATAGAAGCCGCCAAGCCGGATATCAATGCCTGGACAAAGGGATTGGGTGACAATGAACCATTTCTGATGAATTATTTTACTCATCCCTCATTCAATGAATATCCCATCGTTTGTGTCAGCTGGGAACAAGCAACCGCTTATTGTGCGTGGAGAAGCGACCGCGCCAACGAAATACGTCTGATACGGGCAGGTGCTATACAAGCACCCGACTTTGATGCCATCGCCCGGATGACAAGCCTGGAGACGGTAGAAGAAGCGGTGTTTACTTCTAAAAAGTATTTTACCGGACAACAAGACAATTTAGCTAAAACTTACGCCGGTATGTTCCCCGATTTTCGTTTACCTTCAGAAGATGAGTGGGAGTTTGCAGCCTACGCACGTAAAAGCACCGATGCGGAAGGTAAAATCAGAGCCTATCCCTGGGCAGCGAAATATCAGGGTAAACTCAATCAGCAACAACAGCAGCAACAAAAAGCCCATTATAATAAAACGGGCGCTGACATCCATTCGAATGTCTTTTCGCGCACGGTTCCTGTCGGCTCTTTTGCCCCCAACGATTTCGGCCTATACAATATGGCAGGGAACGTAAACGAGTGGGTTTTTGACCAATACATAACCCGGGGCAACCTAAACAGAATTGACAGCGTGGATGTATTGGATACTTTTCTGCCGGAATATCATAAATCTGCCGACAGCCGTGTATATAAAGGCGGCTCCTGGAAAGATCCGATCTATTGGTTACATCCTGCTTCCCGCAGATATCTTGATAGATACCAATCAGCCAATGATGTAGGTTTCAGATGTGCCATGAGCATGATTCCCACAGGGACCAAGAAATAAACAGCACCAACATTCAACTTATTATTATCAATCATCAATATTATTTGCCTCTTTGCGAGATTATTCAATAAAAACGTGTAAATTTGTCGCCGATTTTTAAACATTTATAATAATATTGATAATATGAACCGTGTATCTGCACGTTTGGCTGCGCTTTCTCCATCGGAGACACTTGCGATGTCTCAAAAAAGCAATGAATTGAAAGCCCGGGGTATTGACGTGATCAACCTCAGTGTGGGAGAAACTGACTTCAACACGCCCGACCACGTTAAAGATGCTGCAAAAAAAGCCATCGACGAAAACTATTCTTTTTATTCTCCTGTTCCGGGATATCTGTCCTTGCGGGAAGCCATCTGCAATAAATTAAAAAAGGAAAACAATCTGGAGTATAAGCCTGACCAAATCGTCTGCTCCAACGGAGCCAAACAGTCGGTTTGCAACGTTTTGTTAGCCTTGGTCGGCAAGGGTGATGAAGTGATCATCCCTGCTCCCTATTGGGTAAGTTATCCAGAAATGGTAACCATTGCGGATGGTAAATCGGTGATTGTTTCAGCAGGCATTGAGCAGGATTTTAAAATAACACCGGCGCAACTTGAAGCCGCCATCACTCCCCAAACAAAAGTCCTTATTTTATGCTCCCCCTCCAATCCTACCGGCAGCGTATATTCCAGGGATGAACTCAAAGCATTGGCTGATGTATTGGCTAAATATCCAAATATTTATGTTTTATCAGATGAAATTTATGAGCATATCAATTATGTAGGTTCACACGAGAGCATTGCCCAATTTGAAAATATCAGAGACAGGGTTATTGTTGTCAACGGCGTATCAAAATGCTATGCCATGACCGGCTGGAGAATTGGTTGGATAGCAGCGCCGAAATGGATAGCAGCAGCTTGCAATAAACTGCAGGGACAATATACTTCAGGTCCCTGTTCCGTAGCACAAAAAGCAGCCGAAGCAGCCTATATCGACGATGCAGGTTTTGTGGTAAAAGTCCGCGAAGCCTTTACCCGCCGCAAAAAACTGGTTATGGAGTTAACAGCAGAAATTCCGGGGTTTAAAGTCAGCGAACCACAAGGTGCATTCTATATTTTCCCCGATGCTGCAGCCTATATCGGCAAGTCTTACGACGACAGAAAAATTGAAAATTCCGGTGATTTAGCCATGTACTTGTTGGAAGTTGGTCATGTTGCCTGTGTTGGCGGAGGAGCTTTCGGCGCTCCTACCTGCATCCGTATGTCATATGCCACTTCCGAAGAAAACTTGAAAAAGGCATTTGCACGGATTAAGGATGCTTTGGGGAAATTGAAGTAAATGACATTGTTAGACAAATAACACAGTTATTAAAAATCCCCGGTCATACGTTTTATGCCGGGGATTTTTATTGAATTATTATTTTAAAAGCATTCCATCTTAATGGGTCGCAATCTTTATCTGTTTGAAAAAATCATTCCCCTTGTCATCCACCAAAATAAAGGCAGGGAAATTTTCCACCTCTATCTTCCAGATTGCTTCCATACCCAACTCAGGATAATCGAGACATTCCACTTTTTTGATGTTTTGCTCGGCCAGGATAGCAGCCGGACCACCGATAGAACCTAAGTAGAAGCCACCATGCTTTTTGCAGGATTCCGTTACCTGATCACTTCGGTTTCCTTTGGCAATCATAACCATGCTGCCACCATGTGACTGGAACAAGCCTACATAAGAGTCCATGCGCCCTGCGGTAGTCGGACCGAAAGAACCGGACGGCATGCCTTTCGGAGTTTTAGCCGGACCGGCATAATAAATCGGATGATCTTTTATGTATTGGGGCAACTCTTTACCTGCGTCCAACAATTCCTTCAACTTGGCATGGGCAATATCGCGGCCCACGACTATGGTGCCGTTGAGTGACAATCTTGTTGCTACCGGATATTTTGATAAGGTTGAGAGAATCTCCGGCATCGGACGGTTCAAGTCAATTTGTACGGCATCACCTTCACCGCTCTGGCGGTATGCTTCCGGGATGTATTTACCGGGATTATCTTCCAGCTTCTCTACCCAAATACCTTCTTTGTTGATTTTAGCTTTGATATTACGGTCGGCTGAACAGGATACTGCCATCCCCACAAATACGGAAGCACCGTGGCGAGACAGACGTACCACACGCACATCGTGTGCATAATACTTACCGCCAAACTGCGCACCCATCCCATATTTTTGCGTGGCTTTTAATATCTTTTCTTCCATTTCCACATCACGGAAAGCACGTCCCAATTCATTGCCTGTGGTAGGCAAATTATCATAATATTTGGTAGAAGCCAACTTGACAGTCTTCATGCAAGCATCCGCAGAAGTGCCACCGATTACAAATGCCAGGTGGTAAGGCGGACAAGCAGCCGTGCCCAAAGTCTGCATCTTTTCAGTCAGGAATTTCTCCAGAGATTCAGGATTTAAAATGGCTTTGGTCTCCTGAAACAAATAAGATTTATTGGCAGAACCACCTCCCTTAGCAATGAATAAAAACTCGTACTCGCGACCTGTGCCTGCCATCAAATCAATTTGGGCCGGCAAATTGGTTTTGGTATTTACCTCATCATACATATTCAAGGCAGCATTCTGCGAATATCGCAAATTCTCCTGCGTATAAGTCTGATAAATCCCTTTAGACAAAACTTTTTCATCCGTTCCATCGGTATAAACCAAATGGCCTTTCCTGGCATAAACAGTAGCGGTTCCGGTATCCTGACAGAAGGGCAATACTCCTTTTGCAGCAATTTCTGCATTACGCAGCATGGTAACAGCCACATATTTATCATTTTCGCTGGCTTCCGGGTCATCTAAAATTTTCGCAACTTGTTGCTGATGTTCGGTGCGCAACAGGAAGTTGCAGTCCCGCATGGCGGTCTTTGCCAATAAAGTCAAGCCCTCCGGCTCCACCTTCAACACTTCCTTGCCTTCAAACTCAGTCGTGCTCACATAATCTTTGGTCAGCAAATAATACTCAGTTTTGTCTTTCCCCATTTCAAATGGATCTTGATACTTAAATTCCATGATGATATTTTACTTTTAATTCGGGGCGAATTTACAAAAATATTTCGTGAAACGAATGACAAATTTCAACCTGGGTTTTCTGTCACAATTGTTTTGTCAATGTTTTTTATTTTCTTTGTGGGATATTAGTGAATAATTCGACGTAAAACCAACAAAAAACAAATGACAATCATTATGAAACGAATCTACTTAATAGGCCTGATTTTTCTCCTTGGTTTTCCCCACATTCACGCTCAGCAGTCAGACGGCACGCTTACTGTCATGACCTACAACCTGTATCGTGATTTTGAATCAAACACACAAAACAGTCGTATCCCCGAATTTGCCAAAGTTATCGCATCTTGCAATCCGGACGTTGTTTCTTTGCAGGAAGTCAGGGGTATCATCAATTTATTTCAACTGAGTTTAGCTACCGGTCTAAAAGGCAGAAGATATAATATTTTGCCATTTTACGGCATAGGCATGTTGTGGAATTCCCGTTTAGGGAAACCCGTCATTACATCTTATGAACTCAAAGCTTTGAAAGATTCAAAGGATAAAGAAGCAAGGGCTTTTATGGTTGCGGAATTTAAGACATTCTATTTTATCTCCACCCACTTCAGTCTGGACGAACGGGACAGAGACAGGATGGTAGAAACCATTATATCTTTTGCACAATCCGTATCCAAACCCGTTTACTTAGCCGGGGACCTGAATGTCACACCTGAAGATTCCGCTATTTTGAAGTTCAAGGCCAATAACTTCATCTTGCTCAGCGACCCTACACAGTACACTTTCAGAAGCAACAATCCTGACAGACAACTTGATTTAATACTGGTTTGTCCCAACCAATCAGAAGCACCCACCATCATCGACAGGGGCACTACTGATTTTCCAAAAGATTACCTGGTAAAATTGTCGGATCATTTACCCTATTGGGTAAAAGTAAAAAATTGATCCATCAACCGGCTCAGTTTTTTCGTTAAATTTTTTCGGGAATACTGTGCTATGGTTTTCTTGTCGGCTTCTAAATTCAAGGTGCCCGCTTGATGAGCTTGGTAGTGAGTGAGGATTCTCTTTTTCAGTAACTGCCCATCGTAAAAACCGAAGGTATCTCCCGTTCGGGTTTGCGCTATGATTTTAGCAGCATCGCCATCCGGGTATCCAATGGAAACAATAGGGCGTCCGGATTGCATGTATTCAAACAATTTGCCGGTCACTATGCATTTTGTGTCCGGATTTTCTATCAAACAAAGCAACAAAATCGTCGATTTTTGCTGAAACTGTATGGCTTCACTATGGGGCACGTAAGGAATTATCTCCACATTATCCTGAAGCGAATTCAATCGAATGCTTTCTAAAACGGAAGCATCCGCATTACCAACCAACCGGATTTTTAAATCTTGCTTGAATTCGGTGTATTCCTTAGATAATTCACGCAAAATTTTCCAGAGTATGTTGGGATTTTGCCCGGCCGTCAACAAGCCCGTATGTGTGATTACGAAATGAGGATCTGTGTCGTCTGAAGTTTCTGTTTCTTGAAAATCCTCTTCATCAAATCCATTAGGAATTACCTCTATGCTCCGGTGTTTAAACGACTGATATTCTTGTTTCATACGATTTGAAACAACCAGGACCATATCAGCCTTTTCAATGATGGATTTTTCCATCCGGTGATGCAATGCATCGGCAATTTTACCGGTTTGCAAATCTTTGTAATAATAAACTGAAGTCCAGGGGTCCCTGAAATCAGCTATCCACGGCAAATTAGTGAAAATCTTTTTCAGGCTGCGACCTATCAGATGTACCGAATGGGGCGGACCGGTCGTAATGATCAAATCAACCGGATTGTTGCGCAAGTAGCGTTTTAAAAATTTTCGGGAACTGCGTACCCAGCATATGCGCGGATCAGGTATGAATAAATTACCACGAAGCCAGCCTGACAAACGTTCCTTCCGTGATTTTCGGTGCGTGTCAGATACAAATCCGGTTTGAATGACCTTATTTTTTTTGCCTGTAAAGCGACGATAGAGTTTGTAAGGTTCAAAAATCGGGTGACGAACAACAGTTATATTTTCAGGTACATCCGTTTTGAAACTATCATCAATTACCGGATAATCAGCATTTTCAGGGGCAAAAATAATGGGTTCCCAGCCAAAGTCGCGAAAGTACTTCACAAATTTCACCCAACGCTGCACACCCGAACCACCCGATGGCACCCAATAATATGTGATAATCAGTACTTTTTTCATATTTAATAAACCATATGTACCGTTAGGCAAAACCTAAAAAATTACGGCCACGCACCTCGGAACCCGCTACCCCAGAACCTTCACTGCCCTTTTTAATCTCTTGATCGTTTCTTCCTTGCCAATAATCCCGGTTATATCAAAAAGATGCGGACCTTTAGAGTCGCCGACCAGACAGATGCGGAAAGCATTCATGACTGCTCCCATGCCATACTCTTTGGACGCTATCCACGCTTTTACAATCTCTTCTGTGTTTTCTGATGAGAAATCATTTATAGTCTCTAATACTGACACTAATTCCTGCATCTGCCCAGCAGATTGAGTCTTCCAGCGTTTTTTGATAGCAGCTTCAGCATATGCAGTTGGTGCTACAAAAAAGAAAGAAGCCTGCTCCCACAATTCATGTACGAAATTCACCCTTTCTCGTACCATTTGCACCACTTTTTTTACCTTTTGCTTGTCTGCACTAATATTGTGTTCAACCAACACCGGATAAAATAAATCAGCGATTTCTTCCACAGACTTTAATTGGACATATTGATGATTGAACCATTTCCCTTTTTCATAATCGAATTTGGCTCCGCTTTTACTCACACGCTCCAAAGAAAACAAATCAATCAATTCATCCATGGTAAAAATCTCCTGCTCCGTACCCGGATTCCATCCCAACAAAGCCAGGAAATTCACCAAGGCTTCAGGAAAATAGCCGGCTTCTCTGTAGCCCGAAGATATGGTTCCTGTTTTTTCATCTTTCCAGTCTAAGGGAAAAACCGGGAAACCCAATCTATCGCCATCGCGCTTGCTCAATTTGCCATTGCCATCGGGCTTTAGTAACAAAGGTAAATGTGCAAATTGCGGCATCTTATCCGACCATCCTAAATAGCGGTATAATAAAACATGCAAAGGCGAGGAGGGCAACCATTCCTCACCGCGAATGACATGTGAAATTTCCATGAGATAATCATCTACCACATTGGCCATGTGATAGGTGGGCAAACCATCTGCTGATTTATACAAAACCTTATCATCAAGAACCGATGAATTGATCACTACTTTTCCGCGCACCAAATCATCGACCTCAATCTCCTGGTGTGGCTCAATTTTGATGCGCACAACGTACTGGGTTTCACTATCAATACGTTTTTGCACCTCGTCTGCAGAAAGTGTGAGTGAGTTATTCATCTGCATCCGCGTGGACGCATCATATTGAAAGTTGGAGATTTCGGTTCTTTTTGCTTCCAGTTCGGCAGGCGTATCAAAAGCTATATAAGCCAATCCTGCTTGCAACAATTGATCTACATATTGCTTGTAAATAACCTTACGCTCACTTTGGCGGTAGGGGGCATGCGGCCCTGTTGAGTCAACCCCAATGCCTTCGTCCACCTGAATTCCAAGCCATTGCAAAGCCTCTACAATATACTCCTCAGCCCCGGGTACAAAACGGGTTGAATCGGTATCTTCAATGCGCAACAAAAAATCGCCACCGTGTTTTTTGGCAAACAAATAATTGTACAATGCCGTCCTTACGCCGCCAATGTGTAGCGGTCCGGTCGGACTCGGCGCAAACCTTACTCTTACTTTTCCCATTCAATTAAATTTTAATAGCCACAAAAATAAGCAAAAGATTGGGAAAAATTAAACGTGAGTGGGGTCGATGTGAGGGTATGAGTACGCAAAAACTCAACAATTGTCTTTAACTATAGCCATTTGTTTATGAATAACTTAAAAATTAGAGGAAATTAAAGGAAATTAGGGGAAATTTTCCCCTAATTTTCATTTTTTTTGCCCTTATGCAGGATAGAAATGTATTCGGGGGATATATTGAACAATTTGACAATGCCTTTCTCCTATTTACCTCAATAATTCCGCCTTCACCTTCATCATTTCATCATGTAGAAATTCTCCCAACTCATCAATCATGTCCGACATTCGCCGTGAACGATAAGTGCTTTTCATCAGTGGTTTTACAGATTTAACAATTGATGAAATTAATTTGTCCTGATCTATTTTTCCCTCCATATACTCAGAAAGGTAGTAATAGTTTTCTATGATAGGCAAATAATCAGGCAGGTCAACACGTTGTTTTTCTCTGAGCAAGAGATTGTAGCGCTTGCAGATTGAAATTACTTTATCGTATTTTTCGGCATTAATTAGTGCGAACAGGTAAGTTGTAAAGTACAAATGCCAACGATGCTCAAATATTTCTTTCCGGTAAGTTTGAAAATATTGAGAAGCAAAATGCACCGCTTTTTCAATTTGTTTGTTGGCAATGAAAGTAAGTATGTAAAATGATGCAAAACCAATTTTATAATAATTATTGTTTGTGTTTTTCAACTCAGGAATAGATTTACGCATTAACTTCAAAGCTTCACTATTTTTTTCCTGTTTCAACAATACTCCGCACAAATTTATGAGATAAAACAGGTAGTCACTGTTCTTGTTTTGTATGGAAAGGTAACCGTATTTTTCCGCTTCTTCCAATTCATTAAGTTTGGAATGCATCATGGTACGATTGGCGTAATAGTTTGACAGAATACGTTTTGAGTAGAATACAGGCGTTTTTAGAAAATTATCAAGGTGCTGATATACAATAGCTTGCTTTTCAAACTCCCTATTGTTGTAATAATGAATGGTAAGCCTTACTACCGCCCGATATCGCGTATATCCGTCCAAAGTTTCATCAAAAAATATTTCCCAAAGAAAATTTTCGATATATCCTTTTTCTTCCGGATGGAACTCTATTTTTTTTACAATTCTTGCCGTAACATTATCAAGCTCAATATTCAGATTTTTCAGTTTGAAATATTGTTCATGATGAACTTCCAGAAAACCGGTCACCACCTTATTGTGTTTTGTACGGCTCCGTACCATCAAGTAATCACGGTAATATTGTAAGAGTTCGTAAAATCGGATGTAATTATAGTTCGTGGGGTGCATCTTATTCATGTTGCTTAAAATCACCGCTTCATCCGAAGGGACAATCACGTCAGTCAAGATCTTTTTCTCAGTCTCAATCAGCCAATCAAAAAAGTAATCAACATCAATTTTAAGTAAGGTTTCTGTTATCCATTTTTTCAGGTAGGAATACGTGCGTTTATCAATACTCTCATCAAACGGTTCCCGTTGTTTCCCACTTGATGTATTATTGGAGTAAATTTGTTCCAATATTTTTAGATTCAATGGTTTGGAAAAATTTTGTACAGCCATCAGATACTCTAATTCATGCGGAAAAAGTGTATTGGCAAAATCAGTAAATATTGAAAGTTTGGGACGCATTTTACATTATTTTCGAGGCTATAAAGATATAAAAAAAGCGTGTCAAAAAAATGACACGCTTTTCACATCAATTATTAACCAACCTGCTATTTCAGCCCCTTTAAGAAATCTATTGTCTCTCTGTTAAATATTTCAGGTTTTTCAAACATCAGGAAATGTCCCGTTTTTGGAATCATTACCAGTTTACTATTTGGAATTTTGGATGCCCCGTAGTTGGCAATATCCACCGTAGGTCCCGGATTTAAATAACGATTCGGGATAAGGTTGTCCTTTTCTCCGAAAAATATCAGTGTCGGTACTTTGATATCTTGCAGATAGTCAATCACAGGCTCACCCACCATTCCGTAAACAGACTGTACCACTGCATAACAATAGGGGATAAATTCATCTGCTGATCGCATTTGCATTCGTTCAGAAATCATGAAGTCAGCATCTTTCGGTACGCGGTAAAAGTTACTTGCCAGGTTATTTTGAATGGCTTCGGGAGTGGTAAGTCGCACCCCGTCAACAGTCATCACGTCGCGGAACCATTGTTTTTGTCCTTTCGTAAAACGTTCAAAACCAGCAGGAGCCACCAATACAAGTCCTTTTACAATTTGAGGATATTGCAGATAAGTTGTCATGCCTATTTGTCCGCCCATAGAGTGACCGGCAATAACCACTTTATTCAATTTCAACTCTTTAACAAGTTCATTCACAATTCCCGCATAAAAAGTCATCATACCACTGTGAGGTTCCTTGCTTGATTTTCCGTAGCCCGGAAGGTCTATGGCTATTACACGGTTTGTTTTGCTTAATTCACCTATGTTTTTCTCCCAGGCACGAAGATAGCTACCCAAACCGTGAATAAGAATGATGGTATTATCACCTTTCCCTTCATCAGTATATGCAATGGTAAATTCACTTTCAGGCAAATAAACTTTTTTTACCGGATATTTGTAGTCCAGCTCGTCAAAGGAACTAATATCTTTAAGAGCAGAATAAGGCGTGCTGCACGCTCCAAAACCAATAGCCATAATGATTATGCTTAATAATTTAATTTTCATACTTTGTCTCTCCTTTCCCTATTTTAGAACATCAACCATTTGAAAACCAAAAATGCTGTCCATGGATTTACCGGCCGACCATCAATTCCGCCATTCACAGGACTTCCATAGGCAGCTTGCTTGCTGTCGTAAAAATTTCCCAGTAAAAG
The DNA here is from genome assembly GCA_012519425.1 of Bacteroidales bacterium. Taxonomy (GTDB): domain Bacteria; phylum Bacteroidota; class Bacteroidia; order Bacteroidales; family Paludibacteraceae; genus Paludibacter. Next base: position 46,060 of record JAAYQF010000087.1, on the reverse strand, counting down.
GTATGCTCCATGCAGTTCCAGGCTCATGTATGGTCCGAAATTATACTGAATATTTCCATTCACTTCTGCGCCGATAAATGCTCCTCCACCGGATGGTTGAACATTACTTATTCCGGCAGAAACTCCTGTTTTTGCATTTAATTTGTTGGGAATAAAGCCTTTTGATGCGCTTAAATTAGCATAAGTCAATCCATATCCCATATTGGAAATATCCATTACAGCCGGTGTAAAGCGGTTTACCACATTGCCGTGAGGCATCAGCAAATAAGAACCCGAGCTAATAAAAATTGCACCCGGTGCTCCCCATTGATTTCCTGTGATCACACCACTGTATTTCCCATCTTTCAATGCGTTGGCATCGCCGGATGTATAAAGCAGATCCAATGATACGTTGTCATTAGGAGTTTGTCCGTAACGATACGAAACACGTCCGTTCGCTGCAAAACCGAAAATATCTGTCGCTTTGGTATATTTATCAGTTAATACTTGCAATGTGTCTGCTTTACCCAGGTTCACGTTCACAAACCCGCTTACAGTCCACGGGTCGAGCCAGGTGTCAGCATTTCTACTGAAAAATGTTCCTATCCATGCCACGTCAGCACGATAAGGTGCTGCACCATAGTTGAAGCGGAATGTTCCGTTGTGGCTTGCCAGAAGGCTATTGAATCCTTGTCCGAGAATGGAAACACCGCCTGCACCATTTCCACGGTCACGCAGATAATATGCTGAACCTCCTACTTTCCAGGCACGACTCACATCTTTTTCACCGTTCAATTCCATCAATGTTACATCGTCAATCAGATGAACGTAGTTTTCATACAATTTATAATAACCTGCCTTTATTCGTGAAAAATCCCAGTCTTTGCGAAATGAAACTCCAACACCGTCTGTCCCAAAGTACGCCAGCCGATAACCCGTCTGCGTCATTTTATCAAATAATGTAGTATAAGGATTGTAAGGAGTATCGAAAATCCGTTGTAAGCCCAGGTTGATATAATAACCTTTTGCGGGATTAAGCTCCACTTCCAGGTTTTGTGTTTGCAGGTTGACCTGGTCTGCCGAAAAACCTCCACCAAAGTTACCGCCCACACCGTAAGCCACATCACCCCACGTCCAGTCAAGTTCGAATGCCGCTCTCAATATTGCCTTGCCGTTGAAAAGATTTGGTTTGTAAATGAAAAACGGGATAAGGCGTTGCTCCACATAAGCACTCATTCGCTCGTTGGACGTAGTAGTAGTGTTTCCTCCAAATAAACGTCCCACCGTCTGACCTTTCAGGAAGTCATTCTCAGGATAAATATTGGATGTAACCGCCTGATTAATAAAAAAACCAAGAAACTGAAATTCTTTATTTGCTTTTTCAGGTATTTCTTTTGTAAAATACTGATTGGTTGGCAATTGTGCCAAAATAGAAAAAGAAATAAGAACTGAAAAAAGAAGCAATGATATTTTCTTCATTTTATAATATTTTTCATTTAAAAAACACGAAATAATGATAACTTAGATAACTTATTTCGGACTATCTCAAAAGTAAATATTCAAGCAAAAAATAAGGTGTTTCAGAAGAGTCCAAATGCAAGGCGCTGAGATTGAGGGTGAAGGAGCATACTGAAGTATGTGACTGAGCCCGAATATCGAAAGTAACGCAGCAGTTGGGCGCTTATGAAACACCGTCGTCAGGGTAAAACCTTTATTTTTCCTGACCTTTTTGAACAAACAACACAATCTTACCTTTTTACAAATTTCTGAACGTTAGTCTGTCCCAAAGCACCACCGCTACTACTTCCAAAACCTGCACTTGCGGTTGGAGGCGTTGCACCTATGTCTGGTTCTGTCTGAACAACTTCATACTTCATGGTGTAATCTTCTCCAACTTTGGTTATTTCAAAAATGCCATCGCTGGTTACAGCTGTTGGAGTAGATTGATTCAATTTGATTGTCCAGATAGCTCCTGTTCCGGACTTTGTCTGAACGAAAGTACCTACATAATTGGTTGGTACACCTTTGGCATAAGATGTCACAGCATATGTATTATTACTTTTAAAGTCAGCTGTGATACTGTCCACCGCAAAATATGTTGTCAACAATGGAGATACGTCAGTACCTGCTGACAACCAATTCCCTACAATTCCGTCTTCTGCCGGATTGTAAACATCTTCTACCTCACTTTTTTCACATGCAGAAAACACAGTTGCTACTGCAATTAAAATAAAAAATAGTTTTTTCATAATTTCAAAAAATTAATAATTAATATTTAATACAAAATTAGACAATAATTAGTGATTGAAAAAAAAAGCATATTAAAAATAATAGGGTTGACTTTCATATGGTATTCATGTTATCATAACATATAGCATTGATATACAATTAATTAAAAACAAAAAATATACGTCCGACTAATCCTTATCCCCATCGGATAACATTAGCTCCCCAGGCATATCCTATTCCGGCTGCTATCATGGAAACTACCGTTCCGGGTTTCAATAAATTGCGTTCCTGTGCTAAATGGAGTAACAGAATTTGATCTATTTGACCAATGTGTCCGTAATTTTCGAGATAAATGCTCTGCTCCCAGGTCAATCCAAGTTCAGTCAGCATATAGCCAAACATACTGCGCTTAAAATGGAGACAACAAAGGAAACCGAGTTCACTTTTCTGAATTCCCGATTTCTCGAATGCCTTATCAATGCAATGAAACCAGTTTTTCATTGAAACTTCATTTAACCGGTCTTTCATGTGCTCTACATTAAAGACTTTCAGCGATTTATAAGCCAGGTGAGCGTTTTCTGCTGTAATCGGGTTTTTCGTTCCACCATAAAGCACACCTGCATCGCGCGCCATTGTTCCATCTGTGATGATGTGCGTGCCTAAAACCAAGTTTTTCCCGTAATTGCGTTTCAAGATCATCGCTCCGGCACCGGCTCCCAGATTAAACATAAACGAAACAGCACTGTCTTCAAAATCGATAAAATCTCCGTTTCTATAACCGCCTACAATCATAATTGTTTTCATCTTCTCGTCGGCTATCATCATATCTTTGGCTATTTTCATGGCTGCTACCGTTGTTCCGCAACGTTGCTGAATGTCAATTGCCCAGGCATTATTGGCTCCGATTTTTTCCTGGATATAAATCCCTGATGTGGTGAGCGGATATTCTTTCCATTCTTCACCAATACAGAGGATCAGGTCTATCTCCATTGGATCGACATCCGTGTTTTTCAAACAATCCAACGCAGCACGTACACCCATTTCTTGCGTGCCATCATCAGGACCGGCAATTGTTTTTTCTACAATTCCCAATTTTTCTATTACCGCTGCTTCACTCCATACGCCTTTTGTAGCTTCTGAAATCTGTTTAGCAGACATTTTTGTATCCGGCATATAAATTCCGGTTCCAACTATTCCTACGTTTACCATATCTTTTTATTTACAATTTACTAAAAGAACTAAGAACGAAAAGTGAAGAACAAGGAGCAAAGAGCAAGGAACAAAGAACAAAGACAAACAAAGAGTGATGAACGAAGAATGAATTAGACCCCGGAACTCGTAACTTCCCTAACTTCTTTAACTTCTTTAACTTCCTATCTACTATCTACCAACTACCAACTACTAACTACTAACTACTAATAAACCACCAAATTACTCCCCACAGACAAACCTGCACCTGATGCCATGAAAAGCACTTTGTCTCCACGCTTGATCTTGCCCGATTTAACTCCTTCGTGTAGTGCCATTGGCACACAACCAGAGCCTGTATAGCCGTATTTGTCCATTATCATCATTGCCTTTTCTATAGGCTGATTGATGGCTTCCATTACTTGTATGATCACTGAGCGATTGATTTGTGTAAAAATATAATGATCAATCTCGTCAGCTTTCACACTGTATTCGGTAAGAAGTTTCTCTACTACCATAGGCCAAAGCCGTACATTTCGGTCGCCCGGCATGGGCTTAAGACTTAGAAGACCGTTTTTTTCTTCTTCTAAAACTTCTTTGGTTACCGGCATTTTAGAACCACCTGCATAGATACCAATATAATCAAACTGAGTTCCGTCGGTCAACATTTGATTGCCAATATAAGCAGATTTGCCGGTATCATCTTTTGAAAGAATAAAAGAAGCTGCTCCATCGGCAAAAAGCGGATAAGAGAACTTATCACCCGGACGGATAAATGCAGGCATATTATACACTCCGGTTACAAGTGCATATTTAATTTTCGGATTGTTTGCAAGAATCCGGGAAGCCGCATCAAAAGCCATTGTGAAGCTTGCACATGATGCTGAAACATCAAAAGACATACTCCATTTTTCACCCTTCTGTAATCGCCCTTGCTGAATAATAGCTGTTGCAGGAGTAACGTATTCGGGAGTATCGGTTGCCACGACAAACAGACTGATGTCGTCGGCTGATAAGCCGCCATTTTTCAAGGCATCTTCTGCTGATTTGGTCACAAAATCTGCCGTAGTTTCCTGCAGATTTCTAAGATGGGCAATGTGACGTTGCTTGATCCCGATTTTTTCTTCAATTTTTTCATGATTAAACTCAATCCCTGCCAACTGCTTCAATTCTTCATTTCCTATTGGTTCACCCGGGGCATAGAGTCCGGTAGCAACTATTTTTATTGGTAACACCATATTTAATTTACAATTTTAGATTTACAATTTACAATTTAATTATTTCCTTCACATCAGTCACTCATCATCGGACATCCTACATCGGTCATCCGACATCCGGCATTACAAATACCCAATCTCTTCTGCCTGCTTTCTCAACTCTTCTCTGAAATCCGGATGAGCAATAGAAATCAGTAGTTCGGTACGTTCACGAACGGTACGACCGGTCAATCTTACACTTCCGTATTCGGTTACAATGTAATCTGTATCACTTCGATGAAGCGTAACTCCCGTTCCGGGAGCCAGCACAGGAACAATGGTAGAAATTGTTCCGCCCTTGGCAGTCGAACGGCAGGCAATAATGGATTTTCCTTTTCCATCCAGACCATCAATAGCTCCAACAGCGGTATCACTCTGCCCACCGGTTCCGGAATATTGTCGTGTGCCGACACCTTCACTTGCCACCTGACCGGTAAAATCAATCGCCATACAAGTATTGATGGAAACCATTTTCGAATTTTGACGAATCAGACACGGATCATTCACATAGGCACCACGCAAGAATTCTACTGCCGGATTATTGTCTAGCCACTGATAAAGTCTATCACTTCCCATAGCAAACGTGCAGATAAACTTTCCCTTATGTATGCTCTTTTTTTGATTGGTGATAACACCCATATCATACAGTTCCATCATACTGTCTACCATCATTTCAGTATGAACACCCAGATCTTTCTTGTCTCTCAACATCAGCGCAGCAGCATTTGGAATTTCACCAATTCCCAGTTGAATAGTAGAACCGTCTTCTATTAGGTCAGCGATATGTTTCCCTATTTTCATTGCTACTTCATCCGGCTGAGGTTCCGGTATTGTAGGCGGGTTTTGAGAATATTCCACAAAATAATCTACCTGCGAAACGTGTACGTGCGTATCACCAAATGTTCTCGGCAGTTTGTCGTTAACTTCCAATACAGTTATTTCCGCTGCTTCCAGAATATCTTTCTCATACGTTATTCCCAGCGAAAGCGAAACAAACCCTTTCTCATCGGGCGGTGTACAGGTGCCCACAAACATATGCGGACGACGCACTTTCATCCTGTCAGATGCGGCACGGTGGAGCATATTTGGAACATAAGTAACGGTTCCTGTTTTTTCCTTCAATGCCTTGCGCGAACCGGGTGCATGAAACCAACTGCAAAGTTCAAAATGTCCTTTCATTTCCGGTTTCATATAGAATTCATAGGGTTTCAAAGTAAGAACAGAAAATACTTTCACATCTCTCACACGCTCTTTTGCCAAATGAAATACCGACATACATCCTTGTGGTTCAGATGCACACTGCGCTACAATCACATCTGTATCACTTTGGAGCAGATCGGGCATTTTTTCCAATGGAATTAATTTACTTTGATAAATTTCTTTGAATTTGGCCATAATATATTCAAATTTTAGATTTACAATTTTAGATTTGCGATTGGGTAGTTACAATGTTCTTTTATGTGCTTCATACTCACTGTACTTTCTCTTTATTTCTGCTGAGAAAATGAACACTGAGTCCCACTGCAAATGCTGCTAATATAGCGATAGCGGCTGCAATGCCCGGATTTTGCACTTGATCACCGAAATAACGGTTGGCAAAACCAAAGCTGGCTACACCTGACTTATAAAGATGAGGTAGCAGGTAATACACAATAAAATAGACCACAAGAGCAGTTATTGAGCCTGAAAGTGCTGACTTCATTTTCGCGTTTTTCAGGAAAATTCCAAACACCAACGGTACAATCAATATCGAGAAATAGGAATATGTTCCGTTTTGAGCAAAAATAGCTACGCTCACGTTGGGATTGACGATCTGCTCTCTCGACATCAGAAAAGCTACCACTGCCATTACGGCTATTACTACCCGATTGATAGTAATATAACTATTTTCGTTTTTTATCGATTTTCCAAAAAGCGGTTTGATAATATCCGTGGTTATTGTGGTGCTTAATGATTGAATTAGTCCTTCAATAGTTGAAAAACCGGCACTGATCAAGCCAAGAATTACCAAAAGTCCAACCAACAATGAACCTACTCCACCCGAGAAAACAGTAATTACATAATTGGATATAACACTATCAACATTGATGTGCTCTCCATTCAATGTTAGATCAGGAAAAAGCAAACGTGCAAACAGTCCTACAAATACCACCGAATAAAACAAAAATTGAACAATAACCGAAACAGTTAGGAATTTATTTACATCGCTTTCTTTTTTCAACAACAAAGATTTGGTAATGATGTGTGGCTGGGCTACCACAGCTGCTCCTACAACTAATTGTGCAATAACTATTTCAAAGAAATCACGGAAGAGCGGACTTTGTTCGTTCGGGAATTTCACCAATTGCGGGTCAATTATCTTTAACTTTTCAAAGAAACCGAAAAATCCATCTTTAAAAAACTGAAAGCCTGAACCAATTAAAATAAGTGCTACCAGAATCATCAGCGAAGCCTGAATCACGTTGGTATACACCATGGAGTTAGCACCGCCAAACATCATATACCCAAATGTAAAGACAACCACAACAGCAAGAACCACAATCTGATTGGCGTTCAATGCTTGTGCGGCTACCTTTACCAAAGCAACTAAAATCAACACAATAAATGTCAACAGCAAAACTGTAAGGAAGGCAACAAATAATGCGTAACCTTTACTGTTATACTTGTTTCCAACCCAACTCGACAAGGTTAGTGCATTTACAGATTGACCGTATTTTCTAAAACTTTTGGTCAGAATAACCAGCGATGCCAATGATGCAAACGGGAACACTAATCCGTACGAAATATAGGCACTCAAACCATAAGTAGCTATCAATCCGGGGTTTATCACGAAAGTAGCAGCGCTTGTCATGGCAGCAGCCAACGACAAAGCCACGTAAACAGGCGAAAACGTAAAACTCCCGACTGCGTAGTCATTGATATTTTTCGTACCACGCGCACCTTTGATTACAAAGTAGAGTACGAACACCACATAAACCGCAAAAAGTATGGATGCTCCAATAACTTGTGCTGATGTTGCCATAGACCTTAATTTTAAACAGTCATTCCACCGTCAACACTCAAAACAGTTCCATTGATGTAGTTTGCATCGTCACTTGCAAGGAAAAGATAAGCTGCCGCAATTTCTTCCGGCTGACCAAGGCGTTTCAATGGCACTTTATCTTCCATTGATTTCAGTACTTCGGCAGGCATTTTTTTAACCATTTCGGTAGCGATAAATCCGGGCGCAACAGCATTTACAGTTACCCCTTTACGACCGAGTTCACGAGCCAGAGTTTTGGTCATTCCTATCAATCCGGCTTTGGTAGCCACATAGTTTGTTTGTCCAAAGTTGCCGTAAAGTGCTACCACAGACGAAGCATTGATGATTCTTCCCCATCCCTTTTCTACCATCACCTCTGATGCACATTTACAACAATTGAAAACACCCGTAAGGTTCACATCAATCACCTGTTGCCAGGTTTCAGGAGTCATTTTTTTAATGGTGCTGTCGCGGGTAATTCCTGCATTATTGATAATGATATCCAATGTTCCGAATTGGTCAACAACTTGTTTTGTGGCTGCTTCCACTTCTGCGTAAACAGCAGTGTTCACTTTTGCAAAAGCCGCTTTACCACCTGCATTTTTAATAAGTTTTACAGTTTCATTCCCTTTTTCTTCATTAAGGTCCCAGATTACAACCACTGCGCCTTCTTGCGCAAAACGAACGGCAGTCGCTTTTCCAATTCCGTCAGCACCGCCGGTAACAATCGCAATTTTGTTTTTAAGTTTCATGATTAATAAAATAATATTGACTTGCCCACCACTAAGGGATTTCTATAAGGCAAAAAATTAATGATGTATATTTGATTTTTATAACTGATTTATATTTCCATCCAAAATATTAGGAATTTACATTTTCTACAATCAATGCTGTTCCTTGTCCACCGCCGATACATAGCGTAGCCAGACCGGTTGCAGCATTTCTACGTTTCATTTCATAAATCAGAGTGGTGAGAATGCGTGCTCCGGAAGCACCAACCGGGTGTCCGAGGGCAATTGCGCCTCCATTAACGTTGACAATGTCGGGATTCAAATTTAAATCACGCATTACGGCAATGGATTGAGATGCAAATGCTTCATTGGCTTCTATCAATTCAATATCTGAAACGGACATTCCGGCATTAGCAAGTGCTTTTTTGGTAGCAGGTGCCGGTCCGTAACCCATAATTTCCGGTTCCAGAGCCACAGTAGCATGTGATTTAATTCGAACTAATGGTTTTAATCCCAATGCTTTGGCTTTTTCGGCAGACATAACCACCAACATCGCTGCCCCATCATTTATACCCGAAGCATTTCCCGCCGTTACAGTTCCGTCTTTTTTAAATGCAGGCCGTAGTTTTTCCAGTTGTTCTATGGTGGCTCCATGGCGTGGAAACTCATCGGTATCGAATACAATCGGATCACCCTTACGTTGCGGAATGGAAACAGGAACGATTTCATCTGAGAACTTTCCTGCTTTTTGGGCCGCTTCACATCTGTTCTGACTTGTTACAGCAAACTCATCCTGCTCTTTGCGGGTAATATTCCACCGTTCAGCGATATTTTCAGCCGTTATCCCCATGTGATAATCATTGAAAATATCGGTCAGACCATCTTTTATCATACTGTCGATCAGCTCTGCATGTCCCATACGATAGCCACCACGTGCTTTGGTGAGCAGGTAAGGCGCGTTGGTCATACTTTCCGTTCCTCCCGCAAGCACCACATCCGAGTCACCAATTTGGATCATTTGTGAAGCTAGTGAAACGGCACGGAGACCGGAACCACAAACTAAGTTGATAGTCATAGCGGGACTATTAATGGACACACCTGATTTTACGGCAATCTGACGAGCAACATTCTGTCCAAGTCCTGCCGATAAAATATTCCCAACAAGGGTTTCGCTAATTTCTTTCGGGTCAATTCCTGCCCGTTGGATAGCTGCTTGTGCGGCAATTACACCCAAATCTACGGCAGAAAAACCGGATAAAGCTCCATTAAAATTGCCTATTGGAGTCCTTGCTGCCGAAACAATTACTACTTCTTTTCCCATGATACAACTTTTTTTGTCAAAGCTATGAATTAAGAAAAGAGTTTCAAAAGTTTATTATAATAAGAATGGGTTGACTATTGGAAATATTTTTTGTTTAAAACAACATATTTTACTAAATATCAATGATTTGAATAAAATAAAACTATCATAGACCTGACTTACCAAGGTCAATAAAAAAGCACCTACCAAAATAAATTGATAAGTGCCTGATTATTAATTGTGGGCGTTGACGGATTCGAACCGCCGACCCTCTGCTTGTAAGGCAGATGCTCTGAACCAGCTGAGCTAAACGCCCGTTTGGAACTTAATCCCTTCGCTTTTCTTCAAAAGCGCTGCAAAGATAGTATTAATTTTTATTCTGCAAAAATATGTGTAATATTTTTTATTCTGCAGATACTATTACGCTGTTTACTTAAACTTAGCCCAATCCGTATTCAACATATTCCCTGTTTCCTGGAAGGTAATGTGCATTCCGAAACAGGCTTTTAAATTTTGAGGTGTATGAGACGGACCCGATAATGCCAGGTAATCACGCAAGATCTGGCGATACGACGGATCAACGCAGTTTTCTATGATGCATTTAGCACGATCGACGGGTCGTTTGCCACGCAAATCAGCTACTCCATGTTCCGTAATCAACACATTCACCGAGTGTTCGTTCTGGTCAACATGTGTTACCAGTGGAACAATGGCTGAGATATTTCCTCCCTTGGCTGTTGAAGGCGTTGTAAATATAGAGATATAAGCACTGCGCGTAAAATCGGCAGACCCGCCAATACCATTCATCATCTTGGCTCCCATCACGTGAGTGCTGTTTACATTACCGAAAATATCTGCTTCTAAGGCTGTATTGATGGTAATCAATCCCAGGCGGCGGACTAACTCCGGACTGTTTGACATCTCCTGCGGACGCAAAATCAACTTATCACGGAAGAATTCAAGTTCTTCATACACGCTCTGCAATACCGGCGTGGTAATGGTCAAAGAACAACCGCTGGCAAAGCTGACTTTTCCCTTGCGGATCAATTCTATTACCGCATCCTGAATTACTTCAGTGTACATTTGAAAAGTCGGGATATCAGGATTGTCTCCCAGGGATGCCATCACAGCGTTAGCAACATTTCCAACACCCGATTGTATGGGTAAAAATTCTTCGGGTATCCTGCCTGATTTAATTTCTCCGGCCAGGAAATTCACCACATTCCTCCCAATTCTATCAGTAACTTCATCAGTAGGACTAAAACCACCCACCTCATCATCCAAATGTGTTTCAACCACGCATAATATCTTTTTAGGATCAACCTTGATAACAGGGACACCCATTCTGTCGGAAGGCTTCATCAATGTCAAAGGAGGACGATTCGGCGGACCGATGGGTTCAAAAATATCATGAAATCCCCGCAAGGCTTTCGGATGTTTGCTATTTAACTCTATAATAATATGGTCTGCTAAATTGGCAATCGTTGGAGAAATACCCACACCTGTTGTCAACACAATCTCTCCGTCATCGGTTAGATCACAAGCTTCGATAACGGCAATACGCGGCTTGGGCATAAATCCAAATCGCAAATGAGGTGCGATGGATGACAAGTGCATATCAAAATATGCTACATGATCAGTGTTTAAAGCCCCGCGCATATCCCTGTTAGACTGATAGGGAGTACGGAACAATACAGCATTGGCTCTTGCCAGAGCCCCGTCCAATGAATCACCGGTAGAGGCACCGGTATAAACACCAATTTTAAACTCTTTGCCTGCCGCATGGAAAGCTTCGGCGCGACGGGCAATAGCGGGAGGAACCGCTTTGGGAGATCCTGCAGGTGTGAATCCGCTAAAACCTACAGCATCACCGTGATTTACATAAGCTGCAGCTTCATCTGCAGTTACAATTTTGTATCTTGACATAAAATTTATAGTTGTTTACATGCAAAACGACCAACCATATGAGATTGAAAATTAGTCATTTATTTGCACTTTCGTTCGTTCTTAATTTCAGTGTGCAAAGGTAACAATTAATTTTGACAGATTAAAAACAAGTTATAAGCGCATGAAAAAATCAACTTAATGGAAATCACCCTTCAAAAAGACGAAGATTTTTTATAGCTTTGTCATCAGTTTTTATTTTAAAATACCATACATCATGAACGATATCAGAAATCTAGCACCTCAAGCTTTGTGGAAACATTTTTATAGTCTCACACGCATTCCCAGACCGTCCGGACTAAAGGAACCCATAGGGAATTTTTTGGTTGAGTTTGGAAAATCTTTAGGATTGGAAACTTTGCAAGATGAAACAGGAAATGTTTTGGTTAGAAAGCCCGCCACACCGGGCATGGAAGACCGTAAGGCGGTTATTTTACAAGCACATATGGATATGGTTCCGCAAAAAAACACAGGCGTCAAACATGACTTTAAAACCGACCCCATCGAAACCATAATAGACGGCGAATGGGTACGCGCACAAAACACCACCTTAGGGGCTGATAATGGAATAGGTGTTGCTGCGGCCATGGCTGTGCTCGAATCAAAGGACATTCCGCATCCTGCCATTGAAATGCTTATTACGGTGGATGAAGAAACGGGCATGTACGGTGCTTTCGGCTTGCAACCCAACTTCCTGCAGGGAGATATTTTAATCAATACGGATTCTGAAGATGAAGGCGAATTGTACGTAGGTTGCGCCGGCGGATTGGATGCCAATATCCTGTTCAGGTATCAGGAAGTTGAAATCCCCGAAGGGGATATAGCCCTGAAAATTGCTTTGACAGGCTTGAATGGCGGACATTCAGGAGTAGATATTCATCTGCAACGCGCCAATGCCAACAAACTGATGTTCCGTTTTCTGAAAGAAGCGGTCAGTGATTATGAAGTCCGGTTGGCTTCAGTTGCCGGTGGTTCTTTGCGCAATGCCATCCCCCGGGAAGCTTTTGCTGTTATCACCCTGCCAGCAGACGCAAAAGACGAAGTACTTGAATTAGTTGCTGGTTATGAAAATTTATTCATAGCCGAATATAAAGGCGTGGAGGCAAACATCTCTTTCAAAGCTGAAAAAACAGATCTTCCTTCCGGATTGATGCCCGAAGAAGTTCAGGATGATTTAATCAATGCCGTAACTGCTTGTCCGAACGGCGTTTATCGCATGATGCCAGAGATGCCTTCTACTGTGGAGACTTCCAACAACCTGGCCGTGGTTGTGTCCGACGGCAAAAAAATAGAGTGCAAATGCTTGATACGAAGCTCCGTGGAATCACGTAAGTTAGAGTTGGCATCCATGATAGAGAGTGTTTTTTCGCTGGCAGGTGCCCATGTAGAATTTGATAACGATTATCCCGGATGGCAGCCCAATCTGCAATCACCCATTCTAAAAAAAATGACCGGTGTGTATGAAAAGAAATTTGGAAAAACGCCTGAGATTATGTTTATACATGCAGGACTGGAATGTGGTATTTTAGGCATCCATTATCCGGAGATGGACATGATTTCTTTTGGTCCGACCATACGTTATCCGCACTCTCCGGACGAGAAAGTGAATATTCCTTCAGTGAAGAAGTTTTGGGAATTTTTATTGGCTACTTTAACTAATATTCCAAAAAAACAATAGAATCCGGAGACTTTCGTCACCTCTCTTCATTTTTTTGTCTTGACACAAAAAAATGAAGCAAAAAAAAGTCAAGACTGTGCCTGCTTCGCTCGAAAAATTAGCGTTCAAACAGCTAAATCGTCCAAACTCGCAACTTCGTTACTCAAACAAGGACGATTTTTAACGCTGTTCTCACTTATTTTTCGGCTCACCAGGCAAGGTCAAGTGTTCTCACTGAACAAGGTTAGTCGCACCACCAAAAGTACATAATGGAAGGGAACTACTCCTCTCCCCCAAATTCCATTAAATAAGCTTTGATAAAAGCATCCAAATCACCATCCATCACAGCATTTACATTGGATGTTTGGTAGTTGGTGCGGTGGTCTTTCACGCGGCGGTCATCAAACACATAACTGCGAATTTGAGAGCCCCACTCAATTTTCCGCTTACCTGCTTCTATCTTGGCTGTTTCCTCGCGACGCTTTTCCAATTCCAATTCGTAAAGCTGCGATTTGAGCATACGCATGGCATTGTCTTTATTACCGGACTGCGAACGACCTTCGGTGTTTTCAATTACAATTTCATCGGGCTGATCAGTCACAGGGTTTCTAAATTTATAATGCAGGCGTACGCCGGTTTCAACCTTGTTGACGTTTTGTCCACCTGCCCCGCTTGAGCGGAAAGTGTCCCAGGAAAGGTTCGCCGGATTAATTTCTATCTCTATGGAGTCATCTACTAAAGGGGTTACGAAAACAGAGGTAAAAGAAGTCATGCGCTTGCCCTGTGCATTGAAAGGAGAAACGCGCACTAAACGATGTACGCCGTTTTCCGACTTCAGGTAACCGTATGCCATTTCACCCTGTATTTGTGCAGTAACCGATTTGATTCCGGCTTCATCACCATCTAAATAGTTGGTCACTTCTAATTTATATCCTTGCCGCTCCACCCAACGCTGGTACATTCGAAAAAGCATCTCTGCCCAATCCTGAGCTTCGGTACCTCCCGCACCGGCAACAATTTTCAAGATAGCACCCATTTTATCTTCTTCTTTGGAAAGCATATTTTTCATTTCCAAAGTTTCAACTAATTTCAGTGCATGTTCGTAAGCTCCATCCAGTTCCTCTTCAGTCATGACTTCCTCTTTAAAGAAATCAAAAGCGAGCTGAAGCTCTTCCACTGCTTTTGCTACCTCATCGTATCCCTCAACCCAATTGCGAAGTTCATTGATTTTACGCATTTGAGCCTCGGCAGCCTTGGCATCATCCCAAAAGTCGGGTGCATGCGTGACCAGTTCTTCTTCTTTTATCTGTGCTCTTTTGACATCAATGTCAAAGAAACCTCCTCAGCGCATCCCGGCGCTCCAACAGGTCTTTAAGTTGGTCTTGTGTAATCATTTATATAAATGTTAATTAAGTTATTAGTTAGAATTTCATACCTACTACGACTCCCGGAACAAACACCATTAAAAATCCCACTACAAATCCGGCTAAGGTTTGGGAAGGCGTGTGGGCTTTCAGTTCCAGGCGTGAAAGCGCTGTCAACCCAACGGCAACGAGTGTTAATATCAACAACCAAACGGGGTTCATCCCCATCACGTAACAATAGCTGAAAATACCTCCCGCCAAACCGCCTACACCCGAAAGATGTGCGCTGATTTTCCACCTGAAATTTATCAAGGTAATGATAACGATAGAAGCTGTTGCTCCTATCGCCATGGCAACGATGAAAAGCGGCATCTGCAATACCCGCAGCAAAAAGACCGTCCAAAAAGAATAAGCGAGCAAAGCAAATAAATAAGGGAGTGTTCGCTGCTCTCTTTCAGAAATATAAAGGTCTTTGATGTAGCCCCTTCGCATAAACATCAGAATAGGAATAGCCGGCAGCAATGCGGTAAACACAAAGGTGCTGCCAATGGCCAGCCAGGTCGAAGGATTCGTAAAAACGGGCTTTCCGATAGAAAAAAGAAAAATTGAAATACCCAAAGTGGGCATCAACAAAGGCTGAAAAATAAAAGAGATAATATTATGAAAAAGTTTCATCGAATGCTATTGGGTTATCGTGTGCTTTAATGTAAATCAAACAAAATACTACAGTTCTTTACGCAAGCGTGAAACCGGTATATTCAACTGTTCGCGGTATTTGGCAACTGTTCTGCGGGCAATATTGTAACCTTTGGTTTTTAACAATGCTGCCAATGCCTCGTCATTTAATGGTTTTGATTTGTCTTCCTGATCAACACACTCTTGTAAGATTTTTTTAATTTCCCGGGTGGACACTTCTTCTCCGGAATCGGTAGTCATAGATTCAGAAAAGAAGTATTTGATTGGATAAACGCCAAATTCAGTTTGCACATACTTGCTGTTACTAACCCTTGAAATGGTGGAAATATCATATCCTGTTATATCAGCAATATCTTTCAAAATCATGGGCTTCAGATATATGTCATCACCTTCCAGGAAAAATTCATATTGGTAGCTGACTATAGCCTGCATGGTGGTTAACAACGTTTCCTGTCTCTGTTTGATGGCATCTATAAACCATCGTGCCGAATCAACTTTCTGCTTGGCAAACATCACCGCATCTTTGAACTTCTTGTCGTCGCGTGCTGATTTGTTATTTTGATATGTGCGGAACAACTCATTATAGGTTCGATTAACCCTCAGTTCAGGAATGTTGCTGTTATTCAGGTGTACCACAAATTTATCATCTTCACGCTCCAGTATAAAATCGGGCACGATGACCGACATGGACTTTTCCATCAAATCACCACCCCAGGCGTTTCCCGGCTTGGGATTCAGTCGGGTGATCTCTGCAATAACATCCCGCAGCTTGTCCTCATCAACATCCAAAGCCTTTTGGATCTTTTCGTAATGTTTCCTGGAAAATTCCTCAAAATAATTATTGACAACCTCAAGCGCAAGAGCGACTGTCTGATTACCACCCTTTCTTTCTAATTGAAGCCTCAGACATTCCTGCAAAGTGAAAGCTCCCACACCCGCAGGATCGAATTGTTGTATCACAGCAACAACTTTCGAGACCTCTTCTTCAGTAGTAACTATCCCGGCATAAAAAACAATATCGTCAACCATCGATTCAACAGGGCGACTCAAATAGCCTCCGTCATCAATATTGCCGATTACATACTCACCGAGTTGACGCTCACGTTCGGTCAGCTTCTGCAAGCCCAATTGCTCTCTCAGGTAATCATGAAATGTTGTGCCGATGGAAAAGGGTATATCCTCTCTCTTATCGTCTTTAGATACGTTATTCGTCCTTAATCTATAATCCGGAATATCATCATCACTCATGTACTCCTCCAAATCTATCTCATCATTGCCGGCATCATCATTCAAATCATTCTCTTCATAATTATCCTCTTCGAAATTATCTTCCCTGTCTGCTTCCTCCCTGCCCTCCTCCAAAGCCGGATTTTCTTCCAACTCCTGACGGATGCGCTCCTCCATCTCCAATGTTGGAATTTCAAGCATTTTAATCACCTGTATCTGTGCAGGAGAAAGCCTTTGTTGTAATTTTTGTTCTAAAGTTTGCCGTAACATACCAGCTTTATTCGTTCGGATTAATGCCGCAAAGTTAATGAAAAATGAGGAATGTCAAATATTTACTTTGAGACACCGCCCATAAATATTGTTGTATTATGAAGTTGCACATAATTTAACCATTCATATCCATTGCCGACTCAATCCTATTGGTCAGCTCTATAAAGCCTTGAACATCCAACTGTTCGGGTCTCTTGTTGAATAAAGGATCTGCGTACAGGGGTGATTCCGGACCAACAAGAGGTTTAAGAGAATTTCTCAGCATTTTTCGACGTTGATTGAAGGCTGTTTTAACCACCGTTTTAAAAAGTTTCTCATCGCAACCCAGTTGGCGAACTTCATTGCGAGACAAACGAATAACTGCTGATTTTACTTTTGGTGGCGGATCAAACACATGTTCAGAAACGGTAAACAAATATTCAATATGATAAAAAGCCTGCAAAAGCACAGACAGAATACCGTATGTTTTGTTGCCGGACTTAGCTGCTATACGCTCAGCCACTTCCTTCTGGACCATACCAACAACCAATGGTATTTGATCACGATACTCCAACACCTTGAAAAATATCTGCGAAGAAATATTGTAAGGAAAATTCCCGATGAGATTGAATGTATCCTGACCAAAATATTTACGTAGGTCAATCTTTAAGAAGTCTGCCTCAACCAACTTTAGTTGTGGATGATGTTTTTCTAAAAAAACAACGGATTCACTGTCAATTTCAATGGCAGTAAGTTCAACCAAGGGATTCCGTAAAAGGAACTGGGTCAGCACTCCCGTTCCGGGACCGACTTCCAACACAAGTGTTGGTGATGTAACTTGCAGACTGTCAACTATGCGTTGTGCAATTTGCATGTCTTTTAAAAAATGCTGTCCCAGGTATTTTTTCGCTTTTACGTAACCCATATTAGCTTCGAGTTCAGAAAATAAATTCAATTTAAGCAGAGAAATTTACCGAAAATTTCCGGTACTTAATTTTGGAAAAAACACAGATAATACACTATCTTTGCCGTTTCCAGTTACGGATGTCATAACATACAAAAGTAAATAAATTTGAACAAACACCATCAGCATGCGTAAGTTTTTACAAAAGACAGGAGATGCAATTCGTAAATTTGTTGATTTCTTCTACCCTCCTTTTAAAAAAATCATGCCCATCGAGTTTTTTAGATACGGTGTTACCGGTGCAGCTAATTTGCTGTTTGACTGGGTACTGTTCTTCTGTTTCTTTCACTTTGTGCTCCAGAAAGAAATGCTGCATTTGGGTTTTGTAACCCTAAGTTCACATATTGCGGCTTTGGCGCTTACTTTCCCCATCAGTTTTTTATCCGGTTTTTTACTACAGAAATATGTCACTTTCACTACTTCCCACTTAGCAGGGAAAAAACAAATTGTACGTTATGCCCTGGTAGTCGTGCTGAATCTACTGATCAATTACTTCGGGTTGAAGTTGTTTGTAGATGGTTTCGGATGGTTTCCGACACCCTCCAAAATGCTGATCACCACCGTTGCTGTATGTGTAAGTTACGTATCACAAAAGAAATTCACTTTCAAATAACAAAGGCTGCCGGAAATATCCAACAGCCTTCTGCTTCTTAGTTGCGGAGGTCCGATTCGAACGAACGACCTTTGGGTTATGAGCCCAACGAGCTACCACTGCTCCACTCCGCGATAATGGATTGCAAAGATAGTATTATTTTTTGGAATATCAAAAGACACCGCCAATTTTTACAATAAATCCGGTCTCAATCTTTTTGTTCGCTCTACTGCTTGCTCATGCTCCCAGGCTTCTACATTGGCCTGGTGACCGGAGAGCAGGATGTCCGGAACTTTCCAGCCTTTATAATCTGCAGGGCGGGTATAAACCGGTGCTGACAACAGATTATCCTGAAAAGAATCGGAAAGAGCGGAAGTCTCATCGGAAAGAACACCGGGAAGCAACCGCACAATGGCATCAGCCATCATAGCTGCCGGAATCTCACCACCGGTCAGCACAAAATCTCCTATGCTGATTTCCCTGGTAATCAAATGCTCCCTGATCCTGTGGTCTATGCCCTTGTAATGCCCGCACAAAATGATCAGGTTTTCTCTCATTGATAACTGATTGGCCAAAGGTTGACTGAACTTTTCACCATCGGGAGAGGTGTAGATGATTTCATCATAGGTACGCTCCGATTTCAGCTTGCTGATGATGCGATCTACAGGTTCGATCATCAATACCATGCCTGCTCCAAAACCGTAAGCATAATCATCAATGCGCTTGTGCTTGTCCACCGCATAATCCCTCAGGTTATGCACCACAATCTCTACCAGTTTTTTCTCCTGTGCCCTTTTCAGGATAGAAAAATTCAACGGACTGTGCAATAATTCAGGAACGGCAGCAATGATATCAATACGCATGTCGCTTGTTTTTAAAGAAGCAAATGTACAAAAAATGCAGCAATTAAAGGTTAGCCGAAAGCCATTTCCGCATTTCTTCCGGTGACTTGTTGCGGCGGCGTGCATAATCAAGGAGTTGTTCTTCATCAATTTTACCCACTACAAAATACCTGGATTGCGGGTGTGACAAAATAAGTCCGCATACAGAAGCATTAGGCGACATAGCACCATGTTCCGTCAACTGTATACCCATCTCATTAAATTGGATCAGCGGATCTAAATCGAAAATTACTGACTGGTCGGGCAAGGAAGGATAACCCACCGCCGGACGAATGCCCTGATAATGCACCTTGAACATCTCTTTGATATCTTCGGGTTCATCGGGCGCATAGCCCCAATATTGCGTACGGATTTTATAATGCAACCATTCTGCTGTGCCTTCCGCCAACCTATCCGCCAACATTTTGACTAACAATGCCTTGTAAACATCCCCTTCTTTTTCATATTTTGCGGCAAAAGTTTCCACACCCAGCACCGTATTGGCAAATACGCCTATATAATCTCCGGCGGGATTGATAAAGTCAGCCAAAGCATAGCAATATCCCTCAGAAGATGCCTTTTGTTGCCGCAAAGTTGGGAGGTGAATTTTTTCATTTCCGGAGTCAATGATAATATCATCTCCTTCAGTATAAGTTTGATAAAATCCGACATTAGCATTAATTTGCAGGACTTGTTGGTTTTCAAACTTCTCCAACATATCCAATGCATCTTTATAAAGTTTCAATGCCTCTTCTGCCTTGGCTCTATTCTCTTTAGAAAGATTTTTTAACCAGTCCTTTTCATTCTCCGGAGAAAGAACCGCCTCTGCTATCCCTTCATATTTACCGGGAATACGCCAGGCCATAAACAAATACGACCAATGAATATAAGGAATAATCTCCTGCAAAGGGATATTCCTTAACTCAATCAAACCTAATGTATTGGGAACTTTTTGCATTGCAAACAATTAAACTCAAGCCATCAGCACTAAACTCAATGCCATCACAGCCATACCAGCTATCAAACCGTAGATTGCCACATGGTGTTCACCGTATTCTTCAGCAGTAGGCAATAATTCATCCAGAGAAATGAACACCATGATACCCGCCACCGCAGCAAAGATAAAACCAAGGACCGATTCAGTAAAGAACCATCTCAGAAAGAAATAACCAATGATAGCGCCGACTGGTTCGGACAGACCAGAAAGAAAGGAAAGAACAAAGGCCTTTTTCTTGCTTCCCGTAGCATAATATATTGGTACAGAAACGGCCAAACCTTCGGGAATATTGTGAATGGCAATGGCAACAGCAATACTAATTCCTAAAGTCGGGTTGGTCATACCAGCCATGAAGGTTGCCAAACCCTCCGGAAAGTTGTGAACGGCAATGGCGAAAGCCGAAAAAAGACCCATTCGCATCAATTTTTTATTATTTACAGCCAGGCTATCGTAATTTTTAGTCTTTTTGATTTCGTGTGGGTTATCCATGGATGGTATCATCCTGTCAATGATGGCAATAAAAGCGATACCTGCAAAAAAAGCGATGGTTGTATAAGCATATCCAAGTTTATCACCGTACTCCAACATCAATGCTTTTTTTGCCTCGAAAAAAATCTCTACCAGGGACACATATATCATCACACCGGCTGAAAAACCAAGCGATCCGGCCAAAAACTTCGGATTGAATTTTTTAGACAACAAACCAATAAAGCTGCCTATACCGGTTGCTAAACCGGCAAAGAGCGTCAAACCAAAGGCAAAAAGAACATTGGATTCCATATGCGTTTAAAAAATTCAAACACAAAGGTAGAAAAAATAGTTTAAGAAAAAACAGCTAAAGGGTAGAAGAAATAGGCACTTATAGATTTTGATGATATAAATAACTAAATATCTTTATAAACGTGTTTCTGATAAAAAACTGACGATTTGCCATGTACTATAGCAAATCGTCAAATCATAAATTAATTCGTAGATATCTTAGAACTGCCCAACTGCTTTGTTACCTCCGATATTCGGGCTCAACCACGTACTTCGAAGTTAAATAGTTGTTTTTGAGACAGTCCCGGCTTTATTTCATCTTATAAGCTATCACCAAAATCTTCTTTAAACTTGGCAAGTAATTTTTGAGGCCAATCATTTACAGGCTCCAATTTACCCATAAAGAAGCGCAGTACAGGCGGCTCGTAGTTAAATTTCAAACCACCGATGAGCTCACGGTTATCGTACAACCAGGTAACCCTGTCTTCCACATATTTGATTTGAGAAAGGGTAAATACACGACGAGGAATGGCCAAACGCACCAACTCCATATCAGCAAAGGTTTCATTACCATATTCGTCACGCTGATTGGACATAGAACCGCGTTCCATACCGCGTACACCTGAAGCCAAAAATAAAGCGGCGGCCAAAGAACCCGCAGGATACTGAGATTGTGGTATGTGTGAACAGATTTGCATGGCATCTAAATGTGCGCCCAAAACACCCGCCGGCTTGATAACCGGAATACCTTTCTTATCTAATTCTTCTACTAAATATTTGATGAAAGACGGGCTTTGACGAATAATACTATCGTCCAATGTTTCATATAGGCCCACAGCCATAGCTTCTATCTCGCGAACAGACATGCCTCCATAGGTTAAAAACCCTTCATAAAGAGGTACCAAAGCTTCTAATTCACGGTAGATTTCAATGCTATTAGTCGCAATACCGCCACCTCTTGAGGAGCTGAGTTTTCGTGCAGAAAAATAGCACAAATCAGCCAGATCAGTCATGGCCTTAATAACTGTTCCCATGTCGGAATCTTTGAATTCCTCTTCCCTTTCAAGAATCAAAAAAGCATTTTCTCCCAACAAACTGCAGTCAAGAACCAATCTGATCTGATATTTATCAGCGATAGCACGAACGTCACGCAGGTTTTGCATGGAGAAAGGCTGACCGCCAATTAAATTAGTAGAGGCTTCCATCCGGATGAAGGGTATGTTTTTCGCTCCTTTTTGAATGATCACTTCTTCCAATTTTTCGATATTCATATTCCCTTTAAAGGGATGACTGGAATTTACAACATAGGCTTCGTCATACAGCAATTCTGCAATCTGTCCGCCTTTGTCAGTGATATGTGCCATGGCTGTTGTGAAGTGATAGTTCATTGGAACCAAACTTCCCTTTTTAACATAAGCCACACTAATCAAGTTTTCGGCTGCACGTCCTTGATGCACAGGCAATAAATATTTTTTACCCAACACATCTTCAACAGCTTTTTGCAACCTGATAAAACTTTGAGAACCGGCATAAGCATCATCAGCATGCATCATAGCAGCCAGCTGATTGTCACTCATAGCATTGGTACCTGAGTCAGTCAACATATCCAAAAACACATCCTTGGTGTTCAATTGGAAAGTATTAAAGCCTCCTTCATAAAGTGCTTCCAACCTTCTGTCGATGGGTGCTAAATATATTTTTTGAACGATACGTGCTTTGTGTTGCTCAAGTGGTAACTTTTCTCCGCTGTAAAATTTAATCTCTTGCATATCTATTATAACGTAATATGTATTTAAAATTTGGTGCTTCTCAAAAAAGAAAGAGTGTCTGCATCACAAACACCCTGTACTGACGGTGTCTCAAAACTTCGCACCCCGGAACCCGGAACTTATAAGACGCCGCCTTCAAAGAATTTGGACTGCAAAGATATACTTTTTTTTCTTTCCGGGCACAGAAATATGGAATTTTATAATTTTATTGTTCATTCCCTATAAAGTTCAACCAATAAATTTTCAATTTTACGCAGTGCCTGCCAGGAATTTCCATTATAATTATTCACCATGATAGTAAACACCCATTCCCGATCATCATCTATGATGTACCCGGTATATGCCCTGACCCGTGCGATGGTCCCACTTTTCGCATAAACTTTTCCGGATAATGGAGTATTTTTGAGTACACCGGCTAAAGTACCTGTTTTCCCGGCAATAGATAAACTTTTGAAAAACACCTCTTTATTTTTACTTTTTTGGTACATATACTCCATAACCGATGTTAAAAAACTGGCAGACACAGCATTGGTCGGACTTAAGCCTGAACCATCCGATTGAAATAATTGATTGACATCCAATCCTTTTGATTTCCAAAAGTTGCGGATCATACTTATGGAGTGACGATTCGTTCCCAAGCCATAACGGAACAAGCTCAAAGATTTGAATACCTGTTCGGCGTAAAAATTATTGCTTTGCTGGTTTATTTCCTCAACGATTTTACTTAAGGGCTCTGAATAATGGGTATAGATGATTTTCCGTGCAGTGTTTTTGGCAGGGAAAGTATAATTTGCAACAGGAATGGTAAAAGGTTGTTTTGTAACTTCAACCCCCTGTTGTTCCAACTCCAGCTGGAAATCCTGGACGAGCACCAACCCGGGTTCCGGCAACTCAGCTTTTACGACAAACCCCGGACTATTGGCCGGAATCTCACCACGTACCGAGCGGTTTTTACTTTTTGAGGTACCGTAAAAATAGGCGCTATCGAAAGTAATCCTGCTGCTCATCAAATTATTTTCTATCGTCAAATCTTCAATCTTAGGATTGATATTAATGATTTCAGGCGTGGTACCAACTGCTCCTGATTTAAAGGTAACGTTTAAAGTGTTGTCGCGGTAGGCAATGGCATAAATACCCGGTGCATAATAGTTTCCGATATCGTCCCAGGTCCATTTAGGGTTAGAACCCTCATTATCGAACCTACTTTCATCGGCAATGATACTTCCATTGATCTTAGCGATACCTGCCGCTTTTATAGCACCGGCCCATTTTGATAAGAATTGCCTGTCTCCCATTCTTAAAGAGCCTAATGTAGGATCACCGTTTCCGATGATGTATAAGTTGCCGTTCAATACACCTGATTGGTGATCTATGCTACCATCATGAGCAAGTACAGTTTTATATTGATAGTTGGCTCCCATCAACTCCAGGGCAGTCGCCGTAGTCAGGACTTTCATGGTAGATGCCGGAATGGTAGCGTGATTGGGTCTTTGCTGATATAGTTCCTTGCCTGTTTTTAGGTCTTTGACCAATATGCTGATATTGGCATTTTGCATCGACGGCTCATTGATAAATTTATCAATAGGGTCATTTGCAAAAACAGAAAGGCTTCCTGTCAGAAGCCCCGTCATTAAAAGGAATCTAAACATCTTATTCATCAGGGGAAAATTAAATTTCCCGCAAAATTAAGCATTTTCAATGAATTCTCCTTGGGGCAGACATTGAAAATCTTCTAAAAAACCCTCAGCTACATAACATAACCGAGGGTTTTTCTAAGATTTCCTGCATCCCCGAACACCTTTTCTTTAAAGAGGTCGTCGGGGAGGATTTTATTTCTTCTCTTCTCTCGGTGGGCGAGGCAATAATGCCTTGCGTGACAGTTTGAATTTACCTGTCCGGGCATCAATATCCAGGAGTTTGACTTCGATGATGTCGTTTTCCTTGAGTCCCGAAGTTTCCATACTTTCGATGCGCTTCCAGTCAATTTCAGATATGTGTAGCAGACCTTCCTTACCAGGTAAAAACTCCACAAAGCAACCATAAGGCATGATGGATTTTACTTTGGCTTCGTAGGTCTCTCCCACTTCCGGCGTAGCCACAATACCTTTGATCTTTCTAACGGCAGCATCGATAGCGGCTTTATTATTAGCAGCAATTTCAACACGTCCCTGATCACCAATTTCTTCAATGGAAATAATCGCACCGGTTTCAACCTGCATGGCTTGAATAATTTTTCCACCGGGACCAATGATGGCGCCAATCATTTCTTTCGGAATGAACATTACCACAATGCGCGGAGCATGTGGCTTCAAATCTTCGCGTGGCTCCACAATGGTCTCTTTCATTTTTTTAAGGATGTACATACGTCCTTCCTTGGCTTGTTTTAAAGCCTTTTCAAGAATTTCATATGACAAACCATCTACCTTGATGTCCATTTGGGTTGCAGTAATACCATCCTCGGTGCCCGTTACTTTGAAATCCATATCACCCAGGTGATCTTCATCACCCAAAATATCAGACAACACTGCGAAATTCTTTCCTTTGTTTTCAGAAATCAATCCCATGGCAATGCCCGAAACCGGTTTTTTAATTTGAACACCGGCATCCATCAGAGCTAAAGTACCGGCACAAACTGTTGCCATAGAAGATGATCCGTTAGATTCCAAAATGTCGGAAACAACACGTATTACATAAGGATAATCTTCAGGAATCATAGTCTTCAATGCACGGAAAGCCAGATTACCATGACCTACCTCGCGGCGGCTAACGCCTCTGGACGGGCGAGCTTCTCCGGTTGAAAAAGGTGGAAAGTTATAGTGCAGTAAAAATCTTTCTTTTCCCTGATTCAAAGCCTCGTCAATGATTTTTTCATCCTGCTTGGTGCCCAGGGTAACAGTGGTCAACGACTGCGTTTCACCGCGGGTAAAGATAGCGGAACCGTGTGCTCCCGGCAAACAATCAATTTCCGACCAAATTGGGCGAATCTCTGTAGTTTTACGACCATCTAAGCGTTTACCTTCATCCAAAATAGAACGACGCATCGCTTCTTTTTCAACCGCGTGATAATACTTATTGATCAAATCTTTTTTCTCTTCAGCCACTTCAGGATCAAGTGTTTCAATGTATTCGGCTTTTACAGCTTCAAAATTTTCAACACGTGAGTGTTTATCAGCATTGCAAGCAGTTGCCAAAGCATATACCTTATCGTAAGTCTTTTCGCGAATGTCTTTTTCTAATTCCTCATCTTTTTCCTCATGATCATACTCACGCTTTTGAGTTTTACCTACGGCTTCCATCAGCTCTAATTGAACCTTACAATGAACCTTGATGGCTTCATGTGCAATCTTCATTGCTTCTAACAACTCCTCTTCGCTCACTTCTTTCATTTCGCCTTCTACCATCATGATATTATCCAGAGTAGCAGCGACAATGATGTCCATGTCGGCATTTTCCAATTGCTCGAAGGTAGGATTTACGACAAACTTACCTTCAACTCTGGCAACACGGACTTCAGAAATCGGCCCGTTGAAAGGTACATCCGATACGGCCAAAGCAGCTGAAGCAGCCAAACCGGCTAAAGCATCAGGCATATCTTTGCCATCGGCAGAAACCAACATTACATTCACAAAAGTCTCAGCATGAAAATCATCCGGGAAAAGCGGACGAAGTGCACGATCGACCAGGCGCGAAACCAGGATCTCATAATCTGAAGGACGACCTTCCCTGCGAAGAAAACCACCGGGGAAGCGACCAAAGGCAGCAAATTTTTCTTTATACTCGACTGAGAGCGGCATAAAATCCGTTCCCGGAAGTGCTTCCTTAGCAGCACAAACCGTAGCCAACAACATGGTATCACCCATACGTACCATCACGGAACCATCAGCCTGTTTGGCCAACTTTCCGGTCTCAATGGTAATCTCTCTTCCATCACCCATTGTGATGGTTTTTGTAATTACATTCATAAAAATTACACGTTTATTTTTTAATACTTCTAAATATCGGGCGCAAAGGTACGATTTAAAAATGGATTTTAATCCATTGTGATATAAGGTTTTTCAATTATTTTTCTGTTTGCGGCACCTGTGTCACACCCTTCGACCCGTTCGTATCATCGGGTATAAGTGTATATACGTACTGCGGGTTCAATCCCGGTTCTTCCCTGTGAGACACATAAATAACGGCTACCCGGCGGGTATTGGCAATTGCACGGATCATGCTGATGAATAAGGCCGCATTTTCATCATCCAGGCCTGTCGTTGGTTCATCTAAAATTAACAAAGGTGGTTGTTTAACCAATGCCCGCACTACCATCACAATGCGTTGCTGTCCGTACGACAATTGCATAAATTTTCTGTCGCGGTAAGAATCACCCAGTAAATTTAACCATTTGCGAGCGGTCTGTGTTTGCAAGTCAGTGGGTTTGACATACAAGCCAACTGAATCAAGCATGCCGGAAACAATCATATGCTCCACGCTTTCATTTCGTTTGAACTGCGCCAGCATGGAAGGCGTAAAATAACCGATGTGCTTCTTAATATCCCAGATGCTTTCTCCACTTCCCTTTTTAAGTCCGAATAGCGTGATATCTTGTCCGTATCCCTTGGGATTGTCACCGACAATCATGCTCAAAAGGGAGCTTTTCCCTGAACCAACAGGACCGGTCAATTGCCAGAATTCACCCTGACGAATTATCCAGGAAATGCCATTCAGCACTTTTTTTTCTCCATAACTCAAAGAAACATTATTAAGGCTGATCAGTGGATTTGCCATCGGTTCTAAATTACTTAAGCAATAAGGTAATTCAAATGACTGCGGCCGAATATTATCAGTTTGATGTTTTTGGATAAAATCTTCTTTCCCTACGACTGACTGAACCTTACCGGACTCATCCGGTATTACCACCGTATGAATAAAATCCAGTATATCTGTTTTTCGATAAAATATTTGGATAAAAAGAGTTTCGTCTGCAATAAGAGATAATTGTTCAATGATGTGGACACGCGTTTCTTTGTCAACACTTGCAAAGATATCATCCAATACCAGGAAATCCGGTTTTTGGCTAATCAAATATTGTAGCAAAGATTTCCTTTGCTGACCGCTCGACATCTTATGCAGAGGATTGTTGTTGTCAGAACGGACAACAAAATGATCATGCTTTAATTCTCTGTCAATGAATTTATCAATGGTCATCTTTGAAAACATCTCCCCTCTCTTACCTTCTAAATCAACCAGATCTTTCAGCAAAAGATTGCTGAAAATATTATCTGCAAGAGATAAAAAATCAGATTTATTTTGAAGATAAATACCAATATGCGGCATTATATACTCTGAGATTTTCATTATTCAATACAATAACTGCGATCACAACTCCTGATTCGTTTTACAGCGAACAAAAGTATATTGAAATTTTTAAATGCTAAAACATCCTTCCTCTTGCAATTCTCAACAATTGCACTTAGTTTTGTACTCCATTAAAAATTACAACCCCATGAGGCAGGACCCACATATCAAAAAGATGCTATTCCCTGAAGAGGCTCTCTTGCGGGAAATCGAGCGCCAACCGCGCCTTTCAATCGGATTACCTTGTGAAAATCCCAAAATTGAAACCAGGTTAGCTCTGACACCGGAAGGAGTCTCCATCGTTGTAGAAGAGGGACATATAGTATTGGTGGAGCGCGGAGCCGGACTACCAATGTCGTACACCGACCTACAATACAGTGAAGCCGGTGCGATTATCGTTGACAATAAAGCTGAAGTTTTTGGTGCCGATATCGTATTAAAGATCACACCTCCTACCTTAGACGAACTTGCGCTGATGAAAAACGGAAAATCTATTTTTTCCATGCTGCAACTTTCCTACTTGTCGGCAGAAAGCATCAGGCTGATGATGTCGAAAAAATTAAACGCCATTGCTTACGAACTGATCAAGGACAGTCAGAAGGCATTTCCGGTTGTGAACACAATTTCGGAAATAGAGGGAAGCACAGCCATAGCCGTAGCTTCTGAGCTGATGAGTAACGCTGCAGGTGGGAAAGGGATTTTATTAGGTGGCATAGCCGGCATATCGCCTACTGAAATATTGATCCTGGGTGCCGGATTAGCCGGTTCGGTGGCAGCACGCAATGCTTTGGCATTAGGTGCGCAAGTCAAAATATTCGACCATGACGTCAATAAATTAAGGAAGATACAGCATTATCTTGGACAGCAAGTTTTCACATCAGTCATTCATCCTTCGGTATTATTTAAAGCGTTGACTACCGCAGATGCCGTTATCGGTAATTTGAGGTACATCAACGATTCTGAGCCGTTTATGGTGGCAGAAGAATTGGTTAAAACCATGAAGCCCGGAGCCATCATCATCGATTTGAGTGTAGATCAGGGCGGATGTTTTGAAACCTCAACCTGCAGAACCATCGATGACCCGACATTCGAAAAATATGGTGTTATTCATTATTGCGTGCCTAATATCTCTGCCAGGGTAGCACGCACCAGTTCCATGGCGTTGAGCAATATCTTTGCGCCCATGCTTATGAAAATCGGAAACTCAGGCAATGTAAAACAAGCTGTCCTTGAAAGTTCCGGATTCAGAAACGGTGTATATGTGTACGACGGTATTTTAGTCAATCGCTTGATAGCGTCCTTTTTTGGATTGAAGGCTGATGACATCGGGTTGTTTTTAACGGGCTATTAATTTTTTCTGTTGATGCATATGTCCTCACAAACAGTCAAATATAGTATTAAACAAGAAGAAGAAATGATTCAACAAGAATTTGATGCCTTGTTGAATGATTATCTCAATTCCTCACACCGCAAAAAAGTAGAGATCATTACGAAAGCATTCAACTTTGCCAAGAATGCGCATAAAGGCATTCGCCGCCGCTCCGGTGAACCTTACATCATGCATCCGTTAGCGGTAGCCCGTATTGTTTCAAGCGAAATAGGCATGGGGTCAACCTCCATCTGTGCAGCGCTTTTGCACGATGTGGTAGAGGATACAGACTATACGGTGGAAGATATTGAGAATCTCTTTGGAACAAAGATAGCGCTGATAGTAGAAGGTTTGACAAAAATATCAGGTGGTGTCTTTGCAGAACAAGTATCTGCACAAGCTGAAAATTTCAGAAAATTAATCCTGACCATGTCGGAGGACATCCGTGTTATTCTTATCAAAATAGCCGATCGACTTCACAATATGCGTACATTAGGCTCCATGCCCCCTGCGAAGCAATACCAGATCGCCGGTGAAACGCAATATATTTATGCGCCCCTCGCCCATCGTTTGGGATTATTCCGGATCAAAAATGAGCTTGAGAACCTCAGCTTCAAATACGACCATCCTGAAATTTATGCTAAAATCGAAAAAAGACTAGCAGAAGATGAGGTTGCCCGGAATCATTTCTATGAAAAGTTTACGGCTCCCATCAGCGAAAAGCTTGAAAAACAAGGATGGATTTTCCGCTATAAAGCCAGGATAAAGACTGTATATTCTGTCTGGAAAAAGATGAACACCCACAATATTCCTTTTGAGGATGTGTACGACATCTTAGCACTAAGGATAGTTTTTACTCCCAGGGAGGGCATGACCGAAAAAGATCAATGCTGGATGCTATACTCTGCCATCACAGAGATATACAAGCCACATCCGCAGCGTATTCGTGACTGGGTGAGCAATCCGAAAGCCAATGGCTACGAGGCTTTACACCTTACGGTAATGGCACCCGGCGGCAGATGGGTAGAAATTCAAATCAGGAGCGAAAGGATGAACGACATTGCTGAAAAGGGATTAGCCGCTCACTGGAAATATAAAACCGGTAATAATGACGAGACAGAATTGGACAAATGGATGAAAACCATCAAGGAACTGTTGGAAAATCCGGAACCAAATGCCATTGAATTCATTGATACGTTTAAGTTAAACCTGTTTGCGTCCGAAATATTTGTCTTTACCCCAAAGGGTGATATCAAAACTATTCCGCAAGGTTCTACTGCCCTTGATTTTGCTTTCGCCATTCACTCCGACATAGGTGAACAATGTATAGGTGCCAAGGTAAACAACAAATTAGTGCCGTTGAGTCATACCCTGCAAAGCGGCGATCAGGTTGAAATCATCACATCGAAAAAGCAAGTTCCGAAACCCGAGTGGATTGATTATGTCACAACTGCTAAAGCCAAAGCCAAATTAAGGGCGATATTCAGGCGTGAAGAAAAGGCTGAAATTGCCGCCGGACAGAAAAAAATCGAAGCGGCATTAGCAGCCATCAACCTGCCGCCAGAAAACTCCAATTATGTCAAAATCCTGAATCATTACAAAATCAGCACACGCAATGCATTATACATACAGGCTGCCAGAGGGAATCTGAATTTGGAAGACATTCCCAAAATTATATTTAAGCCTAAATCACAAAATGTATTTACCAAACTCATCAAAATCCCTTTTACCAGTGACAAGCAAAAAGAAGAACCTGTTGAATTAGTCCCTGCAATGCGTGTCAACCGGGAAAAAACCTTCAAGCTGTCGGAGGAAAATGTTGATAAAACTTATAAATTCGCTGAATGCTGTAAACCTATTCCGGGAGATGATGTGTTGGGCTACGTAGATGAAAATGAAATTGTCATTGTGCACAAACGACAATGTTCTGTTGCAGCCAAATTAAAATCCAACTTTGGAAAAAACATCATTTCAGTCAAATGGGCCTTCCACAAGGGCTTGGTTTTTAACGAAATATTAGAAGTTAGAGGTATTGACAAAAAAGGTGTTTTGATGGAAATTTTACGGGTTATTTCTGAACAACACGGAGTTGACATCAGTAAAATTGATGTCGAAACAAAAGCGGGTATTTTCGTAGGAATTTTCCATATTAGTGTCCGCGACAAACAAGAAATTGAAAGCCTGCGTAAAAACATCAACAAAATAAAAGAAGTAAATTCTACGCAAAGGATCCAGATTCAGGGATGATGTTTACACCATTTTACAAATTCACAAAAAATTTATACATTTGCATGCAATATTTTTTCATAGTAACAGACGGCTGTCTCAAAACAAATATTCAACTAAAAACAGCAAGGTGCCTTAACAGTTGGCAATTTATGAGACACCGTAAAATTGAAACTTAAAATTATTCCCTATGTCATTTATTGCAGATAAAATTCAACTTGAAGGTTTAACATTTGACGACGTATTATTGGTTCCTGCTTATTCAAATGTATTGCCTCGAGATGTCAATCTGACAACCCGTTTTTCCCGCAACATTGAGCTTCGTATTCCCATTGCTTCAGCTGCAATGGATACTGTTACCGAGTACAAGATGGCTATTGCCATAGCCCGCGAAGGAGGTATTGGAGTAATCCATAAAAACATGTCCATAGAAGAGCAGGCCAGGCAGGTTAGGGCGGTGAAGCGTGCTGAGAATGCCATGATTTCGGATCCGGTGACTACGCAAAGGGATGCCACAGTCGGAGATGCACTCAACATTATGGCTGAATATAAAATCGGCGGTATACCCGTTGTCGACCAGGAAGGTTTTCTCGTAGGTATAGTCACCAACCGGGACCTTCGTTTTCAAAAAGACATGAACACAAAGATTGATGATGTCATGACCAAAGAGGGCATCATCACTACTTCTCGTTCCACTGATCTGGAAGCAGCATCCGAGATTCTTCAGCAACATAAAATTGAAAAATTGCCGGTAGTTGATCAAAACAACCGCCTGATCGGGCTGCTGACGTATAAAGACATCACCAAGGCCAAGGACAAACCCATGGCATCAAAGGACAAACGGGGGCGACTCCGAGTGGCAGCTGCAGTGGGAGTTACAGCCAACACATATGAAAGAATCAATGCCTTGGTGGAAGCCGGAGTAGATGCCATCGTTATCGATACAGCTCACGGACATTCCCGGGGAGTCATTGAAACCTTGAAAGAAGTAAAAAAACGCTATCAGTCGATTGATATCATCGTTGGAAATATTGCCACGGCAGAAGCTGCCACAGCATTGGCAGAAGCCGGAGCAGATGCTGTAAAGGTCGGCATAGGTCCCGGCTCAATTTGTACCACCCGCGTTATTGCAGGTGTGGGTGTACCTCAACTGACTGCAATATATGAGGTGTCCAAAGCCTTGACAGGAACGGGTGTTCCTATTATTGCTGATGGCGGTATCCGTTATTCCGGTGATATTGTCAAAGCATTGGCTGCCGGAGCAGACACCATCATGGCTGGATCCTTATTTGCCGGCGTAGAAGAATCCCCGGGTGAGACCATACTTTTCAGCGGAAGAAAATTCAAAACTTACCGGGGTATGGGGTCGCTGGAGGCCATGGAAAAAGGCTCAAAGGACCGTTATTTCCAGGACATGGAAGATGATGTAAAAAAATTAGTACCGGAAGGTATTGCCGCCCGCGTTCCTTTCAAAGGAACCTTGTATGAAGTGGTCTATCAAATGGTTGGTGGTTTGAGATCGGGAATGGGCTATTGCGGCGCCCACAATATTTCAGAATTGCATCAAGCTAAATTTACACGCATCACCAATGCCGGCGTGGTTGAAAGTCACCCACACGGAGTAATTATCACAAGCGAAGCACCTAATTACAGCAGGAGCGAATAAAAAACCTTAAAAAAATCAATCATTTTACAACATATATAATCAGTTTGCGTTAGATTGTTTACGTTCGTAAACGAAAAAATATTATTAATCATTTGTTCAAGTAATGTTTCTATGAGGACACTTTTTGTTTCACTGTCTATATTATTACTTTCCGGCTCATTGTTAGCAAAAGATCCGGTACTAATGACCATCAACGGTAATCCGGTTTCGAAATCAGAGTTTGAATACATCTACAACAAGAACAACTCTAATAACGTATTGGATAAGAAAACACTGGAAGAGTATGTTGATCTTTTTGTAAATTTTAAACTGAAAGTTGAAGAAGCTAAAACTCAGGGTATAGATACCACAGAAGCTTTCATTAACGAGTTAAAAGGTTACCGTGATCAATTAACCAGGCCCTATTTGACCGATACGAAAGCTGAAGAAGACGCTTTAAAAGAGGCTTACGAAAGATTAAAGGAAGATGTAGAAGTCAGCCACATCCTGATCCGTGTAGATCAGCATGCTGCCCCGAAAGATACGCTGGCAGCGTGGAATAAGATCCGGGAGATATCCAAAAGATTGCAGCATGAAGACTTCAGCACAGTTGCCAAAGAAGCATCAGAAGACCAGTCAGCAACCCACAACGGCGGTTATGTCGGATGGATCACAGGATTCCGCACCATCTATCCTTTCGAAACCATGGCATTCAACACACCGGTTGGTTCAATCTCAAGTCCGGTACGAACAGTACTTGGCTACCACTTAATCAAAGTCACCGACAGAAGAAATTCTCCGGGAGAAGTACTGGTCTCACACATCATGAAGTTCACTTCACAAGGAGATGACGAGCTGAACAAGCAAGCGAAACATCAAATTGACTCGTTGTATCAATTGGTAAAAGAAGGTGCCGATTTTGGAGAAGTTGCTTCTGCCAATTCAGATGATCGCGGCTCTGCTGCCAGAAACGGTGAATTACCCTGGTTTGGAACGGGCAGGATGGTTGCCGAATTTGAACAAGCAGCATTTGCTTTAGAAAACAAAGGCGACATCAGCGAACCGGTACAATCTGCTTACGGCTGGCACATCATCAAGCTGATTGACACCAAGCCGATCCCTCCATTTGAAGATAAAAAAGACGAAATTGAACGTTTGATAAAAAGGGAC
Source organism: Bacteroidales bacterium (assembly GCA_012519425.1). Classification (GTDB taxonomy): domain Bacteria; phylum Bacteroidota; class Bacteroidia; order Bacteroidales; family Paludibacteraceae; genus Paludibacter. The sequence goes on along the minus strand of JAAYQF010000087.1, from coordinate 11,506 downwards.
GAAAGGTCGCAAGCAGGTAGTAAGGCTTTCATCGAAAAATTGAAAAAAGACTATAAATTCAAATTTGCCAAAGGCACCGCCAAAGATGACTTTTGCACGCTGCTGCAAGACAGAACGTTAGCTGACTCTGCTTTTCTGGCTGAGGCTTCAGATTTAAAGAAACCCATGTTCTCCTTTGCCAAAAAAACCTATAAGCAAAACGATTTTCTGTCGTATCTGATAGAAAACCCCTTTTCTGATAAATTATCTGCCCAGACTGTCATCGATGAAAAATTGAATGAGTTTATTGAAAAAGAGTTGTTGGCTTATGAAGACTCTCAATTGGAGAAAAAATACGATGATTTCCGCCTGCTGATGAATGAATATCACGACGGCATCCTGCTGTTTGAAGTCAGCAACGAAGAAGTATGGGAAAAAGCCTCGAGAGACACGGCAGGCCTGGCTGCCTTCTTCAAAAAGAACAAAGAAAATTATACCTGGGACAGACCTCATTTCAAGGGACGAGTTATTCAATGCAAAACTGAAGAAGCTCTTCAGGCTGCAAAAAACATTATTGCCTCTCAGCCTAAAGACTCAATCGACAAACAACTTCGTCTCCTGAATGACAGCGTAGTGGTCGTAAAAATTGAAAAAGGCTTGTATGTGCAAGGGGATAACAAGTTTGTCGATCATTATATTTTCGCAGGCACTGATGAATTTAAGCCGGATGACAAATTCCCCTTTGTTAAAGTTGCAGGTAAAATACTGAAAGACACTCCGGAGGAATATACGGATGTACGCGGACTTGTCACAGCAGATTATCAGGAATATTTAGAAAAAGAATGGATAGCTCATTTGAGGGATAAATATCCGGTTAAAATAAATCAGAAAGTACTCAGAAAGATTCAAAAAAACTGATTGTCAATTAGCTGTTAGATGCATACTTTCAAGCGTTTTTTGCTGATGATTTTATTCGGCTCTTTGATGGGATGTGCTACCCGCACCCCTGATCAGAGCCGGGTGCCTTTGTTGGAGGTAGAAGGTAAATATTTTTACCTGGATCAATTGGATGGGGTGATCCCTTCTAACATCAGTGCAGCGGACAGCATTCAGTTGGCCGACAGCTATATCAAAAAATGGGTTACTGATGTTTTGTTGTATGAGAATGCCAAACGCAACGTAACCGATAAGGCCGAGATCGATAAACTTTTGGAAGACTATAAAAAATCATTGATCATCCATCAATATCAGCAAAATCTGATTCAGGAACGGTTGCGTTCCAAACCCTCTGAGGAAGAAATGTTTGCCTTCTATCAAAAATTCAGCGATCAGCTTTTGTTGAAGGAAAACCTGATCAAAGGGATGTTGCTGATTCTCCCTGCAGGTGCACCAAAAGTGACTGACGTCAGAAAATGGGTTCAGAAAGGCGACGTAAAATCTTTAGAATTAATTGAAAAATACAGTCTGCAGCATGGATTAAGTTATGACTATTTTGCTGACCGGTGGATACCCGTAAACGAAGTTTTAAAGCAAATACCGGTTCAACAAGAATCTCTGATGCAGAGCTTAGGCACAAACAAATTCTTTGAAACAAGCGACAGCTTGAAACAATACATGTTGAAAATTGATTCGGTAAAAAGGATAGGTGAATTAGAACCCTTTGAAACCGGGAAAGACAAAATTGCTTATCTTATCATGAATAAACTTAAAACAGAATTTATTACCAATTTTGAAGATGAGCTGTATAACGATGCCGTACAAAACGGTACCGTAACATTTTTCAAAAAATAAGTCTTCTCCAAAAGTCGCAGGAAACATATGATAAGTACAAAAAACATATTGATGATGATGCTTGCTTGCTGTTTGTCTTTTGCAAACATCCATGCACAGTTGAATAATATTATTGATGAGGTCATCTGGATTGTCGGCGACGAAGCAATCTTAAAATCTGAAGTTGAAGAGCAACGCCTTTGGGCACAACGCGAAAGAGTCCCCATTGAAGGAGATCCGTATTGCGTAATTCCTGAACAGATTGCCATTCAAAAACTTTATCTCCATCAGGCTGAGTTAGACAGTATTGAAGCAAATGAAAGTGCGGTTATGAATCAGGTGGAGATGCAGATGAACCATTACATTGCTCAAATTGGTTCAAAAGAAAAGTTAGAAGAATATTTTGGAAAAAACGTGGTTGCACTGCGTGAAGACATGCGTACTATGGTAAGGAACCAGTCGATTATTCAGCAAATGCAACATAAATTGGTTGAGAATATCAAATCTACCCCCGCAGATGTCAGACGTTTTTATGCTTCCCTATCGTCCGATAGTATTCCTACCGTTCCTACTCAGGTCGAATTGCAAATCATTAGTTATCACCCCCGTATTCATCAGGATGAGATCGATGCTGTAAAAGACAGGTTAAGGGAATTCTCGGAAAGGATTAACAACGGGACAACTGAATTTTCAACCCTGGCGCGCTTGTACTCCGAAGACACTGAATCTGCCAGGAGAGGTGGAGAAATTGGCTTTCGGGGAAAAGGAGAATTTGTACCAGAGTTTGCTAATGTCGCATTTAACCTGACCGATACCAAAAGGGCTTCACGGATCGTTGAAACCGAATTTGGATTTCACATCATTCAGTTAATCGAAAAACGCGGTGACAGAATTAACTGCAGGCACATTCTGATTCGTCCGAAAACTTCATTGGAAGATGAACAATCAGCGATTCAAAAAATGGACTCGGTTGCCAATGCCATTCGAAATGAAAAAATGACATTTGAACAGGGTGTGATGTATTTTTCTTCGGACAAAAACTCAGCGATGAATGCAGGCCTCATGTTCAATCAGCGAACCGGAACTTCCAAATTTGAATACCAGGAATTGCCCCCGGAAGTTGCAAGAGCAGTTTACAGCATGCGGGTTGGTGAAATCTCTGAGCCATTTTCTATGGTAGACCGAAATATCAACAAGGAGGTTATTGCTGTAGTAAAAGTAAAGTCGAAAGTCGAAACCCATAAAGCCAACCTGATTGATGACTATCAATTGCTGAAAAACTATTATGAAGAAATGAAAAAGGAAGAATTTCTGACAAAATGGATAGAAAAGAAACAAAAAGAGACTTACATCAGCATAGATCCTGCCTGGCAAAACTGTGATTTTAAATATCCCGGATGGATTAAACATTGAGACCCTTCCGTCATGAGTCACAAAAACTACATACTGTTCATCCTTATCGGTTCGATGTGGTTTTCTTTTTTTAATCTCTCTGCTCAAATCCGGCACAAAAGTTTAAGAGAAGAAGTACTAAAAGAACAACAGAGCACTGAAACAGTGACCACCGAATCAAAACTAAAAGAGGAATCTGTCTCCCCAAAAACAAAAAAATTAGAGCCTTTAGAACCGGTTGCGCCCATTAAAACACCTTTCGACCAAAAAACAGCCAAATTAATTTACCTTGAAAATGCCGACAGGGGTAGTGTCGATCAGGATTTAAGACCGGATGTGCAAGTCCTGAACGGAAATGTGAAATTCAGACATGATGATGCCGTTATGTCTTGCGACAGCGCTTATCTTTACCAAAAAAGCAACTCTTTCGATGCATTTGGCAATATAAAGATCGTTCAGGGTGATACCCTGTTTGCCTATGGCGATAGGCTTTATTATGATGGGAATACGAAATTAGTGCGACTCAGAGGCAAGGCGAAATTAGTAAACAGGAATACTACGCTGACCACCGACAGTTTGAACTACGACAGAAACACACAACTGGCTTACTATTTCACAGGAGGGAAGATAGTTGATCCGGAAAACACACTTACTTCTGTTTGGGGGCAATATTCCACGGCAACGGAAAATGCACTCTTTAGAAACCAGGTAAAATTGGTCAACGAAAATTTTGTAATGGACGCTGACACCTTGATCTACAACACAAAAACACATATTGCTGATCTGGTGGGAGACACCCATATCCTTTATCAGGATGAAACCGACATCTTTACCCAAAAAGGATGGTATAACACTGAAACCGAAAGGTCTATGCTGTTGGATCGTTCCTACTTGATAAATGAAGATGGCAAATACATGACGGGAGACACGATTTTCTACGATAAAATTAAAAAATACGGTGAAATCTTCGGCAAAGCTTTCTTGAATGATTCCATTCAGAAATCATCCCTATTCGGCAATTATGTGTATTACAATGAAGAAGATGAATTGGGCATTGCCACCGACTCGGCATTGTTAGTTGATTGGTCGGCAGAGCATACTTTGTACGTACATGCCGACACCTTAAAAACCTACAAAGATTCGATTTACAACGAAGCTGAAGCATGGAGAAATGTCAGGTTTTACCGCGAAGATGTACAGGGAATTGCAGATTCGTTGGTCTATTCATCGCGTGACTCCGTCATGCATTTAGTCAATGAACCTGTTGTGTGGCAGGAAAAACAACAATTTTCGAGCGAGACCATTCATATTTTCACTAAAAATCAGGAGGTTGAAAAAATCAATTTAGAACAGGCTGCCATCATCATTGAACAGGTGGACTCTGCATTCTACAACCAAATCTCAGGCAAGGACATCACAGCATTTTTAGACAGCAGCGAATTGAAACGCCTGGAGGTCAACGGTAATGCAGAAACCGTTTATTTCATCAGGGATGAGCACGATAATTCATTGTTGGGAGCAAATCGCACCGAAAGCAGTTATGTGGTCTTTCATTTCAAGGATAAAAAGATGGATAGGACGGTTTTCCCTTCTGCAACAACGGGTGAATTTCACCCCATTGAAATGATCACGGATGATTTTATGTACCTGTCGAATTATTTTTGGTTGGAGACCCATCGCCCTTTGTCGAAAGACGATGTGTTTAAACGTTTGCCACCGGCACCCCGAACCAGAACAGCTGCCGATGGTGGTGATGCAAGTACCGATCTTTCTTCTCCCGAAAGAAATTTGTAAGTTAACGCCGGTTTATCCGTATAAATTTAAAGCTGGACGATATGCTGAGCATACTTGAAGAATATTTGTATTACCTGCAATTTGAAAAAGGACTATCCAAAAATTCGATAGATGCATACAGCAATGACTTGTCCAAGTTGTCAACTTTCCTTTCAGATGCCCATATTGATCTTGAAAAAGCAGGTCCGGAACATTTAAGAGATTTCGTTATAGAAATCAGCTCTTTGGGAGTTCATCCACGCACACAGGCAAGGATTATATCGGGCATCAAATCATTTTATAATTTCCTGATTTACAAAAATAAAAGAGACGATGACCCGACGGAATTGCTTGAAAGTCCAAAAATCGGTTTGCGCCTGCCGGATGTGTTGACGGTGGATGAAATCAACCGGATCATCGGTTGCATTGATCTGTCCAAGCCTGAAGGACAAAGGAACAAAGCTATCATAGAGGTGTTGTACGGTTCAGGCTTGCGGGTTTCCGAATTAATTAATCTTCAGATTTCCAACCTGTATTTGGAAGACGGTTATATGTTGGTAGAGGGCAAGGGAAGCAGACAACGCCTTGTACCGCTCTCACCCGAGTCAATTCATCAGCTTAAGTTGTGGAATATTGACAGAAACAGCCTGAACATAAAAAAGGGACATGAAGATTTTGTGTTTTTAAACAGGAGAGGTGCCCAACTTACCAGGGCCATGATATTCACCATTGTCAAAGAATTAGCCGGACTTGCAAGCATAGAAAAAAAGGTCAGTCCGCACACCTTTCGGCACTCATTTGCCACCCATCTGTTGGAAAACGGTGCCAATCTGCGCGCCATTCAACAGCTATTAGGGCATGAATCCATCACGACTACAGAATTATATACACATATCGATATTCATTTTTTGAAGAGAACAATACTCGAATGTCATCCGATGCTGAAAAATAAAAAATGAAAGTCCGCCTTAATCTTGTTATATTGTTGTTTTTGTTGATCTCCGGATTTGTAAAATCCGAAGAAACTTTGGTGATTGGCAATGTGCGCAATAAAGCTGATAAATCTCCCATTCAATCGGTCAATATCTATTTTAAAGACAGCAATATCGGAACTGTAAGTGATGAAGATGGTTTTTATGTAATCAAACATACAGGGCAAGAATCAACCCTGGTGTTCTCCTGCATGGGATACAAAACCCGGGAATTTAAGATCAAACCTGGTGAAACCACGGGTTTATACGTTGAAATGCGGGAAGATATGAATTTGCTGCAGGAGTTATTTGTAATGCCCGGAAAGAACCCTGCCCTGGACCTCATGGAGCGTGTCAGAAAAGCCAAATACAAGAACGATGTTTACAATGCTCCTTTTAGCTTCTATATTGAAAATCAGCAAGTGATATTGTTGTCCGGAGAAAAATCAAAACACCGTACACTCCGTTATTTCGATAGTCACCTGCAGGATTTGGATTCTGCCCGGGAGGCGAGGATTTCTTTTCCACTTTACCTGTCTGATGAACAACTGATCAAAACGGGTAACGCTACGCCGAAAACCATTCAAAAAACATCCAAGGCATCGCCTGAAAAATTCGATTTGATGTTCGAGCAACTCACAGGAGGATTAGCCGGCGATTTGAATTTTTATCACAACACCGTCATACTGTTCGGGAAACATTTTATCAGTCCGCTTGCCAATGCATCCGGCGCATATTACCGCTTTTTTCTTATCGACAGCATAAACGCCGGTACAGGAAAGCAATACTATCTGCGTTACAGGTCCAGAAACAATAAAAACCTTGCATTCAACGGAGAGTTATGGATTGATTCTGCCACTTGCGCCATGACTAAAATCGTTGCTGAACTTCCGCGGAGTGCCAACCTTAACTATATTGAAAACTTAAAGTTATCCGGAGATTACCAACAAGACGACAATGGATTCTGGGTGCCGGAAAACACTACGGTGTCGTTGAACATGACCTATCAATTACTGGCTGACAGCGCCAATCTTTCTCCGGAAATTTATATTGAAAAAAGGGAGCTTGTATCAATCCATGAAGGTTTGACGGATACAGATGCAGATTTTGCAGGGTCATCATACACCAAAGAAGAGCTGGAAATAAAATTGGCTGAAATGAACGATTTGCCCCTGATGAAAACTGCCGGCTGGATTGCCGATGGAGTACTGACGGGATATGTACAAGCCGGCAAGATCGATATCGGCAAACTGTATCAGCTTGCACGCCTCAGCGATATAGAAGGCTTTCGTTTCAGTATACCCTTGCGAACCAATGAACATTTATGGAAAAATATTGAAGTTGGCGGATACTGGGGCTTTGGGTTAAGAGATAAAAAACACAAATATGCAGTTTTTGCTTCCTGCCGACTGCCTTTTCGTAAAAAAACAGTGATCAGCGGCGGTTACACCGATGATTTAAGACGCACTAATTACGATTATTATGATTTCCTGTTGCGTGAAAACCCTTTGCTTTCAGGTGATGAAGATATATCCAACACCCTTTTCAGTTTGCGTTCTTCAGACAGGATCAATCCAAGAAAAGAATGGCATTTTTCTTTAACGCATGATTGGAACAACGACATCGAAAGCAAATTGATTTTTCGCCAACATCAATATTTTGGAAATGACGCCCTTCCTTTTATAAAAGATGATGTGACTTTCTCAACAATGACACATCACTCGGCAGCATTGATCACCCGCTTTTCTTTTGATGAAAAAAGCTTTGAAGATCATTTGACACGGATTTATATCCGGGGCAATCGTCCGGTGATATACTTCCATACAGAAGCAGGGAAAGTGAACTTCAATCAGTCAGAATATCCGTACGGAAAGATTGGTGCAACAATCAACCACCGGTATCGGTTCGACATCGGAGAATGGGACTACAGCATCTATGCCGGTGCCACAATTGGCAAATTGCCCTACAACCTTTTGTACATACCGCAAGGAAGTAAATCTTTTTACTTCAATCGATATGGTTATAACCTGATAAATTATATGGAATTTGCATTGGACAAGTATGTTTCCATGCACCATGAATGGATGTTCAACGGCATTTTACTGAACCACATCCCCCTGATTCGCCTTTTGAATTTAAGAGAATTGGTTTCGTTTAAATTTTTGTATGGAGGTACAGCGGATATTCATAAAGAAATTTTAGATTTCCGCGACAAGACCGGGACATTAAAGTATCCTTATATGGAAGTGGGAATTGGACTCACCAATATTTTGCGTATATTTTCTGTACAATCTGTGTGGCGTTTGAGCGATACAAACAATCCGGATGTTCGTAACTGGAGTATATTGGCAGGCGTCAGGTTTAATTTTTAGTCCTGCAAAAGGTAAATTATAAGTTGGTAATCTGATAAAATCATGTAATTTTGTCCTTCTATCCTGTTAATTAAATAACATGCAATATGCAACAATCAACTATTAAAATAGCAGTAATCGGAGCAGGCAATATGGGTTCTGCCATCATCAAAGGGCTGGCAGGCAGCAGTCAACAAACCTTTTCGTTTGACATCCACGTTAGTGACATCAATCAACTTGCCCTGGATGCCTTAAAACTTACAGTTCCCAATATTACAACCGCCACCTCCAACGAAGTAATAATTAAAGATGCCGATATCATCATCCTGGCAGTAAAACCGTGGCTGGTTGAAGAAGTTGCCAAAGTCATCAATCACAAAATCGATTACCAAAAACAAATCATCGTGTCGATTGCTGCCGGTATAGACTTAAAAACACTTGCATCATTTTTTGGTGACTTAGCCGTGTTATTCCGGATCATTCCGAATACTGCCATAGAAATGAAGCAAAGTGTTTCCATCATTTCAAGCCATCAAGCGAATGAGTCACAGCAACAGCTTGTCAGTTCGATATTCAGTTTGTTGGGAAAAGTTTTTCTCGTTCCCGAATCTCAATTAAATGCTTTGATGTCCCTTTCCTCCTGCGGAATTGCGTACGCACTACAATACATCCGGGCAGCCATGAAAGGTGGTGTTGAAATGGGTGTTTCTCCCCGGCTTGCCAAAGAAGTTGTCGTACAGACTTTGCGGGGAGCAATTACATTACTGGAAACCAAGGATTCACATCCTGAAGTTGAGATTGACAAAGTGACCACTCCCGGCGGCATCACCATCAAAGGACTCAATGAGATGGAGGCAAACGGATTTACCAATGCAGTCATCAAAGGATTAAAAGCCTCCCATATCAAGTAGTTGAAAATAACCTCCTATTCCACACAAGTTCCTTTTAGTTGGATGATCACTTCGGGGTTCAAACCACCTCCGGAGATGGTCAGAAAGGCGTTATGAGTACCGGCTTGTAAAGGTTTATACCCTATGTGAATATCCCTGCCGGCTAACCTGTTCACGGCATCCCGCTCCAATTGCTCTACAGAAACCGTAAAATAAGCCACATCCGTTCCGCTGAGCGCTACGCTTAAATCACCCCTCAAATCACTGGTTTTGATATTTAAATACTTATAAACAGCGGTGTTTTTCTTAATAGCGGGAAATTCCAAGCTTTGTTTCACCTCGCCGGAAGTCATTTTTGGCAATAAATCCGGATCGCCTCCCATCACTTCAAAGCTGATGCTGTCGGTTGTTTTGATAATATCACTGATTGGTCTGTTGATATCACTTCCTGACCAGGTTAGCGGGGTAAATGATCCGGAAGTAAAGGCAGTCCCCGGAGTTGTTGTATATCCTTCCAGGGGTTGCAAATAAACCCGCATATGACTTTCGGGGGGTTGCGTTGTTCCGGAATAGTTGTTTGGGCCATTATTTTCCCAGGCAGTCTGATCATAATCAATATGCCAGAAAAGCAGTCCCTCTGCAGGTAAAAAAGCATCCCATCCTGTTTTTTGACGATATTCCATGATGTAAAATTCCCTGGGGACAGGATTCCCTCCATCTAAATTATGCGAGGCTGCAGATAACAGATAAGCTTGTTTTTCAGCATTTTCTATGGCGCTTATTGACTGAACAAGCGGATACAGACCTTTATTGGCGGGAGCTCTTAATTCCCCGGGAGTGAGCCAACCCAGAAAGAATCTGTCGTAAGCAGAATATGCCGGCGGCGTTTTTCCTCCATTCAGGTAGGCCCCTGAATCCATAATATGCCAATTATTCAAGGTATTTTTATCTTCAAGGGTGTGATAATAATCGGGCATTCCTATAACATGCCCAAACTCATGCGAGAAAGTACCTATTCCACACATCGTTGAACCTGTGTTTCCTTTTAACTCAGAGGTACAGGCATAATCATACACAATTTTTCCGTCAAATATAACAGAGGTTGGAAGATTGAGATAATTCTGCCCGGGTTGCACTGCCCATCTGTGCGGCCAAATAGAACTTTCAGGACCATATTCAGCTTCATTGTAACCGGCATAATAGATAAAAACATTATCCACATAGCCATCTCCGTTAGTGTCATAAATAGAAAAATCCACTCCCGAAGCTTTAGCGGCCTGACAAGCATCTACAACCATATAAGCCGGCCTTTTATCATCACCATATGCATCATTCCCTCCGTAATAACTCATATCTTGAGGCAAGGTGAAAGGACCTACCACATCAAACTGCGGATTAAACTGTCCGTAACTGGAAGCCCTGAAGTAATCACGCGCAGAACCGGTTCCCCCATTTTCGCTGTAATTTTCCTGATTTAACAGCCGGTCAAACGCATCTTGCGGACCAGGCGTCACAAAGCTCACATCCTTAAAGTTAACAAGGATCACCAAAGAGCGTGGCGACCCTGTCCGTGGAAAACCGGAGGAAAACGGAGCAGACGGAACAGCTTTAATTTTTTGTGGCCTTTGCGAAACATCCTTGTATAGATCAGTATATTTCAATGCGTCAGATAGAAAATTCCGATCTTTTTGCTCCCTTTTATCGGAATCCTGAGCAAGCTTATCACTTGCTACAATCAAACCATCCTTATCCCTAACAGCATAGGTGTAAAGACCATTCGTGTCTTGTTTGATTATATACCCATCATCAGTTGTTCTTATTTTTCGGGACTCATCTCCATACAACCGTATCGTAAGTGTTGTCCCATCAGGCTGCGTAATGGTTACGGGGTAAGGATAAGCAGGTACTGCTCCTGTTTTTAAAGCAAACAAGATGAAGATGAACAAACAATATATATGAGGTTTAAGCATTAAATTGAAATTATTAGATTAAACAAAATTTGAAGAAGCAAATTAAGTAAAATAATGTCAGATAATAAAGTATTTATCTTTTAGCTTGAATTTCTCTTCTTCATTTTTTTGTCTTGATGCAAAAAACGAAGCAAAAAAATCAAAACTATGCCTGCTTCGAATACTTCTTCATTTTTTTGTCTTGATACAAAAAAACGAAGCAAAAAAAATCAAGACTGTGCCCGCTTCGCTCGATCTGTGTAAATTCGCTCAATCTGCATCATCCGTGTGCAACTCTTTCGAAGTCGCTATGTGAACTTCGTAGAAGTTCCACGTGCATAAGGCGGTGTCTCATAAGTGCCCAACTGCTGCGTTGCTTTCGATATTCGGGCTCAGTCACATACTTCAGTATGCTCCTTCGCCCTCAATCT
>JAAYQF010000086.1 GCA_012519425.1 Bacteroidales bacterium | reverse complement strand
CGGAACAACGCCTTATCAAATTGATTGAAGCTCAAGTAGGCGGAACGGTTGAACTGGAAAAACATATCCGTCCTGAAATATTAGGGGGTTTTCAAATCGAGGTGAATCATTTGCGATGGGATGCCACATTATCGGGACAATTGGAACAAATGAGAAAAGATATGTTGAACGGAAACGAAAAATAATATGGTTAACAAAATAAATGTAAGCGAAGTCTCACAGGTATTGCGCAAGCAATTAGCCGGTATGGATACCGACCCTAAGTTTGATGAAATCGGAACGGTATTGCAGGTCGGCGATGGTGTGATACGCTTGTACGGTTTACATAATGCGGAAGCAAGTGAACTGCTTCAGTTTGAAAACGGCATGCATGCCATCGTCATGAACCTGGAAGATGATAATGTGGGTGCCGTACTGTTGGGATCGTCTTCCGAGATTAAAGAGGGAGATACCGCCATGCGTACCAAAAGAGTTGCTTCCATCATGGTAGGCGATGAAATGTTGGGCAGGGTTATCAACCCCTTGGGTGAAGCCATAGACGGAAAAGGAAAGATAAGAGGCGAACTTTATGAAATGCCTTTTGAGCGCAAAGCACCGGGCGTGATCTACAGGCAACCTGTGAATCAACCTTTGCAGACCGGACTTACAGCCATTGATGCCATGATCCCTATCGGACGCGGGCAGCGGGAACTGATCATCGGTGACCGGCAAACCGGTAAAACCAGCATTGCCATAGACACCATCATCAATCAACGCCGCAATTTCGAAGAAGGTGACCCCGTATATTGCATCTATGTGGCTATCGGGCAAAAAGGTTCAACCGTAGCCTCCATCGTAGAGACCCTCCGCAAACACAAGGCATTGGAATACACCATCATTGTGGCAGCCAATGCTTCCGACCCCGCGGCCATGCAATACTATGCTCCTTTTGCAGGTGCAGCCATAGGTGAATTTTTCCGTGATACCGGCAGACATGCTCTGGTAGTTTACGATGACCTGTCAAAACAAGCCGTTGCATACCGTGAAGTTTCACTGATATTGCGACGTCCGTCCGGAAGAGAAGCCTATCCGGGAGATATTTTCTACCTGCACTCGCGCCTCCTGGAACGGGCGGCCAAGATCATCAATCAGCAGGAAGTAGCTGAACAAATGAATGATGTACCTGAAAGTCTGAAGGGAAAGATTAAAGGCGGCGGCTCGCTGACTGCCCTCCCCATCATCGAAACACAAGCCGGCGATATTTCAGCTTATATCCCCACCAATGTGATTTCCATTACAGACGGTCAGATTTTCCTGGATGTGGATGCCTTTATCAGTGGTAACCGACCGGCTATTAATGTGGGAATTTCCGTGTCACGCGTCGGTGGTAACGCACAAATCAAAACCATGAAACAAATTGCCGGTACCCTGAAAATTGATCAGGCTCAATACAGGGAACTGGAGGCTTTCTCTCAGTTCGGTAGTGAGTTAGATGCAGTCACTGCCATGATCATAGACAAAGGTCGAAAAAACGAACGTTTATTGGTGCAACCTGTCCACTCCCCCCTCGAAGTTGAAAAGCAAATCGCCATCTTGTACTGTGGCACCAAAGGCTTATTGAAAGATCTTGCTTTGGAAAAAGTAGATGCCTTCAAAAAAGAATTTTTGGCCAGGCTAGAATCTCTCCATAGGGAAAATGTGTTAAACCCCATTCGCAAGGGTATTTTTAATGATGAAATTATTGCTGTTATCGAACAGCTTGCAGCAGATGTAATCCTGAGTCTTTCTGAATAATGTCCTCTCTGAAAGAAATAAAAAACCGCATTCATTCCGTGCAATCTACGCGGAAGATCACTTCTGCTATGAAGATGGTCTCCATGGCGAAGCTTAACAAGACAGAGAGGATAATAGGCAGCATTCACTCATTTTATCATCATTTACATGATATATTAAAAGTGATTTTGGAAGACGGTAAAGACTATCAGACAGAGTTTTCTGAAGCGCGGGAATTGAAACGCATTGCCTTGGTTATATTTTCTTCCAACTCCAGTCTTTGTGGCAGCTTCAACAGCAATATTACCAAAAGACTGAATGTAGAAGTTCAGAATTATACTGCTTTAGGCCATGACAACATCCTGGTTATTCCAATCGGCAAAAAGATAGCCCGGGAAACTATGAAAATGGGATATAAAATTCCTCCCGGTTTTGAAAATTTGGATTTCATCATAGACAAACCCGATGTGAACGCCGTACTGGAATTGGCCAATCAACTGAAACAGCTGTATCTTGGCTGTGAGGTTGACAAAGTTGAGCTTATCTACCATCACGCTAAAAGCAAAGGCTCACAAATTTTGGATTCGCGCACACTACTTCCCTTAGATTTGAAAGAAAGGGATGTGATAGAAAAACCCGTCGTCAGAAAACGTGTCTATGAAGATGACTTTATCATCGAGCCGGACAGGGAAAACTTATTGCATGATCTGGTTCCCTGGATCATCAACATGCGCCTGTATTTAGCATTGTTAGATTCAAGTATATCTGAACATACAGCTCGTATGCTTGCTATGCAAACCGCCACCGACAACGCCGATGAATTACTCGAAGAGATCAAATTGCATTACAACAAGCTTCGTCAGCAAGCCATCACCAGTGAGTTGTTGGATATCGTCGGAGGAACGCTAGAGTAGGGTTTAATAAGGATCATATCATTTCAATCTTAAATATCCACTTCACTCCAAGGTAACACCTGTGCTATGCTTCGTTCCTGACGTTCGCTGCCTCCATAAACCAAGGTCTTAGTCAGTTTTACTTTTGTTTCAAGTGCAGCGTAATAGTTTAATCCCTTAAATAATTCGGGCATAAGGGTTTGAGTGGCTTTTATTTCCACAATCTCAGTTTCCTGCGGCTTATCAATCAACAAATCCACCTCATTGCCATGAGAATCACGCCAAAACCACAAGTCTGTTTGTCTCTTATTTCTGTGGTATTTTTTCTTCACATACTCAGAAACTATCATATTTTCAAATAATGCTCCCTTGATGGCTTGATTATCAATTTGAGACACATCACTTATTCTAAGCAAATTACAAAGCAAGCCTGTATCAAAAAAATAGAGTTTAGGCGACTTTATAACACGTTTGCTGAAATTGTTGTAATAAGGCTGCAACAGAAAAACAACATAGCTATTTTCCAAAGCAGACAACCATGCCTTTACCGTTGGCATCGACATACCCACTTCCTTTGCCAGACTGCTCATGTTTAATACTTGTCCGGCTCTGGTGGCAGATAAGGCTAAAAACTTTCTAAACAAACTCATATCTTGAATAGCAAGTAGCTCACTCACGTCTCGCTGAATATAAGTTTCAATATAATTAGGATAGAAATCTACAGGTCTAATATTTCGATTGTAAATTGCCGGATAAAATCCTTTAAGCAAATGTGCTGTATAGTCATTTTGAAGCAATCCGGCACTTTTTAATTCTTGAAAATCGAACGGAAACAATCTGAAAATGGCAGTTCTACCCGCCAAACTTTGTGTAATATTGTGCATCAAATGAAAGTTTTGCGAGCCTGAAAAAATAAATTGCCCCATTATTCCGCTATCATCCACAACAGATTGTATGTATGAAAAGAGATGTGGCACTCGTTGTACTTCATCGAAAATAATGTGCTTATCGTATTGTTTTAAAAAACCACGCGGATCATTTTCTGCGAAACTTCGTGTGTCGGGATCTTCAAGACTCACATACCTGTAGTCAGAAAACATTGTCCTCAACAAAGTTGTTTTACCGGATTGTCTTGGTCCTGTAAGAGCAATGACAGGAAACTTATCAACCATCTGTCTTATTGCACTTACCACTTCACGATGAACTAACATGATTATATATTTGAATTTATTTAGGATGCAAATATAATCATCATTTTAAATTTACACAAGAAATATTTTAAATTTGCACAAAGAATATTTTGAATTTACACAAGGTGTATTTTGAATTTGCAAGAAATAAAGGTAGAAATTACACACTCTTGGGGATACTACCAATTATTCTGCAGCAATAAATTTCTCACAATATCAGGTTTATTGGTTGTAATGCACGATACTTTATCCATCAGCTGCAACACTTCTGCGGGATCATCAACTGTCCACACCATTAAATCAAGATTTTCCTGTTTGACCTTATCCGCCAGTTCCTTTGTAATCAACTTCTTGTGTAAATTCAATCCTTCGAAACCATATTTTTTACAAAGTGCTATCAATTCATCCT
>JAAYQF010000085.1 GCA_012519425.1 Bacteroidales bacterium | reverse complement strand
AGTTGCCTCTAGTTTTCCCATTGTTTTCCCAAAACAAAAAAACACTTACCTAAACATTTAGATAAGTGTTTGATTATTACAGTGATCCGAGCGGGATTCGAACCCACGACCCACAGCTTAGAAGGCTGTTGCTCTATCCAGCTGAGCTACCGGACCTGTTTTTCCTTCCTTGGTTTTCGAAAAATGCGCTGCAAAAGTAGCATTATTTTCCTGAAAATACAACTGAATTATTTTTAAACCGGCAAAGTCCTGCATTATTGAGAAAAATTCGCTAATTTTGCACACTCAAAAAATGCAGTTCAAGCTATGAAGGTAATGAAATTTGGGGGAACGTCCGTAGGTTCCATAGAAGGTATTTTACAAGTTAAACGGATCGTGGAAAGTGTGAATGAACCGGTTGTGGTCGTTGTGTCGGCTACAAATGCAACCACAGACACCTTAATTTCCATGACCGAAGATGCACATCAGGGGAAAAATATCCAGGCTGTTTTTGAGGCACTTCGCAAGAGACATATGGACATCATACAGGCTGTTGTTCCGCAGTCTAAATTAATATCTACCCGGACTGAAATTCAGGCTTTATTTGATGAGTTGTGGACTTTGTACCAAAATCTTTCGAAGGAAAAGGAATTGTCACAGCAAACCAAAGACTTGATCGTGAGCTATGGGGAAAGGATCTCATCGCGCATTTTGTGTCAGGTAATTGATAAGGCTGTGTATGCCTATGCTCCCGACTTTATCAAAACCATCGGGAGCTTTGACAAGCATCGTCCGGATATCGATCTTTCTACTAAACTGATTAAAAAGCATTTCCCTGAATTGCCCGCTGTAACCTTATGTCCGGGATTTATAGCTTCCGATAAGGATACGGGATTGATAACCAACTTAGGTCGTGGTGGTTCCGATTATACGGCATCGCTTTTAGCTGCTGCTTTAGAGGCTGATGTGCTGGAGATTTGGACGGATGTGGACGGTTTTATGACTGCTGATCCACGTGTGATCAGCAAGTCTTACGTGATAGAAAATCTGAGCTATGTAGAAGCCATGGAGTTGTGTAATTTCGGAGCCAAAGTGATTTATCCTCCGACCATCTATCCTGCTTATCATCAGAATGTTCCGATATATATCAAGAATACTTTCAATCCGCATGCTCAGGGAACGTACATTTCCCGGAATAAAACCACAAGCACCCGGCCGGTGAAAGGGATCTCGTCCATCAACAACACTGCACTCGTGACCATGGTGGGGCTGGGTATGGTAGGTGTGATCGGGATCAGCAAAAGGGTCTTTGGCGCTTTGGCAAATGTGGGTATATCGACTTTCTTTATTTCTCAGGCAGCATCCGAAAATACCATATCTGTGGGCGTTACCAATGATGAAGCTGATTTGGCTGTAAAGGTAATCTCCGAAGAATTCAAGGATGAACTTGCCGTTGGTGAAATCAATTCGGTGCGTGCAGAGAAAAACCTGGCTACGATTGCTGTGGTGGGTGATAATATGAAACGCATTCCCGGCATTTCAGGGAAACTCTTCGGCGCATTGGGGCGTAGTGGTATCAATGTCATTGCTATTGCGCAAGGAGCATCGGAAACAAATATCTCTTTTGTTATTGAATCAGCGGTGCTGAGAAAGACATTGAATGTTTTGCATGAAGTGTTTTTCTTGTCCGAGTTCCAGGAACTGAATATCTTTTTGGTTGGAATAGGGACGGTTGGCGGCGGCTTGTTGGATCAAATCATGCAGCAACAGCCTAAACTTCTGAAACAAAACAACATCAAAATTAAGGTGGTAGGTGTTGCCGATGAATACAAGGTTCTTTTCAACCGGGATGGTATTGCCTTAAGAAATTACCGGGAATTGTTGGCTACCGAAGGCATCGACTCTACCCCTGAAGTGATTTTGAAAGGTGTGTTGGAAATGAACATCTTCAATGCCGTGTTTGTCGATTGTACTGCCAGTCGGCAAATTGCCGGTTTGTACAAGGAACTTCTATTACACAATATTTCTGTGGTGGCTGCCAATAAAATCACTGCATCAGGTGATTATGATACCTATATTGAGTTGAAAGATATTGCCCGGAAACGAGGCATTAAGTTTTTATTTGAAACCAATGTAGGAGCAGGTTTGCCCGTTATCAACACCATGAATAATTTGGTGAATTCAGGGGACAAAATTCTGAAATTAGAGGCAGTCTTGTCAGGTACATTGAACTTTATCTTCAACACCATCAGTGCCGATATTCCTTTGAGCAAAGCCATCGTTATGGCTAAAGAAGCGCGTTATTCCGAGCCTGATCCCCGGATAGACTTAAGTGGGACGGATGTGATCAGAAAATTGGTTATTTTAACTCGTGAAGCCGGCTATAAGGTTGAACAGGAAGATGTTAAAAAGAATCTGTTTGTACCTCAGAAATACTTTGAAGGCACCCTGGATGATTTTTGGAATTCTATCCATGAATTGGATGCTGAGTTTGAAATGATACGCAAACGCTTAGAGGCTGAAAATAAACGTTGTCGCTTTGTTGCTACCATGGAAAATGGTGAATGCTCAGTCGGTTTGCAGGAGGTGGATATGCATCATCCTTTCTATGAATTGGAAGGAAGCAATAACATCATCATGATAAAAACGGAGCGCTATTATGATTATCCGATGATCATTAAAGGATATGGTGCCGGTGCCAGCGTTACAGCTGCCGGGGTTTTCGCCGATATCATGAGTGTTGCCAATATCCGCTAATTTTATAAATTAGAAACGTATGAAACGTCATTTCTTCATCATATCACTGCTTGCGATAAGTATAGCTTTCTTTATTTCTTGTAAAGACGATACTGCCACCTATGCAGAAGAATTAGAAGCAGAGCGGGAATTGATAGAGGATTTTATCAGTCGCCAACAAATTAAAGTTGTAGAAGAGATGCCTGCTGAATTTCCCTGGCCCGACAAAGTGTATTATAAAAGCAAGTCCGGCTTGTATTTTCGATTGACAAACAGAGGTGATTATTTGAGCACTGACAGTATTGTGTATCGTGAACAAATAGTGACCAAATACGACCAGTACGGATTAGGAGTGAAACCGGATACGATTTCAACACAAAGTACAGTTCAGCTGGCACATCCGAAGGAATTTACTTATGGTGATCACTCTCAGGCCTGTGTTGCCTGGCATGAAGCCGTTGGATATATGAAATATAACAATGCTGAAGCGCAATTGATCGTGCCTTCTAAAATAGGATTTTCAAACTTCAGCAGACCTGCTACACCGGTAGGATATGATTTAACCATCAGAGTGTTAAGAAATTAATATGTCATTAATCAAGTCAATTTCAGGAATCAGAGGGACCATTGGCGGTCGAGTAGGAGAGGGTTTAAATCCTCTTGATATTGTGCGTTTTACCGCAGCGTATGCTTGCCATATTCAAGAAAATAAAACGGTAGAGTCCAATACGGTAGTTGTTGGTCGTGATGCCCGTATCTCGGGTGAGATGGTGCGGCAAATTGTTGTAGGTACCCTGTTGGGGATGGGCATGGATGTGGTAGATATCGGTTTGGCTACTACGCCGACTACAGAAGTGGCTGTTATAAAGGAAAAGGCTGCCGGCGGCATCATCCTCACGGCAAGTCACAACCCCAAACAATGGAATGCCCTGAAATTATTGAATGAAAAAGGAGAATTTTTAAACGCAGTAATGGGTGCGGATGTTTTGCAAAAAGCTGCTGATGAAGACTTTGTGTTTGCTGATGTGGATTCCCTGGGTAGATTGACAGCCGATGACAGCTATACAGATAAACATATTGCCGATGTGTTGGCGCTTGACCTGGTGGATGTGGAAGCGATTCGCAAGGCTGATTTTACGGTTGCCATCGACTGTGTCAATTCGGTAGGTGGTATAGCAATCCCTGCTTTGTTAGAAGCTTTGGGAGTGAAACGGGTTGAAAAACTTTATTGCGATCCGACCGGTCATTTTCCGCACAATCCGGAGCCCTCGCCCGAGCATCTGACTGAAATTTCCACACTGATAAAAAATGGTCAGGTGGATGTCGGTTTTGTTGTTGATCCGGATGTGGACCGTTTGGCTATTATCGCAGAGGATGGTTCTATGTTTGGTGAAGAATATACTTTAGTAGCTGTGGCTGATTATGTGCTCCGGCACACTCCCGGCAATACGGTTTCAAATCTTAGCTCTACACGTGCATTGCGGGATGTTACAGCGCGTTATGGCATGCAATATACACCTGCTGCCGTTGGCGAAATTAATGTGGTAGAGAAAATGAAGGAAACACAGGCTGTCATAGGTGGTGAAGGCAATGGCGGAGTGATATATCCTGCCGCTCACTATGGTCGGGATGCCCTGGTGGGAATTGCTTTATTCCTCTCTCTCCTGGCAAAATCCGGCAAGAAAGTTTCGGAATTAAGAAAAACTTATCCTAATTATTTTATCTCCAAAAATAAAATTGAATTGACACCCGACCTGGATGTTGATGCCTTGCTTGATAAAGTAAAATCACAATACAGTCAGTTTGAAATTACCGATATTGACGGGGTTAAAATTGACTTCCCCGACGGATGGGTGCATTTGAGAAAATCCAATACTGAACCTATCATCCGTATTTATTCTGAAGCTGCTACGATGGAGCAAGCTGAAGAGTTTGCGGAGCAGATTAAATCTGTGATTCTAAATCTGCGTTAATCTACGATTTTCAATCCGCGTAAATCAGCGAGAAAATCATAAATCCTATGACGCCTCGATTAAACGGGTTTCTTCAGCGGAACTTTTCGCGTTCTTGATCATAAAGTGAAGGCGGTTGAAGATATTGGCTTCGCTCATGCCGCTATCGAAATCAAGGAACAGCAGATTTAGATTTGGATAAATTTCACGTGTCCGCTTTTCTATTCCTTTAGATATGACGTGGTTGGCAATACATCCGAAAGGTTGCAGGCTGACCACATTGTTTACACCGTAACGCGCAAACTCACCAAATTCTGCCGATATTCCCCATCCTTCTCCAAACTGCGAATTCAGGTTGATTATTTCCGATGCATTGCGGGCATCTTCATGAACATCGCTCACAGGAATGTAGTAAGGATAATGAGTTATCCTTGCTTCCATCTTTCGAATAATCTTATAGGCATACTTCTCAACCCAATTTGTAATGAACTTTGGTATAGAGCGTTCATTTACATTTCCTTCTATACGAGCTTCGCGACTGGCGAACGCATTTAGGAAAAATTTGGATAGTGGGGGCAACACCGGTTCTACACCTTGTTCAATCAGCCAGTTGACAACATTTTTATGTCCGAAGTTATTATACTTCACATAGATCTCTCCGACTATTCCTATACGTGGTACGTCCGCCTTGTTATTTATTTTCAGAAACTCATCAGCTGCCATTTCTGCCAGTTCATAAAACCTTTTTTCATCATTGGCACGCATAGCTTCAATTCCTAAGTTGATGTACTTGTCTCTCACGGCTATTGCTGCACCTTCTTCTTTTTCTCTTGGCGCTGTGGAGTAGTAGAATTGCGAAATACAATCGGCATATACAACGCATGTAAATAATGATTTAATGATAGTATGCCACTTTATTTTCATTCCCGGCTGATAGTTCAGATTGCCCGATCTGGCACTTACAGTTACTACCGGAATATCTCCGTAGCCGGCCGCTATCATCGCTTTTTTTATCAAAGCCACATAATTTGTGGCACGGCATTGTCCCCCTGTCTGCGTAATCCCCACGGCTATTTCATCCCGACGGTATTTACCGCTTTCAAGGGCTTTCACTATATCACCTACTACCAGCGTTGCCGGATAGCAAATTTCATTATTGGAATATTTTAGTCCGAATTTTACCGTTTGCATATCACTGGGCGGTAAGTTTTCATATTTATAACCCAGTACTTCAAATGCTGCCGGAATAAATGGTGAATACAAATCACCGAACCACGGTCCGATAATGGTTCTGCGCCTGTCTTCCTTCATGAATGGTGGCGTGTGTACGGCTATTTCTTTTTTATAATGTTTTCCTTCGTTCTTAAACTTCAGACTTTCAATCAGCGAGCGTATCCGCAGGCGGGTGGAGCCGAGATTATTGATGTCGTCCACCTTTATTACCGTTGCATTTTTTCCGGCACGGTGCATAATATCATTTACTTCGTCTAAAATAAAAGCATCCGGTCCACAGCCAAAAGAAGTGATCTGTACGTAGTTGACATTGGCAGGAGCATCATTTGCCGCCCAAAGCGCCGCCTTGAAGATCCGGTTGGTGTACGCCCATTGCGTCACACTCTGTACTTCATCTGTCTGCATATCAAATTCACGTACTATATCTTCACTAATTACATCGGCACCGAAGTCGGTGACCATCTCAGAAATTTTATGCTGGATGAGTGGGTCAATATGATAAGGACGGCCGGCAAGCAAGATTACCAAACGATTCTCTGACACGGCTTTAGCAAGAATTTCTCTTGCACGGGCATTGAGCGATTTTTCATAGTCTTTTTGAGCTTCCAGTGCTTTTTCAAAGGCCTGGTCAATCGCTTTTTCTCCTATTGTAGGAAGAAGTTGACGGATATATTGACCACACGCTTGTTTCATCAATTTTTTATCTGCAAATGTGAAAGTTGGTGCATCCAGTGGCACACCGTAATTACCCTCGGGATCAATCGCGCTCCGTATTACGTCTGAATAGGCAGATACGATCGGGCAGTTATAACTGTTTACTGTTTCCGAATCTTCCTTGTTTTCGTACACTACGAAGGGCATGAAAATCCTGTCTACTTTTTTGTCAATCAAGTTGAGGATATGTCCATGTGTTAATTTGGCAGGAAAGCAGATATTATCTGCCATCACCGTACCTATGCCGGTTTCATATTGTTTCGTCGTGGATTTGTCGGAAGGTTCCAACTGTATATTGCAGGATGAAAACAAGGCATGCCAGAATGGGAAGTTTTCATACACTCCTAATGCCCGCGGGATTCCGAGTGTTATCACAGGAGCTTTTACATCCGGTCTGTCAAAAAGCAGGGTGTATTTTTCGGCATGTTGGTTAATTCCCTTTCGGTGTGAGCCACCCGAGTTGGAGTAAACTTTTTCACATTTATTTCCTGAATAAAACCTGTTTCCGTTTGCAAACCTGAACTGTGTTACGGTGCAGTTGTTCTCACAACCTTTACAAGTCGTTTTTCTGTCTGTATAAGACTGAGACTTTGCGATTTGGGAGAGCGGTCTGGGTGTGGTCTTTTCTGTTTTATAGATTTCCTCGGCATATAAAGCTGTACCATAGGCACCCATCAGTTCAGGGAAGTCGGTCACCATTACTTCTCTGCCGAGTTCAATTTCAAGCGCACGGATCACAGGCAGATTTCTGAATGTACCACCTTGCACCATGATGTGTTCACCTAATTCCTTGATATCTTTAAGCTTCAAAACTTTATTTAGGCAGTTTTTGATTACGGAGTAGCCCAGCCCTGCCGAAATATCAGCCGGTGATGCTCCTTCTCGTTGTGCCTGCTTCACCTTTGAATTCATGAAAACGGTGCATCGGGTACCCAGGTCGCAGGGATGTTTAGACTGTAAAGCTATTTTGGAAAAGTCTTCCACATCAAAATTGAGCGATTTGGCAAATGTTTCTATAAATGAACCACAGCCTGAGGAACAAGCCTCGTTGATTTCCAGTCGTTTTATAATTCCATTTTCTACAAAGACGGCTTTCATGTCTTGTCCGCCAATGTCCAGAATAAACGAAATATCTTTATCAAAATGATAGGCCCCCATATAGTGTGCAATGGTTTCTACCATGCCGGTATCGAGCTGAAATGCTTTTTTAATCAGGTCTTCGCCGTAGCCTGTTACGCAGCTTCCCAGCACAATCATATTCAATCCCGCATCCTGAGTAAGTTTTAGCAGCTTTTGAAGTCCGGTCTCTACCGCATGAAGTGAGAGTCCGTTATTTTTGGTATAATACCTGAAAAAAACATTTCCATCTTCGTCAGTCGCGATAATTTTAGTAGTAGTAGAACCACTGTCGATGCCGATGAAACAGTTAGAATTTTTAATGTCGCTGATATCAATGAAAGGCAGCTTATACTGCTCTTTTGATCTTTTCCAGATTTTACGCTCGTTTTCATCTTTAAAAAGTGGTTTTAACGGATTGTGGGCAAGTTTGAGTGTTCGTTTGACCGGCTTTTGGAAAAGTGTATCGTATTCTGAAATTAATTTGCTTACAATCTGTTCATCAGCTATGATGGCAGCTCCCCAAGCCGGAATAACTTCCGAATTTTCTGAAAGAATGATATCTTCTTTTTTAAGGTTATTAACCTCTGCAAATGCTTTACGAAGTGACGGGATAAATGTGAAGGGACCTCCGCAGAGGAAAACTATCGGCTTTAATTCATATCCTCTTGCAAGAGAAGTAATTACTTGCATGCTTACGGCGTGAAAAACCGATGCTGCAATATCTTCTTTGCATACATTTTTTGCCAATAAATTTTGCACGTCAGTTTTGGAAAAAACTCCACACCGTGAAGCAATAGGATAAATCGTGGTGGAATTTTCCGCCAGTTGATTAAATTCGTTCATTTCCACATTGAGTAGGGTAGTCATTTGGTCGATAAACGAGCCTGTGCCACCTGCACAGCTTCCGTTCATCCGCATGTCCGGTGATTTCCCTTCCGAGAAAAAAATCATCTTACTGTCCTCACCGCCAATATCCACAAAGGCATTCGCTTCTTTATAGTGTGTTTGAACTACCTCACACGATGCCACCACCTCTTGTACAAACTCAACACCGCTGCGCTCGGCAATCCCCATTCCCGAAGAACCTGTAACACAAAGTTTCGCAGGACGATCTCCCATTTTTCCAATTAATTCCTGCAGCATTTTGTGGAGCGTACCTGCAATATCAGCATAATGGCGGCTGTATTTTTTATATACGATGTGGTGGTCTTTATCTGTAACCACTACTTTAAGCGTGGTGGAGCCGGCATCTATGCCGATGTTCAGCGGACTGTTGTTTATTTTAGGGATATACATTAATTTAGACCTTGTATGTTTGTGTGGATATGTGTTTAACAAATTAATCAGTTAGCAGTTTCCTTATAATGAATTTTATATTGGCATTGTGGTGACTGTAATAATCAGCAATTCGCTTTTCATCACCCTCATATAATTCATTTACCATCGGAGCGATGATGTGTGGCATAAACAGCAATCCGTACACAATCGTGAGCACTTCTTCAAGGGGCATCTGCATAAAATAATTGGCTTGGTTGGGTTTCAGTGAGCTGTTGAGCATGTTTTTCAAAACATCAAGATATGAATTGATTTTCTCACTTTCTTTAATAAATTCGACCAAAAGTTTTGGATTTCTATTGATTTCAGAAATAACGAAAAATGGGATATCACTGTTGGCGCTCAAAAATCCGGTATACACATCAACCAGCTCTTCAAATCTTTCCAAAGTAGGTTGATTCTGCTTATGTAAAACGTTTTCAAATCTGGGTATCAAGCTCTCAAATATCTGTTCTACTATGCTGTAAAACAAATTCTTTTTTGTACGGAAGTAATAATTCAAATTAGTACGACTAATACCTGCCCGGTCAGCAATATCCTTCATTTTTCCTTTTTCAAAGCCTTTTTCAATGAAAACCTGCTTTGCTGAGTGGATTATTTTTTCTTCACAATTAGTTAAGTCATTCATTATAAGTGATTTAATTTTTTGACATCAGCGTTTGACAAGCGCGTCAAAGTTAGTCAATTTTTTGTAAAAAATGTGTTTGTCAGAAATATTTCACAAAAATCACTATAATCTGAGAGAAACCACCCCCCCTTGCGACTACGGAACTCGCGATCCCGGACTTCGAATTCCCACATTTTTGTGTATTATTTCCACACTTCTTCCACAATTTTCCACATTTTGTGTTTTTGTAAGTTACTGATATACAAAATGTTATTTATTTGGTATTGATATTGGTTATTAGTAAGTTTCAAACCATATAATAGCATTATTATGAGAACAACATTTTTTTCTATCGCCGCATTTGTAGCGATTATTTTAAGTACACCGTCTTGTGTTGAAAAAAGCAGCAAGTACAAGGTATTATTAAATGAGAGAGATTCTATAGCATCTGAATATCAAAATTTGGAGTCTGACTACAACGTTACGTTAGACATAATTAATGAAGTAGAAGCCGGCTTTGCGCAGATCAGAGAAGTGGAAGGCAGAATTATGCTTGATGTAGCTGATGTTGAGCAGTCTGACAAAACGGGTAAAGCACTTATCATTAGCCAATTTGCTCAGTTGAAGAATATCCTGGAGGATAACAAAGCCAAGATCAATCAATTACAGCGCCTCTCGAAAAAAGAAAGTACGGCTTTTAAAGCCACCATCGAAAGATTGGAAAAAGAACTGGCTGAACGTACTGCTCTTGCTGATTCCTTACAGCAAGTTATATCTCAAAAGAACATGAAAATTGAAGGACTCACGGCTGATTTGGAGCAAGCACAAACTGACTTGAATCAAATGAGTAAATTATCGGCTCAACAGCAAGATTTATTAAAATCACAAGAAGCTGATATGAATGAGGTGTGGTATGTAATTGATAAATCTGCTAATCTGAAGGCTAATGGCATAGTTACCTCCGGTAGAGCCATTTTGAACAAATCTTTTGACAAAAGTATATTTACAAAAGCAGATTTAAGGGAGTTGAAATATATCCCGACAGGTTCCAAAAAAGTTAAAATCCTTTCTTCACATCCGGAAGACAGTTATCAATTAGTAAAGGATGATGACAAACTTATCCACATTGAGATATTTAATCCAACGCAGTTTTGGAGTGTTACAAAGTATTTGGTTGTTCGTAAGAGATAATTTTGCAATTTCTGACTAAATCCGAGAGCTTAAGCCTTGACTATGTAGAAAGTTTCTGACTATGCAAAATCCCTCACAAGCCATTGTGGGGGATTTTTTATCCGTAAAATCACTTCTCCTGTTTTCAGCGTTGCAACACCCTAAAAATTTTCATTAATTAATCCTATCAACTCTTGTTGTTTTTCATCCATTTTCAGCAACATTGTTTTTGTGTGTTTACTCTCCGGTAAAGTGTACTGTATT
>JAAYQF010000084.1 GCA_012519425.1 Bacteroidales bacterium | reverse complement strand
GCTCTTTGTTCTTTTGTCTTTGCTCTTTGTTCTTTTGTCTTTGCTCTTTGTTCTTTTGTCTTTGCTCTTTGTTCTTTTGTCTTTGCTCTTTGTTCTTTTGTCTTTGCTCTTTGTTCTTTTGTCTTTGTTCTTTGTTCTTTTGTCTTTGTTCTTTGTTCTCAATTCAACAATTCAATACTAAAAATCGAACGCAAAGTTACTGAATTTTTTGTTACTTTTGTAGGTCGAATTTTTAAATGAGGTTTATTGTATGAGTAAAGAGGAAATTATGGATGATTTGCAAGGGAAAAAAGAACTTCCTGAACGAAATGAAGAGCTTGATGGTATTGACAATACGGATGATGTTGTCAATATAAGTGAAGAGGAAGAGATAGATGAGGATATTTC
The DNA here is from genome assembly GCA_012519425.1 of Bacteroidales bacterium. Taxonomy (GTDB): domain Bacteria; phylum Bacteroidota; class Bacteroidia; order Bacteroidales; family Paludibacteraceae; genus Paludibacter. Next base: position 5,938 of record JAAYQF010000084.1, on the reverse strand, counting down.
CGAAACACATTCGAATTACGTTATACCGAAAATAGCTGATAAACCGGCCAAGTATAATTTGGCGGGCATGTACCAGAATTGGTTCCTGGATTATGCATCTTATGTAATATTAGAAAGGGCTGTGCCCAATATTTATGATGGTTTGAAACCTGTTCAGCGACGTATCCTGCATTCGATGAAGCGTTTGGATGACGGTCGTTATATCAAAGTGGCCAATATAGTCGGGCATACCATGCAGTTTCACCCGCATGGTGATGCGTCTATCGGAGATGCGTTGGTACAACTTGGACAAAAAGATTTGTTAATCGATTGTCAGGGTAACTGGGGGAATATCTTAACCGGTGACGGAGCCGCAGCACCCCGTTATATTGAAGCCCGCCTTTCAAAATTTGCTTTAGACACTGTTTTTAATCCCAAAACGACAGAATGGAAGTTATCTTACGATGGCAGAAATAAGGAGCCGATTACATTACCGGTAAAATTTCCTTTGTTGTTGGCGCAAGGCGGAGAAGGTATTGCAGTTGGGTTAAATTCGAAAATTTTGCCGCATAACTTTAACGAACTGATCGATGCTTGTATCGCACACTTGAAAGATGAGGAGTTTGAATTGTATCCGGATTTTCAGACCGGTGGCGCTATTGATGTGAGTCGCTATAATGATGGTGAGCGAGGTGGTTCGGTGAAAGTACGTGCCACCATCAATAAAGTTGATAACAGAACCCTCGCAATTACAGAAATTCCCTTTGGAACGAACACCTCAAAATTGATCGATTCGATACTTAGAGCTGTTGATAAAGGGAAAATTAAAATTCGTAAGGTAGATGATAATACCTCTGCTGAGGTGGAAATATTGGTGCATTTGCAGCCCGGAACTTCTTCCGACAAGGCCATCGATGCGTTGTATGCATTTACCGACTGCGAAATCAGCATCTCACCCAATTGTTGCGTGATTCACGATAATAAACCCCGGTTTATGAATGTGAGCGACATGCTTCGCATCAGTTGCGATCATACGAAGGATTTACTCGAACTAGAATTACAAATTCAAAAAGGGGAACTGGAAGAGCAGTTTTTCTTTACTTCTTTGGAAAAGATTTTTATTGAAAACAGAATTTATAAAGATAAGGGATTTGAAGAAAGTGATTCTCCGGACAAGGCAGTCGCTCATATTGATAAAAGGTTGGAGCCTTTTAAGAAAGACCTGATCAGGGAAGTAAACAAAGAAGATATTCTGAAGCTGTTGGAAATCAAAATGATGCGGATCACTAAGTTTGATTCCGACAAAGCTGATGATATTCTGATCAATCTTCAGAAAAAGATAAAAGATGTTCAGTACCAGTTGGATAATATAGTTGATTATACGATTTTCTGGTATGAAGGTCTGAAAAACAAATATGGCAAAGATTATCCGCGGCTGACGGAAATCCGGAATTTCGAAACCATTGTTGCAACCAAGGTCATTGAAGCCAATGAGAAGCTTTACGTGAACTATGAAGAAGGCTTTATCGGTACCGGTTTACGCAAAGATGAGTTTGTTTGTAACTGTTCCCATCTGGATGATATCATTATTTTCTTTAAAGACGGTACTTACAAGGTGGTGAAAGTAGCTGATAAGGTTTTTGTGGGCAAGAACATCCTGTATTTGAATGTTTTCAAAAGGAACGACAAACGCATGGTGTATAATGTGGTGTACAGGCACGGCAGATCCGGACCTTTTTATTTGAAACGTTTTTCAGTGGGAGGTATCACAAGGGACAGAGAATATGATCTTACGCAAGGTAAGGAAGGATCTAAAATCATCTATTTTACGGCAAATCCCAACGCGGAAGCCGAAATTATCCGTGTGACTTTAAAACCGAAACCTCGTCTTACTAAGTTGGTGTTTGAAAAGGATTTCAGTGATATTGCCATCAAAGGTCGTCAGGCAAGAGGAAATATCCTGACCAAAAATGATGTGTATAAAATTGTGTTGAAGCAGAGAGGTGCTTCTACCTTAGGTGGGCGTGAGGTGTGGTTCGACAGCGATGTGTTGCGCCTCAATTATGATAAACGAGGCGATTATTTGGGCGAATTTCACAGTGATGATCAGATTTTAGTGATCTACTCTACCGGCGAATATTATATGACGAATTTTGAGTTAACCAATCACTTTGAAAAGAATATTCTTGTCATTGAAAAATATGACCCGGATAAGATATGGTCACTGGTTTTATTTGATGCCGATCAACAGTACTATTACCTAAAACGATTTCAGCTGGAAGCGACCCAAAAGCCGCAAAATATTTTAGGCGATAACCCTGAATCACAGCTTATTTTGCTGTCGGATCAAGATTTTCCGCGTTTTGAAGTTGTTTTTGGTGGCAACGATGCCCACAGGAAAACTTTGGAAATTGATGCGGAGGAGTTTATTGCTGTAAAAGGTTTTAGGGCAAGAGGAAAACGCCTGACTACTTATGAGGTTGAAACGATCAACGAGTTGGAACCTTTGCGTTTCAAGGAGCCGGTGGAAAATTATACTTCTAATGCACAGGAAGAAACGGAGGAAGATTTGATCGGTGGTGATGAAAATGGTGACGATGAAAATCCTGAGCAACAAGCTAAGGAAACGAAGCAAGCGAAACAAGCCAAGCAGCAGGCTCCGGACTTGAAACCTGAAAAGAAAAGTGAAAAAACAGGCAAAGAACAGCAAAAGAATGTAAAGAAACCATCAGAAGAAGAGCAGACTGATGCAGGCAAAATCATTGATGATATTACCGGTCAGATGACATTGTTTTAGAAACTCCTTCGTCTGAATTCTGAGCACACGATTGCCGTTGCAACGGCCACGTTCAGTGATTCTGAAGTTGGCGTGTTCTCCGGAAAGTTGGGAATTCGTAATTTGCAGGTAATGTGTTTTTCAATTTTAGGTGAAATGCCTTGTCCTTCGTTGCCCATCAGAATAATACCGTTGGGGGATAGTTTTTCTGAATAGATATTGCTGCCGCTTAAAAAAGTACCATATATGGGGAAGTCTTCACCCGGGTTAATTGTATTCCATGCAGATAATAATGTGGCAAGGTCAGCATAATGTACCTGGACTCTTGCCAATGCACCCATCGTGGCTTGTACAGCTTTGGGTCCGTAAGCGTCAGCTGTTGAGAGGGAGCAAAAGATGTGACGGATACCGAACCAATCGGCTATGCGGATGATGGTGCCGAGATTCCCGGGATTTTGAATATCGTCAAGCGCCAAACAAAGCTGGTTTTTCAACTTCTCTTTTGATGGTATTACAGACTCAGGTTTTCGGAAAACTGCCAAAATTCCTTCAGGAGTCTTTTGTGCAGATACTTTGCGCAGACCGGCTTCATCAGTTAATATACGCTCTTCAGCCGTGATGGACAGTATCCCTTTTTCTTCTTTTGACCCTGTATAAACCAATAATTTACAGTCAAAACTGTTGGCAAGGTCATGGATCAACTTGCTGCCTTCGGCAATAAAAAATCCGGATTCGTCCCTGAATTTTTTTAATTGGAGTGAATGGATGAATTTAATTTTGTTTTTTGAAAGCATGGTCTTGAATTTTCGGTGTAAAGTTAGAAAGATATTTCGTAGCCTCAACAAAAATCCGAAATCAGGCATAGTTATTTTGAAATTTTATGTAAGTTTGCGTCTAAATTATTTCAATTCGATGCATGAAACGAAATCTCCGGTCACTTGCTTTTCTTTTCTTCATTTTGATATGCTTGTCAGGTGCATTATTTACTTCATGCTCGCCAACCAGACACATTGCTGAAGGCACTTATTTGTTAGACAAAGTTGAAATTAGATCTGATGCGAAGGAAATCGATAAAAATGACCTGCCCGATTTTGTCCGTCAAACGCCTAACTCGTATATATTAGGTTTGTTTAGAATGCAATTGGGTATTTATAATTTGTCGGGAAAGGATACCACCAAGTGGGCAAACAGGATTTTGAGACGTATAGGACAGCCCCCTGTTGTTTTGGATTCCATGCTGACGGATATTTCTTCTCAGCAACTATTGCGATATCATATCAATAAAGGGTATTATAATGCCGGGATCAACACCATCGTACATAAAAAGGATAAAAGAGCACGTGTTATTTATCAGATTAGCGCCAATAAGCCCTATAGAATTAATAATTATGAAGTAGATATTCCTTTTTATGAATTGGAAGAATTGGCAAAAGATTCTTCTCAATCGTTGATACAGAAAAACATGCTGTTTGATTCCTACCAGTTGGATAGCGAGAGAGACCGATTGTCATCCGGTATGAGGAGAAGAGGATATTATAATTTCATGAAGGATTATATGGCCTATTCGGCTGATAGTGCGGCATATCAGGTTGATGTCGCCTTGCGCCTTCGGGATTATCTGGAAGAATATGGAGATAGTCTCGACCAAACAGTGTTTAAGCAATATCATATCAGCAAGGTGATTTTTAATTTAAGTCCCGCTGTCAGCACCATCATAGTTGATGATGAACCACAGAAAATTGACACTCTGCAAATAGAAGATAACTATTGGGTTATCGGACCGAGGAAAAAATTTCTTACTTTCAATTCCTTGAAGGGAAGTACATTTATTAAGCCGGGAGCTCTATATTCGGATGCTGATGTTGAGCGAACCTATGCAGCATTTAACGCTTTACCACCTGTAAAATATACTCACATAAGTTTTACCGAAACGGCGACTGATTCTTTACAGTGCCTGATTACCGTAGCGGAAGCCAAAACATTTACTTTTTCTTCCCAGGCAGAAATTACTTTTACAGAGGGATATTGGGGTACAGCCGGAAATGTGGGTGTCACGCATCGCAACCTTTTCAGGGGAGCGGAATCTCTGACTTTGCAAGGGAGATATGCGCTTGAAAAACAGGGCGATCTGACAGCACAGGAGTGGGGTGGTCAAATCGGACTGCGAGTTCCGAAAACCATCATACCATTTGTTAATGACGAATACAGCCGCAGTTTGAGAGGATCTACAGAATTTAAAGGTTTAATCAATTATCAGTATCGTCCAAGTGAATTTACTTCTACCAATATTGGGTTTGGTACAAAGTATAATTGGTATAAGGGCAGGCAGCTACATAACTTCGATTTGCTGGATGTGAGTTATGTGTATTTTCCCTGGATATCACAGGAGTTTAAAGAAACCTTCTTAGAAACGGGCAGGTATAACCGCCATAATTATGAAGATTACATGATTATGCGCATCAGTTATGGAACGTCCTACAGTGGATATAATCGGGCGAGACCTTTGCGTGATTATTTCACTTATCGTTATAGCATTGAATCTGCCGGTAATATCCTGTATGGTATTTATAAATTATTCAATATACCGGCTGGAGAAGATGGATTCTATCGTACTTTTAATATACCTTTTTCGCAATATGTACAGGGAAGGATCAATTCTTCCTATCACCAAATCATAGACAAAAACAATAAGTTCGTTTACCATGTTGGCTTGGGAGTGGGATTTCCTTACGGGAATTCGGAAGTCATCCCTTTTGAAAGAAGATTTTATAGCGGAGGAGCGAACAGTGTCAGGGGGTGGGGTGAGAGCCGGTTAGGCCCCGGATCCTACCAACGTTTTACCTTAAACAGAAGAGATTACAACCAGGTGGGCGATATCAAATTGGATATGAATGTCGAATACCGGACTAAGATGTTTTGGGTGTTGGAGGGAGCTATCTTTGCGGATGCGGGAAATATCTGGACAATCAGAGATTATGATTATCAGCCCGGTGGTGTGTTTAAATTGGATGCGTTTTGGAAACAAATAGCCCTGGCTTACGGCATAGGTATCAGGATGGATTTTAATTTTTTCATCTTCCGCATGGATATGGGGGTCAAATTGTATGATCCGGCTATTGTTTCGGCATCCAGATGGGTATTGCCTTCATCTTTTAAAGATATGGCTTTCCACATTGCTATTGG
>JAAYQF010000083.1 GCA_012519425.1 Bacteroidales bacterium | reverse complement strand
CGTGCGACTGCTTATAACTATACCTGATACAGGCACTCGCATTGCCCGTTATAGGATTTGTTACGGAATCTCTCACATATCTCTCCCAGGTCCGGTCCGGACTGCCACCTTCAATAATCTTCCATCCAGCAGGAGGAAATTCTTCACCCTCAAAACCTTCGTAAAAGACTTCTTCAAGAGAAGAACCTTTGATGGATTGTTTCACTTTGAAATCGGACAGACTCTTTGCCACTATGGCTTCACCTGTCTCATTGGCGACTGCCCACTCCGGGGCTTCCTGTCCTATCGACCATATTTTAGTCAATAGCAACAAAATGATTACAAGTAAATTTCTTTTCATAGAGTTGAATATTTTAGTTGAACAATTTTTCAGTCTTTGGGCATCACAGGTTACAAAGATAGAAAAATAACAGAATGTAAAACAATATTAAAAGAATTTTTTTTTTGTGAATTTATATGCTCTTGGGTGCGGGGTGCGAGTTCGCGTAGTTGAAGCTATTTTTATGCATTTAACATTGCTATTTCAAAAATAATCATGTAAATTTGGGTTTTATAACACCCAATTAAAATTTAAACCACCATGTTGACAGATCAAGAAATAGCAAAAAAAACATCTTTACTACCCATTGCCAAAATAGCTGAAAAGATCGGCATTCGTGAAGATGAGTTTGAATCATACGGTAAATATTCCGGAAAAATCAAATTAAGCATATTAGAACGACTCAAGGATCAACCCGACGGAAAATTAATTCTGGTGACTGCTATGAGTCCCACTAATTTCGGAGAAGGTAAAACGCTGACTTCAATCGGATTGGGACAAGCCTTGAACCGCCTGGGTAAGAAAGCCATTGTAGCCATACGCGAGCCCTCTCTGGGTCCGGTTTTCGGCATGAAAGGCGGTGCTGCCGGCGGCGGATATTCACAAGTACTTCCCATGGAACTGATAAACCTGCAATTTAATGGTGATTTCAGTGCCGTTACCACGGCTCACAACCTGCTGGCTGCCATGATCGACAACCACATCATCAAGGGGAACGAGCTTAATATTGATCTAAATCGCATCCTGTGGAAGAGAACCATGGATATGAACGACAGGGCTTTACGAAATATCGTTGTGGGGCTGGGTGGGTCGGCTAATGGTGTTCCAAGGGAAACCGGTTTTGTCATTACAGCTGCTTCAGAAATCATGGCTATCCTGGCACTTTCAGAATCCCGTGCGGATTTAAAGAGAAGATTGGGTGAGATTGTGGTGGCATACAACAACGACCAACAATTGATCCGGGCCAAAGATTTAGACGCCCACAGAGCCATGGCAGTTATCCTGAACGATGCCATCATGCCTAATCTGGTACAAACCACCGAGAATACGCCCGCTTTGGTGCATGCCGGTCCTTTTGCCAATATTGCACACGGCACAAACAGCATTTTAGCTGATAAAATTGCACTTAAACTTTCCGATTATGTGGTGACTGAATGCGGTTTCGGAACAGAATTGGGCGCCGAGAAATTTTTCAACATCGTTTGCCGCAACAACCCCATCTGGCCATCAGTTGTCGTTATTGTAGCAACCTGCAGGGCAATAAAATTCCACGGTGGTGTTCCTCAAAAGCCTGCATCAGCCCTTCAGGAAGAAAATTTGGAAGCATTCGCCAAGGGCTTAAAAAATTTAGAGGCGCACATCCGGAACATGAAAAAGTTTGGCGTACCCGTGGTAGTAGCCATCAACAGGTTCCCGTTCGACACACCCAAAGAAATTGAGATGATTGAAAAGCTTTGTACCGAATTGAAAGTTGAATGTGCCCCTCATGAAGCATATGCCAAAGGAGGAGCAGGAACCATTGAACTGGCAGAGAAAACCATCCATATAGTGGAGCAACACCAAAATCCACAGAAGAAATTTCTATACAGCATCGATTTGCCCATCGAAGAAAAAATCCGTACGATCGCTACGCAGATATATGGCGCAAAAGACATTGTCATCAATGCAAAAATCAAAAGGAAATTAGATCGATTCGTTGAATTAGGTTTTGGCAACCTGCCTGTATGTATCGCTAAAACTCAAATGTCTTTATCTGACGACCCCAGTATGATTGGAGCGCCTAAGGACTGGGTACTGACTGTTTCAGACGTCAATCTTTCAGCCGGTGCCGGCTTTTTGGTGATTGTTTGCGGCAATATGATGTTGATGCCGGGATTGCCCAAAGTTCCTGCGGCAGTCAACATGGACGTTGATGATGATGGTGAAATAACAGGATTGTTTTAATATTCTTCATGATTTCAAAAACGACGGGCATAGTTTTACGTACGGTAAAATATTCCGACAGAGCTTCCGTAGTTACTGTCTATACACGTGATTACGGAAGAATGGCATATATGGTCTATGGCATCTACGGGAAAAAATCTGCTGCTAAGGCTGCGTGCTTTTTACCTCTTTCTTTGATAGAGATCACGGCTGCACATCATCCGGGTAAAGATGTTCAACAGATGAAAGAAGCACGTATTGAAGAGAATCTGATCAACACCCATCACAATCCGATTAAAAATGCCATTGCCTTATTCATAGCCGAACTGTTGTACAAAACCCTCAAACACCCCGAGCCTGAAAGTGAACTTTTTGATTTCCTGCGACAGTCAATTTTGATATTGAACGACAAAGAGGAAGGAATT
>JAAYQF010000082.1 GCA_012519425.1 Bacteroidales bacterium | reverse complement strand
TCTGATATCCTTCAGAAACACCTGTAACCATATTTTGGATGAGGGAACGATACAGACCATGTAGTGCACGATTTTGCTTTTCATCATTAGCACGTGCCACAAGACACTGATTATCTTCAATAGAAACGGTAATATTAGGGTTAATCTCTTGTGTTAACTCTCCCTTCGGACCTTTTACTGTAACAATAGAATCCTTTTGTGTTATGCTCACTCCGCTCGGGATAGTAATGGGTAAATTTCCAATTCTTGACATACTTCTCTCCTCCTCAATTAATAAACATAACATAATACCTCGCCACCTACTTTCAGCCTGCATGCTTCTTTATTGGTCATAACACCCTGTGAAGTAGATACGATTGCTATTCCAAGTCCGTTCAAAACACGTGGCATATCCTTATACCCCGTATATTTACGTAGACCGGGAGTTGAAACCCTGATAAGTTTTTTTATTGCATTCACCTTGTTTACAGGATCGTATTTCAATGCAATTTTAATGGTACCTTGCGGTCCGTCATCTACAAATTTGTAATGAAGCACATAACCCTGCTCATGTAAAATGCGGGTTATTTCTTTTTTAAGATTGGATGCAGGAATCTCTACAATGCGATGTTTTGCCTGTATAGCATTCCGCAATCTCGTTAAATAATCTGCAATTGGATCTGTCATATTTTTGTTTTTAAATTAATCCCGACTGCCGGGACAATATTTAATTAATTTACTATTTATACCATTTACTGTGTTTAAACAACAAAAACAGTAAACTGTAAATGCAAAATTGATAAATAGAGTATTACCAACTTGCCTTTTTAACGCCGGGTATCAAACCCTTTGATGCCATTTCCCTGAACTGAATGCGAGAAATTCCAAACTGTCTCATGTATCCCTTCGGACGACCGGTTATTTTACAACGGTTGTGATAGCGAATGGGCGACGAGTTTCTTGGAAGAGTCTGAAGTGCATCATAATTACCTTCGGCAATATACTGTTCGCGTTTAGCCGCATATTTTGCAATCATTCTCGCTCTTTTCACCTCGCGGGCTTTCATTGATTCTTTTGCCATTGTATTCTATCTCTTTTTATTTAGTCTTTCTTAAATGGTAGGCCAAATTCTCTCAGTAATGCATAACCTTCTTCATCAGTTTTAGCGCTTGTAACAAAGGATATATTCATTCCGGTCAAGCGACTTACATTGTCAATATTGATTTCCGGAAAAATAATTTGTTCCTGTATTCCCAAGGTATAGTTGCCTCTGCCATCTAATTTATTGTTAATTCCTCTGAAGTCGCGTACACGCGGAAGTGCCACCCGGGTTAAGCGTTCCAAAAACTCATACATGCGATCGCCACGTAAGGTAACACGTACACCAATAGGCATTTTTTTACGCAGCTTGAAATTCGAAACGTCTTTCGTAGATAGTGTTTGAACAGCTTTCTGACCAGTTATGGCAGTCATTTCATTGATTGCATTGTCAATGATCTTCCTGTCAGCAACAGCAGCCCCCAATCCTTGGTTGAGCACAATTTTCTCCAACCTGGGAACCTGCATTACAGACTTATAACCAAACTCCTTCATCAATATAGGAACAATCCGTTCTCTATAATCTTGTTTAAAACTTGCTGTGTTCATTTCTTAAATCTCTTCTCCTGTTTTTTTGGAAACACGCACTAATTTACCTTCCGCATTCAATTTTCTTCCGACACGAACGGGCTTTCCGTTTTCAAGCAGATTCAAATTTGAAATATGTATGGGAAGTTCCTGTTTAACAATGCCACCGTGTGGACTTTTAGCACTCGGCTTTGTATGTTTCGAAACCATGTTGATACCTTCCACGATGGCTCGCTGCTTATCAACAAGTACCTTCAACACACGACCGGTTTTGCCTTTGTCTTCACCGGAATTCACGTAAACGGTGTCACCTTTTTTGATATGTAATTTACTCATCACGAATTAATTTTACGAAAACTATAATACTTCGGGCGCAAGTGATATGATTTTCATGTTTGTTGCACGCAACTCACGTGCTACAGGCCCGAAAATACGACTTCCGCGGATCTCCCCTGCATTGTTCAATAACACACAGGCATTATCGTCAAAACGAATATAGGATCCATCTGCCCTGCGAACTTCTTTTTTCGTGCGCACTATCACTGCTTTTGAAACAACACCTTTTTTAATTTCAGATGCCGGCACTGCACTTTTTACAGTCACCACTATCACATCACCCAAAGAAGCGTAGCGTTTGCCGGTTCCTCCTAAAACACGGATACACAGTACTTCCTTTGCACCGGAGTTATCCGCAACATTGAGTCTTGATTCTTGTTGTATCATAATTACTTAGCCCTTTCGATAATTTCAATTAATCTCCATCTTTTTAACTTACTCAGCGGACGAGTTTCCATGATTCGCACGGTATCACCGATATTGGATTCATTCTTCTCATCATGCACATGATATTTCTTGGTTTTATTTACGAACTTTCCGTAAATAGGGTGCTTTTCTTTCCATCTTACAACAACAGTAATGGTTTTATCCATCTTGTTGCTGAACACAACACCCGTTCTTTCTTTCCTTAAATTTCTTTCCATCCGTGTCAATGTTGTTTTAAATTAATTATTTTCACGCTGATGTAATTCGGTTGCAAGACGGGCAATCGTACGACGTACTTCTTTTATTTGCAACGGATTGTCAAGCGGAGATATGGCATGATTCAACTTCAATCGTACCAAATGCTCTCTTTCAGCATCCAAACGTTCAAGAATCTCTTGATTACTTAATTCTCTTATTTCTCTAATTTTCATACGATAATAATTTGTTTTTAAGCTGTCGTATAGAACTCTCGATAAACCAATCCAATCATATTCGCCGCGCATGGACGAAATAACCGATTAAATTAGTTCATGTTCGTTTCATACCTCATTAAGCATTTTGAGTTGTATCATAATCACGTCTTACTACAAAACGTGTGGTAACCGGTAATTTTTGGGCAGCTAAACGCAATGCTTCTTTAGCTATTTCATAAGATACGCCTTCTACTTCTATAATCACTCTGCCGGGAGTTACAGGCACAACGAATTCTTCGGGAGCACCTTTACCCTTACCCATACGCACTTCAGCAGGTTTTTTTGTGATTGGCTTATCGGGGAAAACCCGAATCCATATCTGTCCCTGACGTTGCATATAACGGGTAACAGCAACACGTGCAGCTTCTATCTGACGTCCGGTAAGCCATTTGGATTGCAATGATTTTATCCCAAAAGAACCGAAAGCCAATTGGTTTCCTCTTTGAGCGTTGCCTTTCATGCGCCCCTTTTGCTGTCTCCTGAACTTTGTTTTCTTAGGTTGTAACATAATACATTTACATCAAATTCATTAAATACAGTTTATTTCCTTCTTCTTCTAAAGCCCTTGCCACCACCTTCGCCGAAACGATCATCACCCCTGCGACCTGTTTCTTTAGAAACACTGTAAGAAGGCGACAAATCTTTTTTACCATAAATTTCGCCACGACAAATCCAAACCTTAACGCCTACGATACCAACCTTGGTCAAAGCTTCAGCATGGGCATAATCGATATCGGCTCTGAATGTATGTAAGGGAGTTCTGCCTTCTTTATACATTTCAGAACGAGCCATCTCAGCTCCGTTTAAACGCCCGGATATCTGGATTTTGATACCCTCGGCACCCATACGCATGGTTGAAGCAATAGCCATTTTAATGGCACGACGATAAGCTATTTTTCCTTCAAGCTGTCGTGCAACGTTATTGGCAACGATCACTGCATCAAGCTCAGGGCGTTTGATTTCGAAAATATTGATCTGAATTTCCTTATCAGTAATTTTCTTTAATTCTTCCTTTAGTTTATCTACTTCTTGTCCACCTCTACCGATAATAATACCCGGACGAGAGGTACATACCGTTATGGTGACCAGTTTCAAGGTACGTTCAATTATAATACGCGACACACTGGCTTTTGCCAATCGGGTATTCAGATATTTTCTGAGTTTATAGTCCTCTAAAAGCGTGTCACCGTAGTTGTTTCCACCATACCAATTCGAGTCCCATCCACGGATAATTGCTAAGCGGTTGCTTATTGGATTAGTCTTTTGTCCCATCGAGTATTAATTTTCGTTTTCGTTATTATTTTTGGTATCTACATATATTGTAACATGATTCGAACGTTTGCGAATGCGATAACCACGACCCTGAGGAGCCGGACGGAGACGCTTCAGCATTGTAGCCGAATCAACGTAAATCTGACTTACATACAAATCAACGCTATCTGCTTTTTGTTCTGTTTTCTGCTCCCAATTGGAAATTGCAGATCTAAGCAACTTTTCCAATCTTCCGGCAGCTTCCTTTGGTGAGAACTTCAAAATGCTTAATGCTTTGTTGACTTCCATACCTCTGATCATATCTGCTACCAAGCGCATCTTACGCGGAGAAGTCGGAACATTATTAAGCTTGGCAAAATACTGCGTTTTATTTGCTTCTTTTCTTTTTTCTGCTGATATTCTTTTTCTTGCACCCATTTCGAAATTTTTTAATGCTTTTTATTGGATAATTTCAACGGATCATTTCTTCTTACCACCGTGACCGCGGAAGTTACGAGTAGGTGCAAACTCACCCAACTTGTGACCAACCATATTTTCGGTAATATATACAGGAATAAATTTGTTTCCATTATGAACTGCAATGGTATGACCTACAAAATCCGGCGAAATCATAGTGGCACGTGACCAAGTTTTGATAACAGTTTTCTTCCTGCTTTCATTCATGTCTACCACCTTCTTTTCAAGCTTCAGATTAATATAGGGTCCTTTTTTTAATGAACGGCTCATTTTATTCTATTACTTGTTAACTGTTATTTTTTCTTCCTTTCAATTATATATTGACTTGATTGCTTCTTAGGCGCACGTGTCTTGTACCCTTTAGAAAGTACTCCTGTACGCGAACGAGGCTGTCCTCCGGAAGCACGACCTTCACCACCACCCATCGGATGATCTACCGGGTTCATGGCCACACCACGAACGCGCGGACGGCGTCCGAGCCAACGTGAACGTCCGGCTTTGCCGGATTGCTGCAATGCATGATCGGAATTTCCAACAGCTCCAATCGTAGCTTTACATGCTGACAACACTTTACGCAACTCACCTGAAGGCAGCTTGATCACAGCGTATTTGTCTTCACGTGAACTTAACTGGGCAAAAGTACCGGCCGAGCGCACCATGGCTGCCCCTTGACCCGGTCTTAGTTCGATATTGTGAATGATGGTTCCCAAAGGAATATTCTGCATCGGAAGTGCATTCCCCACTTCGGGAGCAGCTTCTGATCCTGACAACACCTTTTGACCCACCTGTAATCCGTTGGGAGCCAAGATGTACCGTTTTTCACCATCCGCATAGAACAGTAAAGCGATATTTGCCGAACGGTTCGGATCGTACTCAATGCTCTTTACAGTTGCAGGAACACCATCCTTGTTGCGCTTAAAGTCAATTACTCTATATTTTCTCTTATGACCGCCACCTACATTACGGATAGTCATTTTCCCCTGGTGGTTACGGCCTCCGGATTTTTTATTAATTCCGGTAACAAGAGATTTCTCTGGTGTCTTCGAAGTAATTGCGTCGAAGGTACCAATAATCTTATGTCTTTGCCCCGGTGTTGTGGGCTTTAATTTACGTACAGGCATTTGTATTTTTACAATTTAACTATTTACAATTTACAATTTACAGTTTAAATATTACTGTAAAAGTCTATGGTCTCGCCCTCCTTTAATGTAACTATAGCTTTTTTATAAGCTGATGTTTTTCCTGTGATCGCGCCGCTCTTCGTATAACGATTCTTTTTCTTTGGAGCAGCAATCATGGTATTTACATCTACTACGGTTACATTATACAGAGCTTCGATAGCGTTTTTAATCTCAATTTTATTTGCATCTCTCTGAACCTTAAAGCCATAGCGATTGAGTTTTTCACCCAACTCGGTCATCTTTTCCGTTACAATCGGTTTCTTTATAATATTCATAATCGGCCTCCTATGCTTTAAAAGTTTGTTCTACCGCAGCAACAGCTTCTTCAGTAATTATAAGATTTTTTGCATCAAGCACTTTGTAAGTGTTTAATTCCGAAACCGTTACGACTTTTACCCTGGCTAAATTTCGAGCCGACAAATATACGTTTTTATTTCCGTTTGCTAAAATAATTAACGCTTTTTTATCAGCAAGCTTCAAATTTTGTGTTAAAGCTATCATGTCTTTGGTCTTGGGAGCATCAAATTCAATCTGATCTACTACTGTAATCAGGTTATCTTTTGCCTTATAACTCAAAGCTGATTTACGAGCCAGTTGTTTTACTTTTTTATTCAACTTAAATCCGTAATTGCGCGGAACCGGTCCAAAGATGGTACCTCCTCCAACACGTATGGGAGATTTAATGTCACCGGGACGAGCAATACCGCTCCCCTTCTGACGTCCCAATTTACGGCGTGAACCTTTTACCTCACTACGACCTTTTGTCTTGTGCGTTCCCTGACGTTGGTTTGCCAAATACTGTTTTACATCTAAATAAATAGCATGGTCATTTGGCTCTATCCCGAAGACAGCTTCATTCAAGGATATTTTTCTTCCCGTATCTTCTCCTTTTATATTATATATAGTTAATTCCATGATTATTTATTGATGATAACGATTGAACCTTTAGCACCGGGAACGGAACCTTTTACCATTAAAAGGTTATGTTCCGGAATCACTTTTAAAACCTGTAAGTTTTGAACGGTCACTCTGTCGCCTCCCATGCGACCTCCCATACGTGTTCCCTTGAACACACGCGAAGGATCTGAAGAAGCACCTATCGAACCCGGCACACGCTGATGTTTCTGCCCGTGGCTCGATTCTTTTACTCCGCTAAAACCGTGACGCTTTACAACGCCCTGAAAACCTTTACCCTTTGAAGTTCCAACTACGTCAACAAACGAATTAACTTCAAATACTTCTACAGTGACCTGATCACCTAATTTGAATTTTTTATCAAATTCATTGAACTCAACCAAGTGTCTTTGCGGCGCTACTCCTGCAGCCTTAAAATGACCTGCCTGAGGCTTGTTGGTATGCTTTTCTTTCTTTTCCTGAAAGCCCAGCTGAACTGCCTCATACCCGTCTTTTTCTATTGTTTTGATTTGAGTAACAACACAAGGACCTGCTTCAATAACAGTGCACGGCATATTTTTACCGTCGGCACTGAAAACCGATGTCATTCCGATTTTTTTTCCAATTAATCCTGGCATTTCAATTAATAATTAGCTCCCTAAATCCTTTACAAGAGGACTATCAAGAGACGAGTTTAAAATTTATTTTAGCACTTTCAAATCTTCTCTTCCGAAGAAGTTTGAAGAGACTTATACTTTAATTTCTACTTCAACCCCGCTGGGAAGTTCCAACTTCATAAGAGCATCTACAGTTTTGGCTGAAGAGTTATGGATGTCAATCAGTCTTTTATAAGAGGACAACTCAAACTGTTCACGCGATTTCTTGTTCACAAAAGTAGAACGGTTCACCGTAAAAATCCTTTTGTGCGTTGGCAAAGGAATCGGACCGCTTACATGGGCACCTGTAGACTTTACTGTTTTAACAATCTTCTCTGCTGATTTATCAACCAGATTGTAATCGTACGATTTTAATTTAATTCTAATTTTTTGACTCATAATGATTTTAACAGCCTCCTACATTTCCCCAAGGGAGAACTTTCAGCAAGCATTCTTTTTTAATTAGTTATTATTTTTATCATCAACTTTTTAATTAAGAGTCATTCGCTAATCAAAAAGTTCGTTTTTTAAAATTCAATATTCCCGAAAATCATTCATTCACGAAGACTTACGGCTTTATAATAAATCTACCTTACCTCCCGCTTCCGTCAACACAACTCTGGCAAGGGACTCCGATACCTCAGCATAGTTTGAAAACTCCATGGAAGAAGTTGCACGACCCGAACTGATGGTACGTAAAGCTGTCACATATCCGAAAGTTTCGGCCAATGGAACTTTAGCCTTTACAATCCGGGCTCCGGTACGACTGGACTCCATGCCTTCAATCTGTCCCCTGCGTTTATTAAGATCAGCAATGACATCGCCCATATTTTCTTCCGGAGTCACTACTTCTATCTTCATGATAGGCTCTAACAAAATGGGCCTGGCTTTTACACATGCTTTCCTGAAAGCCAACTGTGCGCATATCTCAAACGAAAGTTGGTCTGAATCAACAGGATGATAAGATCCGTCTATCAACGTAACTTTCAGCTTTGACATGGGAAACCCGGCCAATACACCGTTTTTCATCGCAATTTGAAATCCTTTTTGCACAGAAGGAATATACTCTTTGGGAATATTCCCGCCTTTCACAAGATCTATAAATTGTAAAGAACCTTCAAAATCAGGATCGGCAGGCTCAAGACGAACAACAATGTCGGCAAATTTACCGCGACCGCCGGTTTGCTTTTTATATACTTCACGAAGTTCTACTGCTTCTGTAATAGCTTCCCTGTAAGATACCTGAGGACGTCCTTGATTACACTCTACTTTAAACTCGCGTTTCAAGCGGTCTATAATAATTTCCAGGTGAAGTTCACCCATTCCTGAAATAACCGTCTGACCGGACTGTTCATCGCTGTGTACAGTAAATGTAGGATCTTCTTCAGCTAATTTGGAAAGTCCCACACTCAATCTATCCAAATCCTTCTCGGTTTTCGGCTCAACTGCGATACCTAAAACGGGATCGGGGAAATCTATGGACTCAAGTAAGATTTGATTATTCTCATCACAAAGCGTATCTCCGGTCCGAATATCCTTGAAGCCGACGCCTGCACCAATGTCACCTGCAGAAATAAAATCTACAGGATTTTGTTTGTTGGAGTGCATTTGAAAGATGCGGGCAATACGTTCTTTTTTCCCTGAACGGGAATTATATACATAAGAGCCTGCTTTCAATACGCCTGAGTACACGCGGAAGAAACATAGCCTGCCTACATAAGGATCAGTTGCAATCTTAAATGCAAGGGCTGTCAAAGGCTCATCTGATTTAGGATGACGAATAATTTCTTTTCCAAAATCATGAGGATCCGTGCCGACGATCACGTCAGTGTCCAACGGACTGGGCAAAAATGCACAAACAGCATCCAGCATGGTTTGCACACCTTTATTCTTAAAGGAAGAACCGCATATCACCGGATTAATTTCCATCGACAAAGTAGCTTTACGCACTGCTGTTTTAATCTCTTCTTCCGTGATGGTTGCCGGATCATTAAAATACTTCTCCATCACAACCTCATCAAACTCCGCAATGGTTTCGAGCATCTTGTCTCTCCATTCTTCTGCTTCAGCAAGTAAATCAGCCGGTATTTCCGCTTCCTGATAGGTTGCAGCAACTGAATCATCGGGCCAGATAAAGGCTTTCATCTTGATTAAATCAACAACACCTTTGAATTTTTCTTCTGCGCCGACAGGAATTTGAATGGGACACGGTCTGGCACCAAGCATCTCTCTCACCTGACGAACAACTTCAAAGAAGTTAGCTCCCGACCTGTCCATCTTATTAACATAACAGATGCGTGGAACATTGTACTTATCAGCCTGACGCCACACGGTCTCAGACTGTGGTTCAACACCTCCTACGGCACAAAACGTAGCAATGGCACCATCTAAAATGCGCAATGAACGTTCAACTTCTACCGTGAAGTCCACGTGTCCGGGAGTGTCGATTAAATTGATTTTATATTTATTTCCTTGATAGACCCAAGATGTTGTAGTGGCAGCAGAAGTAATGGTAATGCCCCTTTCCTGCTCCTGTGCCATCCAGTCCATGGTAGCAGCACCATCATGCACTTCACCGACTTTATGCGTCAGACCGGTATAGTACAATATCCGCTCTGATGTAGTCGTCTTTCCGGCATCGATGTGCGCCATAATACCGATATTTCTATTATATTTTAAATCTTGAGCCATTAACAGTGTATTTCCAAATTAATTTGTGCTTTACAAATGAATTAGAATCTAAAGTGAGCAAAAGCACGGTTCGCTTCTGCCATTCGGTGCATATCCTCTTTACGCTTAAAAGCCCCACCTTGACTATTGTACGCATCAATAATCTCGGCAGCTAATTTCTCAGCCATCGAACGTCCGCTACGCTTACGCGCAAACGATATAAGATTTTTCATTGAAACTGATTCCTTCCTGTCCGGTCGGATTTCTGTAGGAACCTGGAATGTTGCTCCACCAACACGGCGTGATTTAACTTCTACCAGGGGGGTAACATTTTCGAGCGCTTTCTTCCAGATCTCAAGGGGAGTTTTATCTTCGTTTGGAAGTTTGTTTTTCACAACTTCTAAAGAGGAATAGAAAATATCGAAAGCAATTGATTTTTTGCCATCGAACATTAAGTGGTTCACAAATTGGGTAACCATCGACTCGTTAAAAACGGGATCAGGTAGGATAACCCGTTTCTTTGGTTTCGACTTTCTCATTTTAAAAAAAATTGTTTGTTTTTGGTTGCTCTTTAGTCTCGCTTCAACATGCTCCGCCAAGCAGTTTACTCAACCTTCATCTGCTACCGGTAAAACAAGTTTATAACTTGATTTTTAAATCTCTCTTATAATTAGTAATTAATATATAATGTTCATTTTACTTCGTCTGTTTAGGACGCTTAGTACCATATTTCGAACGACGTTGTGTACGACCGGCAACACCGGCTGTATCTAACGAACCTCGAACCACGTGATAACGAACTCCGGGAAGATCTTTTACACGCCCGCCGCGAACCATCACAATAGAGTGCTCCTGCAAATTATGACCTTCACCCGGGATGTAGGCATTCACTTCTTTTTGGTTAGTCAAACGTACGCGTGCCACCTTTCGCATGGCAGAGTTTGGCTTTTTAGGAGTAGTGGTATATACACGCACACAAACCCCGCGACGCTGTGGACAAGAATCCAGGGCCGGAGACTTACTTGTGTGGGTAATTACTTTTCTTCCCTTTCTAACTAACTGTTGAATTGTAGGCATTTAAAATTATTTTAATACTGTTTATTCAAAAAAAATCCCAAAACGGGCTGCAAAGTTACAAAAAGATTTTTAACCTGCAAGTGGCAAGATGATTTTTTGGAGAAAGTTTTAGGACCCGGGCTTAGGGTTTGAGCTGCAAAACAAGACGAGAATTCAGATTTTTAATACAATCCGTATGGTGGTACCCTTGTTGATTTCAGAACTTTTTACATAAATTTTCCCGTTATGGTATTCTTCGATGATCCTTTTAGCCAAAGAGAGTCCTAAACCCCAGCCCCTGCTTTTGGTTGTAAAACCGGGAGAGAAAATTGTTTTGTAGTTTTTCCTTTCGATTCCTTTTCCTGTGTCCTGAACATCGATAATGCATTCTTTGGACGTCTTGGTTGTATAAATATAAATATTCCCACTACCATCCATGGCGTCTATCGCATTTTTGCATAAATTTTCAATCACCCACTCAAAAAGAGGTGTATTCAACCTGATAAAAATGTGATTTTTATCGGGGAAATGACATTGGATCCTGACTTTTGAAGATGTCCTGTTGGAAATATATTGTACAGCATTCAGGATATTTTCGTTCAGACTTACCAACTGTAAATCCGGAACAGAGCCGATTTTTGAAAATCTTTCTGCAATGATGCGTAAGCGATTGACATCCTTTGACATTTCATCAATCATTTTTTCTTCTTCAAACTTCATTTTCAACAAATCAACCCATGCCAATAAAGAAGATATCGGAGTGCCCAACTGATGTGCTGTCTCTTTGGAAAGGCCCACCCACACCCTGTTTTGTTCAGCTTTTTTAGTGCTGGAAAATGCCACAAAAGCCATCAATATGAAAAAGAATATGATGCCTAACTGCACATATGGGAAATAATAAAGCTGTTTAAGCAACCGGGAATCATCATAATATATAAATTGGGAAGCATCGCCAAGATTGACCTCTATGGGTGTTTTTTTCTGCTTGAGACGATTGATCTCTTTGCGATAAAAGCTGGCAACATCTTTTGCAGGTTCTTTTACATTTTTGGACGACAACAAATTGTCGTATTCATCTACCAATATCACGGGAATGGTGGTGTTACCTTCTATGATTGAAAGGAAAAAATCAGGGTTTGTCGTCTCATCCGACAGAATTAATTGTCGCGTAGCTTCAGCCCAAATTTCAATCTTTTTCTTTTCTTCCAGGGCAAGTTCATTCCCGAGCTTATTGGTGAAATAGGTTGAAGCCAACACAATACAAGCTCCGATAATGATAAATGTCATTTTCAGGGGCTGCGAAATTTTCTGTATTCTATCAGAAGATAATTTTCTACGCATGAACTGAAATGTTTCGGGTGCAAATATAAGAAAAATTCTGACAGCAAATCGTAAATGACACGTACTCAAATCGTAAATTGTCAATAAATTCCCATACCTTTGTGTTTTAATTCGAAAAATAATGCACAAAGCCGGATTTGTAAATATTGTAGGTAATCCCAATGTGGGAAAGTCAACCTTGATGAATGTGCTGGTAGGTGAAAGAATATCCATCATCACTTCAAAAGCACAAACCACAAGGCATAGAATTTTAGGAATAGTAAACGGAGAAGATTTTCAGATAATTTATTCAGACACTCCGGGCGTATTAAAACCAAACTACCGTTTGCAGGAATCTATGCGTAAGTTTTCAAATTCTGCGCTTACCGATGCGGATATACTATTGTATGTAACCGATGTATATGACTCTGCCGAGAAAAATGCCGATTTTATTGAGAAAGTCAATTTGAATCCGGCACACTTAATTTTAATCATCAACAAAATTGATTTAATCGACCAGCAAAAATTGGAAATGCTTGTGGACAAGTGGAGTCAATTGCTTCCGAGGGCTGAAATTTTTCCTGTTTCTGCTTTGGAAAATTTTAATGTCGCACCTGTATTTGATCGCATCAAAGCCCTGCTCCCGGAATCACCGCCTTTTTTCGATAAAGACCAAATGACGGATAAACCGGCGAGGTTCTTTGTAACAGAAATTATCAGAGAAAAAATTTTAAAGTATTATGACAAAGAAATTCCGTATGCTGTAGAGGTAGTTGTGGAAAAATTCCTGGAAGAAGAGAAGATCATTCGCATCCATGCTGTCATCCATGTAGAACGTGAATCCCAAAAAGGCATCATCATCGGTCACGGAGGAAAATCGCTCAAGAAAGTGGGTACGGAAGCCAGAAAGGATTTAGAGGCTTTTTTTGAAAAGAAAATTTACCTGGAACTATTTGTAAAAGTTGAAAAAGACTGGAGAAAGAAAGATACGGCATTGCGTAATTTCGGATACCAATGGGATTAATTGTTACGGATTAATTGTTACGAAAATCCAACTCTTCCAACACCTTATAAATCATTTCATTTTCAAATCCTTTCCCGGATAAAAACCGGGCCAGCTTTCCCTTTTTCTCATGCTCACTTTTAAAAGCAATTTTTTTAAGTTTATCTTTTGCCAATCTAAGAATTAGGGCGTTATATTCATCATCATCAATCGCTTTCAGTGCATGCTCAATAATGTCTTTGTTGATTTGCTTCAGATTTAATTGGTAGCTTATTTTTATCTTCCCCCATTTATTATACCTGAATTTATCTTTTGCATAGGCTGTCGCAAACCGTTTTTCGTCTATGTATTTTTCTTGAATCAGATAATCAATAATTTTATGCTGATCTGATTCATCAACTTTCCATTTGTTCAATTTTTCTTTTAATTCAGAAATGCATCTTTCTGCCAACGAGCAATAAGATGCTGCTTTATGCAATGCTGTTTCATATGTTTGGGCATGTTGATCCATCGGGCAACAAATTAAATTTACACAAATGCCAAGATCAGTATTTGCGCTATGATAACCCGTAAAAACATGGTGAGCGGGTAAACAGTGGAATAGGATACAGCAGGAGCATCATTGTCGGCAATGCTGTTGGCATACGCCAAAGCGGGAGGGTTGGTCATACTTCCGGACAAAAGTCCCATCAGTGAAAAGTAATTCATTTTCATCACTTTCTTACCAAATATACCCACAAGCAATACGGGTATCACGGTAATCAGGACACCACAACCCACCCAAATCAAACCGTCACCGTAAATCACAGTCTCCACAAACTGATCACCGGCTGCGATACCTACACTTGCCAGGAACAGGGTGATGCCTATTTCACGCAACAACAAGTTGGCGCTTTGTGTCGTGTAAGTAATAAGCTTCAGTTTGAAGCCAAAGCGTCCCAATAATATGGCAACCACCAAAGGACCGCCGGCTAATCCAAGTTTTACCGGCATGGGCATACCGGGTATATAAAAAGGAATGCTGCCGAAAATAATGCCCAGGAAAATACCTACGAACAAAGTGATTAAATGGGGTTCATCCAATCGTTTTAATGTGTTTCCTAAAACCTGTTCAATTCTTTTAATTGACTCCGGAGAGCCTACAACCACCACACGATCACCTACTTGCAACACCAGGTCTTCGCTTGCAAACAAATCAAAACCCGAACGTATGATACGGGTACAATTGACGTTCAATGCTCTTAACTTCAGTGAACCCAAGGTTTTACCGTTGATAGCTTCACGTGTAATTACTATCCTGCGTGAAATCATTTTCTCTTCCGACTCCTTCCAATTAAACTCAATCACTTCCCCAAGCAATGCTTTTACAGCTCCGGCATCTGCTTCGGTTGCAACTATCAACACAATATCACCGTTGTATAATATAGTGTCTCCTTTGGGAACAAAATAACCTTTATCATGGTAGAGGCGGGAAATAACGAATTTGCGACCTATCAATTTTCTAATTTCAATCAATGTCTTTCCATGAATTGCATGCGAGTTAATTTTTATGGTCATCAACTTAGTGCCATCCGCCGGTGCCAAAGTTTCCTTAATTTTATCATTTTCTTTATTAAGATTGATTTTGAAAATCGCACGAATGAGAATAAAAGAAAGTATAACGCCGACAACTCCAAGCGGGTAAGCTACAGCATAACCCAATGCTATTTCCGGAATTTCTGTGATCTGGCCGGCATCAAATGATTGATGAAGTGCTTCTTGTGCAGCACCGAGACCCGGAGTATTGGTGACAGCACCCGATAATATCCCGACAAACATGGGCATAGGAATCCTTCCTGCAAAAATGTAATATAAGGCAATGGTGATACCAACCCCTAAAAACACCACACAAGCTGCCATTAAATTTTGGTGCATCCCTCCCTTCTTGAAGGAAGCAAAAAATCCCGGTCCAACTTGTAACCCAATGGAGTATATGAATAGAATCAATCCAAATTCCCGGATAAAATTCATCAATTCCGGATTGGCATTAAAACCGAAATGTCCGACAAAAATACCGACAAACAAGACAAAGGTAACCCCCAGGGATACCCCGAAAATTTTCACTTTACCAATCATCACGCCTACTGCAATCACAAAAGCGTATAACAACAAGGTGTAAGCAATGCCTCTTTCAGCAAATAAAGCTACCAACCAATCAAAATCCATAAATCTGCTTGCTTAAAAAATATTATATTGGGGAGAGTATTGTCAACTATATTATAAACTACATTACCACCGTACAAAGATACTACCTTAATTCTGTTATCACAAAATACAATTGACTTCTGAAAATGCAAAAATTTTAATCTACACCAAAAATAAACTACTTTTGTAATCGCAAATCTAAAATTTAGTTTTTATCCTATATCAGCAATCAACATGAATCCTAAGCAAGTACTTTTTATTGATAGAGACGGAACCATCATTGTTGAACCACCGGTCACTTTTCAAGTGGACACATTGGAACAGCTGGAATTTTTACCCGGTGTCATTCGCAATTTGCATTTCATCAGACATAAGCTGGACTATGAATGGGCAATGGTCACTAACCAGGATGGGTTGGGAACAGAAGGATATCCTCAGGCCAACTTTGATGCGGTACAAGGAAAAATGCTTCAGATCTTACAACATGAAGGAATTGAGTTTGACGAAATTTTTATCGATAAATCTTTTCCTGAAGATAACTTGCCAACACGTAAGCCCGGTACTGCCATGCTAAAAAAGTATTTTTCCGAAGCTTATGATCTGGCCAATTCTTTTGTAATAGGTGACAGACTGACAGATGTTGAAATGGCAAAAAACCTGGGCTGTAAAGCCATCTTGATCAATGGAGATTACAAGTTGTTAGAAAACACCAACTTACAAAAGTATTGTGCCATACAAACAACTTCCTGGGATGCTGTCACTGATTTTCTGTTTGCCGGCGGAAGGCGTGCTATCGTTCAGCGCACTACAAAAGAAACTGATGTTTTCATCGAGTTAAATATAGATGGAAGCGGTAAAACTGATGTCTCCACAGGTTTGCATTTCTTCGATCACATGCTGGAACAAATCGGTAAACATTCAGGCTGTGACCTAACCATCAAAGTAAAGGGAGATCTACACGTCGACGAACACCATACCATAGAAGATACCGGCCTGGCTTTGGGAGAAGCTTTGCGCAAAGCCATTGGAAACAAAAGAGGTATTGAACGTTATGGCTTTACATTGCCCATGGACGACAACTTGTGTTCGGTTGCACTCGATTTCGGCGGTCGTCCCTGGCTGATTTATGATGCTGAATTCAAAAGGGAGTACGTAGGAGATATGCCCACGGAAATGATCATGCACTTTTTTAAATCCCTGAGCGATGCTGCCCTGATGAACCTCAGTATAAAAGCTGAAGGCGAAAATGAACACCACAAAATTGAGGGCATTTTTAAAGCCTTGGCCAAAGCCATTAAAATGGCGGTAAAAAGAGATATTTATAAGTATGAATTGCCTAGCACGAAGGGAACTTTGTAAAGAACGAAGAACGAAGAACGAAAACCAAGAACAAAGAATAAAGACAAAAGAACAAAGAATAAAGACAAAAGAACAAAGAATAAAGACAAAAGAGCAAAGACAAAAGAGCAAAGACAAAAGAGCAAAGACAAATAAGAACTAAGAACGAAAAACTATCAGCTACTAACTACCAACTACTAACTACTAACTACTTAAGTTAACTTCTTTAACTTCCAAAAAACTACTAACTACTTAAATTAAAAAATGCCCTCATCATTCAAACATAAAATATTATCAACGCTGTGGCTGCTTTTTACGGTGCAGTTTGCGTTTTCAGAACAAGCTCGCTTGTTTGTAGGCATCATGGTGGATGGTTTACAGCAAAGGCACATTGAACAGTTGAATGAACGTTTTTCTCACAGTGGCTTCAAAAAATTAACAAGCCAGGGTGCGGCATTGACAAGGGTAGCGTGTAATTTTGTTGCTGCCGGGAATGCCTCTGACATTGCAACCTTGACTTCAGGGACCATTCCATACTACCACGGTGTTGTCTCCAATCGAATATACAATCGCTTTTCCGGTAAGATTGAGTCGGTATTTCAGGATGCTTCGCAATCGGGAATTGAATCTCATCTAACGCTATCGGCCAGGCATTTCAGATCTACCAATGTGGTAGATGAGTTGATGATGGCTCATCAGAAACAATCCAAAGCTTTTGCGATTGGTTTGCATGCCGAAGATGTAATTGCCTTGGGCGGTCATGCGGCTAATGGAGTAGCCTGGATTGACGAAGACTCGATAAGATGGAGTTCTACAACCTATTATCAGGATGGTATGCCCTGGCAGGCGTTGAATATGAATGAAGACGGGGCTTTTCAGCGGATTGCCGACAGGGTGTGGCAACCTCTGTATAATCCTGAAACTTATGTCACCGCGGTAGATGAGAAAAAACTACAGTCGTTCGAATACCACAGCACAACAAAAAAACATGAGCAATCACCTTCAACAATTATTAAAAACACACCCGCCGCAAACTCATTGGTGGCTGAATTGGCTTTGCGCCTGCTTCATGAACACGACTTGGGGATGGATGAATTTACGGATGCTTTAATGTTACAATTTACCGTGCGTACACCCAACGACAAAAATCTTGCTTTACGATCTTTGGAGAAAGAAGATATGTACTTGCGATTAGATGATGAGTTGCAGTTTTTGATACAGAAAATTGAAAATAAAATCGGTGCTGATAAGGTATTGTTTGTCCTCTTTGGAAACCAAACGGCCGGATATAGCCCTGAAGAGTTGAAAGCGTATCATGTTGATGCCGGATATTTCAATGCAAACCGCTCCATGGCTTTGCTAAATTCTTATCTGATGGCGATTTATGGTTTTGAGAAATGGGTGACCGGTTATTACGGAAAGCATATTTTTCTAAATAAGAAATTGATAGAAGAAAAAGGTATTGATTTCAGGGAAATGCAGGAGTTGGCAGTTGAATTTATGCTTGAGTTTGAAGGCATACAATCAGCTTTCAGCTATGCTCAACTGATGCAGATGGGGGTTAATCCTAACTCCGAAATGGCGAAACTCCGTAATTCTACACATAAAAATACAGCCGGGGATATTATCCTGACATTAATGCCCGGTTGGTTAGAAGTAGATGATGAGTCCAATCCGGTTGGTGAATCGAACGACCTGGTTTCCTATTTACCCGTATGGTTCTACGGTGCAAAAATACCAGCGAAAACAATCACCGGACAATACCAAATTACAGACATAGCACCAACGATTTCAGAGATATTAAATATACCATTTACCAATGCAAATTTGGGAAAACCGATTGAACTAATTAATTGAGAACAAGGAACAAAGAGCAAAGAACAAAGACGATAAGCGATGAACGATGAACGATAAACTGAGAACAAAGAACAAAGACAAAAGAGCAAAGACAAAAGAGCAAAGACAAAATAAATTGTTTAATGTTTAGTGTGTAATGTTGTTGAATTGTTGAATTGTTGAATTGAGAACAAAAAGTAAAAAAAAAACGATGAACGAAGCCAAAAGCCAAAAGCTAAACTCGCGACCCCGGAACCCATAACTTCCATAACTTCTCTAACTTCTTTAACTTCTAACTACTAACTACTAACTACTAACTACTAACTACTAACTACCAGCTACTAACTACCAGCTACTAACTACCAGCTACTAACTACCAGCTACTAACTACTTATAAGAAAATGCCCCACAATTTTGACGAAATAATCAATCGAGAAAACACAGATGCCATTAAACTAGAAAAGTGCAAATTGCTGTTTGGGACAGAAAATGTCCTTCCATTGTGGGTGGCTGATATGGATTTTCGTACGCCGGATTTCGTTTTAAATGCCATCCAAAAGCGTTTGGAGCATCCTGTTTTAGGATATACCACAACACCTGCTGATTTTTTTGAGCTGTTTGCCGCCTGGACGCAAAAACTACATGACTGGCAAATAAAAACAGAATGGACAGGCTTTATCCCCGGCATTGTTCCGGGTTTGGCGTTTACGGTTCAATGCTTCACAAAACCCGGAGAAGAGGTTATTGTACAGCCTCCTGTCTATCATCCTTTTATGAACGTTGTGAATAATAACGGACGCGACTTGGTTTACAATCCACTTCAAGAAGTAAAAGGTAAATTTGAAATGGATTTTGACGATTTGCGCAGTAAAATTACGGACAAAACGAAGATGTTGATCCTATGCAATCCGCATAATCCTGGAGGGAAGGTTTGGACGTTGGAAACCCTCCAAAAGTTAGATGAAATATGCGCAAAACATAAGATATTAGTTGTTTCCGATGAGATCCATGCCGATATGGTTTTACCCGGTGACCCGCGAATAAAACACATTCCATTTGCAAAGGTGTCACAAACCGCCGCTGATAATTCCGTTACTTTTATGGCGCCCAGCAAAACCTTCAATATGCCCGGACTGAAAACCTCTTTTTATGTGATACCGAACAGTAAGTTATATCAACAATTTACCTCTTACTTAGAGGCTTCTGAAGTTAAATCCGGAAATATATTCGCTTATGCTGCTACTGCAGCCTGCTATGCTGAGGGAGATCACTGGCGTAAAGCCATGTTACGCTATGTGCAGGAAAATGTGGATTACGTAATAGACTTTCTAAACAAACACATTCCACAAATTAGGCCCATGCGTCCCGATGCTTCTTTCTTGATGTGGCTGGATTGTAAAGCGTTGGGTATGGAACCTGATGAATTACATCACTTTTTTGTACAAAAAGCCGGCTTGGGGCTCAATCAGGGAACTATTTTTGGTCCCGGCGGAGAATATCACATGCGCCTGAATGTGGCTTGTCCAAAAGTAATTTTAGAACAAGCCATGACACAACTTAAAAATGCTTTATCAGTTCAGTAATGGAAGTTAGAATAGAAAAATCCTGGAAAAAGGTTTTACAGCCGGAGTTTGACAAGCCTTATTTTGCCGACTTGGTGCAATTCGTACGAACAGCCTATGCAAAAGGTAAAATATTCCCACCGGCTCCCCTGATATTCAACGCCTTCGATCAATGTCCCTTTGATGACGTAAAGGTAGTGATCATCGGTCAGGACCCCTATCATGGTCCCGGACAAGCACATGGATTATGTTTTTCAGTCAATGACGGAGTAGCATTTCCACCTTCCCTGATCAATATTTTCAAAGAAATTGAACGTGATCTGGGCATTCCTTTTCCAAGCTCAGGCAGTCTTATAAGGTGGGCAAATCAAGGTGTATTGCTTTTGAACGCCACTTTAACCGTACAGGCACACCGGGCTGGTTCACATCAAGGCAAGGGCTGGGAAACATTCACAGATGCCGTCATCAAAATTCTTGCAGAAAAAAAGTCGGATTTAGTATTTATGCTTTGGGGGTCGTATGCTCAGCAGAAAGGAGCTTATATCGACAACCGGCGACATCTGGTACTCAAAACCGTACATCCCTCTCCCCTTTCTGCCTATCGGGGTTTTATCGGTTGCGGACATTTCTCGGCAGCCAATGAATTTTTAAAAGCGAAGGGAATGCAGGAGATAAAATGGTAAACAGCCGGAACGAATTCCCGTATAATTTTTTTCAAAAAAATCATGTACATTTGTGATTGATCTCTAAAAACACAACTTTCAAGCACTTAAAATCTTATGGCACTTCAGGAATCCTTTGTAAAGCAAGGCAACTTCTTGTTTCGTTACAGAAGTTATTTACCTCTGACTCTTGTTGTAGCAGGAATAGGCGTATTTACCACGGATTTGTTTCATGGTCAGACGTTTACTGATTTACAGTACTTCAGCATTGAAATAGCCTCTTTAATCGTTTCTTTGACAGGCTTGTTTATCCGCATCATCACAGTAGGACACACGCCACCCCTCACTTCCGGACGAAACACGAAAGAACAGTTAGCCGACGAGATCAACACAACCGGCATCTATTCCATGGTACGACATCCTTTGTATCTCGGTAATTTTTTGATGTGGGCCGGTGCTGCAATCCTAGTGGCAAACCTATACTTTTTTATCATCTTCGTGTTGATTTACTGGATCTATTACGAACGGATCATGTGCGCAGAAGAACAATTTTTACGAAATAAGTTTGGCAAAACGTACATGGACTGGGCTGAACAAACGCCTGCTTTTATTCCCTCATGCCGCAACAAGAAGAAACCTGTTTATCCCTTCAATATTAAAAAAGTATTGATAAAAGAAAAGAACGGTCTGTTAGCAGTTTTTATCCTACTTTTTATCTTTCACAACATCCGGTACTCTTGCGTAAAAGGTAAAATGCTAATCGACAACAATTGGGTGTTGTGGTGTACAGTGATTGCAATTATTTTGTATGTCATTTTAAAATTACTCAAAAAAACATTCACCCTGACTAAATAAACGCTAAATTCAATTACTTACTACTTATGAAACAAATAAAGATCCCGTGCATCTCTGAATTAAATAGTGCTTCTGATATGAACACCATTTCTTCTTTGCTTTCAAAGCAGAAAAATTTTGAATTGATTGACCAGGTTAATTGGCCCGACACATTCCCGCTGAAGCCTGCGTGTAAATTTATCATTGCCCGTTCCA
Source organism: Bacteroidales bacterium (assembly GCA_012519425.1). Taxonomy (GTDB): domain Bacteria; phylum Bacteroidota; class Bacteroidia; order Bacteroidales; family Paludibacteraceae; genus Paludibacter. Next base: position 1,105 of record JAAYQF010000082.1, on the reverse strand, counting down.
ATGAAGCCTTGTTCATCCATTATGTGGTGAATGAAAAACAAATACAAGCCCTCTATACCAATGACCAGGATCCGGTGTGGCAAGACAGCTGTGTAGAGTTTTTCTGTCAATTACCCAATAGCAAAACTTATTTTAACTTTGAATTTAATTGCATAGGTACTTGCCTCGCAACTGAAAGGATCAGTCGCACAGAAGGTATAAACCCTTTGCCGGCTGAAAAAATGTCACAAATAAAACGCTATCCCTCTTTGGAAAATCAACCCTTTCAAGAGAAAAAAGGCAATTTCGACTGGACCTTAACCGTAAAAATCCCATTTAAAGTACTTGATATTGATTCCCATAACCTACCTAAAATACTAAGGGCTAATTTTTACAAATGTGGCGATGGTACCTCTGAACCACACTATGTTAGCTGGAATCCGATCCTCACTGAAAATCCTGATTTTCATCAACCGAAATTTTTCGGAGCATTAAACCTGTGCTTTTAAAAAATTCATAAAATTTTAACATTCACAATCACCAGGGTATCAACATCTTGCAATGCACATAAGACAGGTTTTCTAAGTTTAGTTGGTAAATTGAAAAATTACACGTATTTTTACGGCGTTTTTATGCACGATAAACGCCTATGTATAGAGGGTTGTAGGAGAATGAGAAAAGTTTTGCTTTCCTTTACTTTTTTGTTTCTGTTTGCTCTTGGTGCCACTATGACACAAACGGGGTGTAAGCCCATTAGTAACAACCTGATAATAAATTCAACATTCGATATTGGTATTCAAAATTGGACCGTCAACAACCCTATTAGCGACAATTTAGGTTGGTGCCGGGAAAGTTTTTTTGCTTACGGAACCACCTCGCGGATTAATAACGGACCCCGTATTTTTACCACCACACCAAACGCAATGAACCTCTGTGTGGGTTATCCCAAGCAAATAAGGTCAAGCCCTGCGGGTTTGTTAAAACGATTATCTTGACTCTTAAAAAAATGATGAAAAAAGTCGTATTCCATAAATTAAAAATCAGATCAGTGTTTTTTCTGCTGGTGGCACTTCTTGCAAGTGGTGTAGCAGCCCAAACACCTGCAAAATACTATGTTTCATGGGAT
>JAAYQF010000081.1 GCA_012519425.1 Bacteroidales bacterium | reverse complement strand
CCTTTTTGATTTCTCAGGATGATGTAATCTCCGACACGGTAGTTTTCACTCATAACGTTTGTACCTGTCGTACCTGCATCGGTCCTTCTGCGGGCATATCTTCTGGGGTCTAAATTAGTAGGTTCATTTTCTTCACCCAGGGTAGCATTGTCCAATACAGTTTGGATTTTACCGAGCAAATAATGAGCTTTCAACTTAGCTGCTTCAGTAGTAGCTTCATCACTGATCACCACAAAGAGGGAATCAACAAATTTGTATCTTTCTTCTTTCCAGCCTTCGCCCATCCATGAGCCTGCGATGATCTTAAATTCCGTAGTATCAATATTTTCCTGGCGAATGGCTTTCCCGTCAATTTCATACAAATCGCATTGACGACCGGTTGTTCCGCCGCCTAATTGCGAGGACCAAAGGTTGGAGAACATATAGCCGCGCTGACTGCCGATATAAGCTCTGTTGGCAGTATTCTGCAATACATTCAAAAAACAGAAACTACCGTTTAAGCCTTCTACCGAGCGCAATTCTTCAATGGATAATACGTGTTTCTTTTCGCCGTTGATGTCCACCCCGTGGATGGAAAAGAATGAAGGTGTATTACTGATAGCGCCCGTATTGGGAGTTGTGTAAACATCCGGTGTATTCTCTGCGTTCCAAACCAGGGTGTCTGCGCGTAAAATGACCTGACCGACAAATGCAGAACCTTTGGCTTCACCGGTCACGGTCCCAACAGGGATATAATGACTTTTAGAAGCCTTATCCACCATCACTTTTACTTCAATATGCGTCATTTCTCTGGAGTCAACAAAATACTCCATATTGACACTGATATTCTTCGGATCTTTGGAATTTATTATCAGGAATTCCTGGGCATCGCCTTTGGCTGCGTAAGCACCACCTTCCGATTTGACACCCGTAAAATAAATACCGGTAATGGCATTATCTGCCGTAACGGTGCCGGTGATCTGTATGGGTTCAGCCAATGGTAAAGATTCAAAACTCGTTTGCTCCAAAGCAAACTGAACATTGGCTTGCTTCACCTTTTCATCATCACAGGCAACAAAAACTGTGACTGTGATAAGCATCATGCATAATGGAAAAATAATTCGTTTCATAATTGAAAATTTATAAATGATCGGTTTGTTATATAATGAATTAAAAGTTTATTGTTTTATCTGTATGGTGGAAGATACCGGGAAATGATCGGATAATTTGCAATCAGTGTCAACTCCCGTTTGAATTAAACTGAATATTTCCTGCGGATATCCGAAGATATAATCGATTTTGATTTTCGGTTCATAAGATGCAAAGGTGTGTACCGTATCAGTAGCATTAAACCAGGTATGAAAGCCCTTTTTGATCTCTTCGGAATCCGGTATTGCATTTAAATCACCCGCTAAAATAACAGGTGTACTAATTTCTTTTATTTTAGAATTAATAAAGCTTATCTGCTCCTTCCTTGCTTCCGCAGAAGATACTTCAAGATGCGTTGAGATGAACGTTATATTTGATCCATCCGGCAATTCGATTTCTGCCATCAAGAGAATGCGTTGCTCTTTCTTTGGTTCCGGATTGGGCAAAAATACCCGCTCACTTTTCACTATCGGATACCTGGACAAGATGCCAAGACCGTAATAGCCATCTTTGTAATCAACAGCTTTTCCATATAGTCCGAACATACCTGTGTGATAAGCCAACTCATTTACAAAAGCTTTTCCGTTTTGATGTAATGCGCGTTCTCTGTTCGTCTTCCAGTCACATTCTTGCAGGGCTACTATATCAGGTTGCCGGTCTTTAATGTAATCTGCCATTTCTTCCAGGGATGCCATTTCACCAAAACGAAGGTTATAAGTCATAATTTTCAGCTCTGCATCTTGAGCCGGCAAAACTGTTCCTAAAGAGAGAGCCAACCATAAGAGTATGTTTTTAAAGTATTGTGTCATCATCATTTAGTTTTAATAAAGTCTTCATTCTATCCCCTCAATTCAAATGTTCAATTTGAATTTTGTAAGCCGGGATATTCGTTTTGTTTTCAAACACTGCCTCTCTTACAACAAAATGGAGAGGACTTAACACAAAAAACTGATACGATTTTTCCTGTTCATCTGATTGATGCAGTCTGAAATCTTTCATATTGAATTTTAAATATGACGCCCAATCATCCGCAAATTCACTTTTGACGGTTCCAATTATCAATTTGTTATTGCTTGATAAATCTTGAAGAGTCTTGACCAGGGGTGCAAATTGATACTCATGATTTAATTGACATGTACTTAAAGTAAGTGCAACAGCCGCTCCCAACGGAGCCATTAAAGTGCATCCGCCAACAAACAAAGTATCGGGTATTCCCGTTCCTTCAAAATTGTTGATGATGGGTCTGACTAAGATCCCTGTTCCCCGGACAGGTGTTCCGGTATAATTATTTTGGACAAAGAACGATTTGGTTTTTGTTTTCCATCCGATTTCGACTGCAGGTG
>JAAYQF010000080.1 GCA_012519425.1 Bacteroidales bacterium | reverse complement strand
TCAATATTTTCTTCTTTCAGGGTTAATCCGGCAGCATAGCGATGTCCGCCAAAATTTTCCAATAAATCACGACAGGAATCAATGGCGCTGTATATGTCGAATCCGGGGACAGAGCGGGCGGATCCGGAAGCAAATCCTTTGGAGCTTGACAATACGACTGACGGTTTATAGAATTCTTCCGAGAGCCGGGAGGCAACAATACCAATTACTCCCTTGTGCCAATTGGACTTAAATACGACTATGGATTTTTTTTGCGCAGACGCGGGATCCGCATCAATGATCCGGATGGCCTCATCTGTAGTGTTTTTATCCAAATCTTTGCGGTCGTTGTTGTATTGATTGATTTTATTGCTTTTTTGTTTGGCAAATCCCGGGTCGTTGGATACCATCAGTTCGACGGCTTCTGTGGCTAATTTCATCCTACCGGAAGCATTGATTCTTGGCCCGATTTTAAAAACGATATCACTGATGGTTATTTCTTTATCCGTCAATCCACAAACATCTATTATGCTTTTGATGCCAACACTTGGACGCTTGTTGAGCTGTCGCAAACCGTAATACGCCAAGATACGGTTTTCACCGGTAATGGGAACGATATCGGATGCTATGCTTAATGCTACCAGGTCTAGTAATGGTGCCAACTCAGCATCGAAATCGATTTGATTCATTTGCGCAAAAGCCTGGAGCAGTTTGAAGCCTACACCGCAGCCGGACAATTCCTTATAAGGGTAGTTGCAATCCGATCTTTTTGGATCCAACACGGCTATGGCACCGGGAAGTTCAATATCAGGAGTGTGATGGTCACAAATGATAAAATCCACCTCATGTTCTTTGGCATATTTGATTTTTTCTATCGCTTTGATACCACAGTCTAAAGCAATAACCAGCCTCATCTTATTTTTAATTGCATAGTCGATGCCTTGATAAGAAATCCCATACCCTTCTTTATAACGGTCGGGTATGTAAAAGAACACATTGTTGTAAAATTTCCTGATAAATTTGTAAACCAATGAAACGGAGGTAGTTCCATCGACGTCGTAATCACCGTAAACCAAAATTTTTTCATTATTTCTGACTGCTTCGGTGAGTCGGTTGACTGCCTTATCCATATCAGCCATCAGAAACGGATCGTGCAGATCAGCTAAGTCCGGGCGAAAAAAACGTCGGGCATCCTCGAAAGTTAAAATATCGCGCTGTACCAACAGAGACGAAAGCACAGGGCTGATATTCAACGCTTCCGATAGTTTGTTTTGTATGTCAATTTGTTCTTTTGATAGGTGGTTATAAATCCATTTACTTGTCATTTTAAAGCTTAATTTTTAAAGCTGTAAAGTTACTCATTTTTTTTGATTGAAGCCTGGTGGTTTATGTCAAATGACTACGATTTAAAAAATATCATGTATATTTGCTCTTTGTTTTGAAATAACAAGATGTTTTATATTTTCCGTTCTGTGATTTTTTCTGCATGATACCGCATAAAAGGTTATTAGCCAAATACTTGTTTTTTGACATTTTGGCTGCACTTTTGGTGTGGTTGGCCTTTGTTGCATTTAGGAAATACATCAATAATATCCATATTCTGTACTTTCTTGAGGTGTCACTTCCAAGCAGATATTATTTATCCAGTCTGATTTTTTTTCCTGTCTTTTGCGTGTTTGTCCATTATCTGACAGGATTTTATTTGAATGTCATCGATAAAAGCAAAATTAATCTTTTCCTTGCTACTTTTGTTTCGTCCGCCATTATTTCGATAGCTGTATTTTTTATCTTGAAATTGGGTGATGTTGCTGTTTCTTTCCACTATTTTTATTACTCCTTATCGGTGCTTCTTCTTTTAATGTTTGTGATCACTTATACATTAAGAAGACTGCAGTTCAATCAGATTCAGCATAATCTGAAAACAAAGAAATGGACCATCAATACTTTGATTGTCGGGGTTGGGGAAAATGCTCAAAAAATTGCTGTTGACCTTGAAAAATTGGTCTATCAACAAAGTTTTGTTGGCTATGTTTCTGTTTTTAAGAATTCAAAAAATCCGGATAGACTGAAAATCCTGGGTAGTCTCCATGAAATGGAATCCATCATAGAGAGTTATAAAATTGAGCGTGTTATCGTAGCCCTGGATGATGATGAAACAGCAGATAACCAATTATTTAAGATCATCCATCAACTGTATCAGTATAACGTTGAAATCAGTTTTACACCCGGATTATATGAAATACTGACGGGAAGTGCCCGTATTGGAAATTTAGGCATCAATCCCTTAGTAAGCATTACAGGCCTCAATATGCCCGATTGGCAAATTAGTGTCAAAAGATTTTTAGATTTTTTGATGGCATTGATAGCGCTGATTATCTCGCTGCCATTGTTTGTGTTTTTTGCTGTCAGGATTAAATTTGATTCTAAAGGTCCTGTGTTTTTTCTGCAAGAAAGGATTGGTTACCATGGCAGACCATTTAATATTGTGAAGTTCCGGACGATGTATCGAAATGCTGAGAGGGATAAACCGCGGCTCAGTAGTGCTTTTGATGATCGGATCACTCCTTTCGGGAGGTTCTTAAGAAAATATCGTTTGGATGAATTGCCGCAATTTTGGAACGTACTTAAAGGAGACATGAGCCTGGTTGGTCCTCGTCCTGAACGCCAGTACTACATCGATAAAATTACCAAAGAAGCACCTTATTATTGTTTGTTGTATAAAGTTCGGCCGGGACTTACTTCCTGGGGTCCTATCAAAGTAGGTTATACGGACACACTTGAAAAAATGATTGAACGCTTGAATTATGATATCATCTACATTGAGAATATGTCTTTGTTTAATGATTTAAAGATTATTCTGTTGACATTTGAGATATTGTTTAAAGG
>JAAYQF010000014.1 GCA_012519425.1 Bacteroidales bacterium | reverse complement strand
TTTCTGGTTAATTACCCCCGTTTTGAGCCATCAACTGCAAATACGGGGGAATATCCAAAGATACAAAAAAGCCAACTATCTCACAATGATTTAGTTGGCTTAATTTTAGTTAATTAATGAATATCCCCCTTTAAATTCGGTGATCAAGGTGGCAGGTTTGCCTTTGCGTTTATCTAATTCTATGCGCAAAGGCTCTTTTTGAGCAGTTTTGACTTCTTCCTGAACAGTTTGGAATTCTTCACCCTCAGGTAACTTGTCTTTCAGGGCATTTAATTTATCTTTCCAATCCATGCTGTAATTGTTTGAATATTTCCCAAATGATAATACCTGCAGAAACACTGACATTCAACGAGTGTTTGGTCCCAAACTGTGGAATTTCAATACAGGCCTCACATTGGTCAATGATTTTTTGTTGCACACCTTTGACTTCGTTGCCAAACACCAAAGCTGTCTTTTGCCTGAAAGGAATACGCATATCATATAAGTTGGTGCTGCCCTTCGCCTGTTCGGCTGCATAAATTACATAGCCATCTTTTTTAAGCTTCTCAACCGATTGAATGGCATCTTCAAAATACTTCCATTGCATAGTATGTTCCGCGCCCAAGGCAGTTTTGTGGATCTCCGCATGAGGTGGTGTTGAAGTAATACCGCAAAGATGTATTTCTTCTACCAAAAAAGCATCGCAGGTACGAAAAACCGAACCTACATTATGTAAACTTCTCACATTATCCAATACTACCACCAAGGGCGTTTTGCTTGCTTGCTCAAACTCCTTTGCAGTCAAGCGATTTAATTCTGTAATTTTAAGTTTACGCATAAGATGTCATTTTAACACCGACAGAAATCCCTATAGCCCCGTGCTGTAGTCACTCCATCCCCTCGTTTCTAATAACCGGCACGCCCTCTCGATCAGGCTATCCTTCCCTTTCGCTACATCAGTCGAATCCAAGTCTACGCTGATATCCGGCTCAATACCAAACTCAATATGCTGCATATTACCATCATACATCGGACTGGCCGAAAAGCGAACCATCCAACCGTTGGGAAGTTCATTGGATGATGGCATGCCTCCGCCACCGCCGGTTTGGTCACCGATGACTATTGCATACGGCGCATCCTTCATCATACATACAAACAAATTGGTGGCACTGTAAGAAGCCCTGTTTGCCAACACCACCACAGGTCGCAACCACTGGATCTTTTCATGTGCTTCTGTTTTGACAGGTACCGGTTCAGAGAAATCCGAGTGACCGGGACCTGTTTTATGCTGTAAATACATACTTACCGTATCTCTTTCAAAGAAGTAAGAAGCCAATTGTTTGCAAGTCTCTATAGAGCCTCCTCCATTATTGCGAACATCTATGATCAAACCGTGTTTGCAATCCATAAAGTACTGAAAAACATATCTGATATTTCTATCTAAAAAACCATCTGAAAAGCTTGAATAGTAAATATAGCCTACTTTTCCGTCTGCTATACGTTGATATTTCAATCCGTTTACACTACGGTAGTCGGTTCCGAGATAGTGATCCTGATATAAAAGCGATGCATCAAAATTCGCCGGGTAATCTGTAAACCAGTTCCAATAGCGGCTCCTGTCGAAAGATGAATATAAATTAACATGACCGTCTTTCAATTCAGCCAGCATTTCCGACATGGCATCAAAAAAAGTGATCTCGTTCACAGTGTCATACTTAAGACGGGATTCATAAACCGTATAAATCGAGTCCCAGTTGATGTTTTTATAATCTAAATAACAATACCGCGTGTCAACAATTTTCCAGAGGGTCTCAAAATTTTCACGGTAAGTATTTGCAGGAGGATTAAAATCGTCCATGCAAGAAACAAGCATTAGTATCAACGATACCAGTAGAAAATATTTGGTTTTCATGCGTGATTTATTTTAAAGTCCGGGACTGACGAAGTTTTCGGGTTTGTTTGACTTCCAACCGGAAAATTTAATAAGATCATATTCAATCCCGAAGAACACCGAAAATTCATTTATCTTATAAGGTTGTTCACCAGTCTGATACTTAAGCAGGTGCATTAAAACACCAACTGACCATGAAGAATGTTTAAAGGGCATGTTGAAAATAATTCTTTGTTTGATGCCTTGTTTGTTGTGAAAACTTGAGAAATGAATTGTTTCGCCAATCTTCTTTGAGGTGTATATTTCATAATAACTCAAGCCTGGATAAGGCACAAACATGCATCCCATTATCGGAAATTCAATTTGAGTGCTGAGATTCAATATCCGTCTTTTTGTGGGTATCATGTATCTGAAACCAAGCATTCCGTTCAGATTGGTAGCCAAATCCATACTATAAGGATTGTTCACATTGCGTGAAT